>JAJYFB010000115.1 GCA_021785495.1 Acidobacteriota bacterium | reverse complement strand
CGATCTGGCCGTGGGCGCGGCGACGCTGACGGCGACGTACACGCCGGATGCGTCCAGCAGCGCGGCCTACACGAGCGCCACGGGCACAGGCTCGGTCACGGTGACGCAGGCCGTGAGCGGAACCAGCGTCACGGTCAACATCGACACGCTGGCCAATCGCCACGAGATCAGTCCGTTCGTTTACGGCAACAACGATGAAACCATCGCCGATATTCAGGATGCCGGCTTCACTTATTCGCGCTGGGGCGGAAACGACGCGTCGAATTACAACTGGAAGTTGCAGACCCGCAACTCCGCCGCCGATTGGTACTTCGAGGACTACACGGGCGCGGGCGATCAGGTGGGACTGATTACGCAGATTCAGAACGCCGGCAGCCATGCGCTGACCACAATGGCGATGATGGACTGGGTGGCGCAGGCCTCTGGCGTCAGCTTTCCGGTTTCCGTCTTTGGCGCGCAATGCAAGACCGATCCGTACAACAGCAACGCCGGCGACGGCCTGAAAACAGATTGCAGCACTCCGGTGACCACGCAGGCGCAGACGGGAGCCTACTACCCGCTGGTCGATACCGCCAGCGATTGCCCGTCGGGAACGTCGGACGGAAGCACCTGCATCGATCGCCAGAGCTGGGCGCTGGCGCTGGCCGCGGCCTTCAACGGCGGCAGCGCGGCTTGCGCGGTTCCGTACTCCATGATCGCCTCCTGCCATTTTTATGACATGGACAACGAGCCGGAGATCTGGAGCGGCACGCACATGGACGTGCATCCGGCCCCGTCTGGCTACGACGAACTGGCCAACCTGTACGAGAAGGAAGCGACGAATCTGAAATCGTGGGACCCGGCGGCGGTGCGCTTCGGCCCGGTCTTCTGCTGCTGGTGGTTTTACTGGAACGGCGCGAACAGCAGCGACAAGAGCAGCCATGGCGGCGTGGACTTTCTACCCTGGTGGCTAAATCAGGTCGACTGGATGGATCAGATCAACGGCGCGCGCACGCTCGATGTTTTCGACATCCACGCCTATGCCGACTGCGGCCCGACGACCAACTTCACCAACGCGCAACTGCAAGCGGCTACAGCGGCCTGTCCGCTGTACTACTGGGATCCGGCCACGACGAACGCGGATACAAACAACACGTGGACAGCCAACGAGGAGCCCAATCCCGGCATTCCCTTCGTCATCCCGCGCATGAAGGCGCTGGTCAACGCGATCTACCCGGGCACGCCGCTTTCGTTCACCGAGTGGGGCGCGGGCCTGGCCGCCAACGCCTCGACCGACTTCTCGACCGCGATCGCCGACGCCGATACGCTGGGCGTTTTTGGCCGCGAGGGGCTGAGCTTTGCCTCGCGCTGGGGCGGTCCGACTTCGGGTACGCCCGAGTACCTGGCCTGGAAGCTCTACACCAACTACGACGGCAAGCACGACAGCTTCGGCGCAATCTCCGTCGCCGACACGAACAACGCCAAGTCGAGTCTCTTCACCAGCTACGCCGCGCTGAACGCGGCCGGTACGCAGATGACGATTCTGGTGATCAATAAAGACCCCGGCAACGCGGCCAATGTGGCGTTCAACCTGAACGGTTTCAGCGCTTCGACCTACGTCGCCTACACGCTTTCGTCGGCCGCTTCCACGGCGATCGCGGCCTCGAGCGCGCAGGCATGGAGTGCGGCGCAGAGCTTTGCGCCGTACAGCATCACGCTGCTGGTGGTCAGCGGAACCGCGAGTGCGAAGCCGGCCGCGGAGTGGTCCCTGAACCCCGACGACCTGATGGTTCCGGCCGCGGGGACGGCCACTCTTCATCCCGCGCTTTCAAGCGGCTCGGCCAACGTGACGCTGACCTCAGCCGTCTTCGATGCTTACGAAGGCGCAACCGCTTGCAATGGAACGCTGACGCTCACCAACTCCACCATCACGACAACACAGCCGGCGACCATCACGGTCAACGCCGGCAGCACGTCCGGCTTCTGCCACTACACGGTGACTGGCAGCGACAGCGCGGCGACGCAAACCGAGGGCGGATGGATCGTCGTCGGCAACCCGCCGGCCACGCTTGCCAAGTCGGGCGGCGACGCGCAGAGCGGCACGCACGGCACGGCGCTTGCGAATCCGCTGACGGTCACGCTTTCGCCGGGACAGTCCGGTGGATCGGCCACAGGCGCGAACATTTTGTTCACCACTTCGGCCGGTACGCTCTCGAACGGCACAACCAGCGGAACGGGCGTGATCGCCACGACGAACGCCTCCGGCGTGGCCTCGGTGACGCTGACTTTGCCCGCGACGGCCGGAGCGGTCACGGTGACCGCGCAGGAGCAGATCGTGCTCGGCGGCGCCGCGGTGACCTTTTCGGAGACCGCCAACTAGGCCATCTTTTGCGAGGAAATCAGTCGAATGAGAGCGAAGACCGGTTGGGTAGCACTGTGGCTGGTGGCGGCAATGTATGCGTCAGGACAGTCTCTGCGGCAGCAAGCCTATGCCTGGAAGAATGTGCAGATTGTCGGGGGCGGTTTTGTGGACGGAATCGTCTTTGCTCCGAAGACGCCGGGGCTCCGCTATGCGCGCACCGATATTGGCGGCGCGTACCGCTGGGATGAAAGCGCACAGCGCTGGCGGGCGCTGATGGACTGGGTTCCGGACACGGACTGGAACCTGATGGGTGTGGCCTCGATCGCCGTCGATCCATCGGATGAAAACCGTGTGTATCTGGCCTGTGGCATGTATACCGGTCCCGATGCGCCGAATGCCGCGCTGCTGCGCTCGGCGGATCGCGGCCGCAGTTTTCAGCGCACCGCGCTGCCGTTTCCGTTGGGCGGCAATGAGGACGGCCGGGGAAACGGCGAGAGCCTGGCCGTCGATCCGCACGACGGGCGCATTCTCTACCTGGGCACGCCCGGCGATGGACTCTGGCGGTCGCTGGATCGCGGCCGGCACTGGACGCGCGTCGCCAGCTTTTCCCGCGCCGTCTTTTCCCGCTCCATGGAATCCATGCAGGCCGCACCGGCAGGCACGCATGCGCAGGGGCGCGCCTTCGGCATCGCCTTTGTCGCCTTCGGCCCGATGGCCGCCCGGAGCCAGCAGACGGTCAGCACGCCGGCGATTTATGTTGGCGTTTCGCGCAGGGGCGCGCCGAATCTCCTGGTTTCTCACGACGGGGGCGCGACCTGGAACGCCATTCCCGGCGAGCCCACGGACGATCGGCCCACGCGAGCCGCGCTTGCAAGAGACGGCTTTCTTTATGTCGCCTACGGCAGCGCGCCGGGCCCCTCGCACATGCGGAACGGCGCGTTATGGAAGTTCGACATCCGAAGCGGCGCGTGGACGCAGATCACACCGGAGCGGCCGGTTGCCGGCAGCAAGGAATTTGGTTATGCCGCAGTGACCGTCGACGCACGGTATCCGCAGACGGTGATGGTCAGCAGCTTCGGCCGGCCGGCTTCGGAAGGTGGCGACGATATTTTCCGCTCGACCGACGGCGGCGCGACCTGGCGGCCGATCTTCACCGGGCGCGGCGGCGGCGTCTTCGACTACCGGCTCGCTCCGTACGTGCAACGCACGCCCATTCACTGGCTCTTCGATGTGGAGATTGATCCCACCAACTCCAATCACGCGGTCTTCACCACCGGCTACGGCGGCTGGGAGACCTTCGATCTTGGCGATTCCGATCGCGGCCTGCCGACGCACTGGAGCATCCTCGCCAAGGGAATCGAAGAAACCGTGGCCTTGACGCTCGACAGCCCCCCGCGCGGCGCGCATCTGATCTCGGGAATCGGCGACTACGGCGGCTTTGTACACTGGAACCTGGACCAGCCGGCGCCGGAGGGTTCTTCAGCGCCGCCGCGGCTGGGCAATACAACCTCGGTGGCCTCGGCCTCGTTGCAGCCCGCAGTCGTCGTTCGCGTCGGCGTCGCGGCCGGCCACGCGGACGGAGCCAACCTCGGCTACTCGCTCGATTCTGGCCGCACCTGGGCGCCGACGCCGGCTTCTCCCGCTCCCGACAGCCGCGCTGGCAGTGTCGCGGTCTCGGCCGATGGCGCCGTTTGGATCTGGACCCCGGAGGGCGAGAGACCGTTTGTCACCGGCGATCGCGGAGCGACATGGATGCCCGTGCGCGGCCTTCCCCGCGGAACAAGGACAGTCGCCGATCCCGCCGCCGCGCATGTCTTCTATGCGGTCTCGCTCCAGACGCGCACTCTGTACACGAGCCTCGACAGCGGCCGGAGCTTCACCGGGCAGCCTTTTGTCCTGCCCGGCGAGGTCTCTTCCTCGCGCGCCATGCACGGCTTTGACCATCGCA
Source organism: Acidobacteriota bacterium (assembly GCA_021785495.1). GTDB lineage: Bacteria > Acidobacteriota > Terriglobia > Terriglobales > Acidobacteriaceae > Telmatobacter. Next base: position 5,680 of record JAJYFB010000115.1, on the reverse strand, counting down.
GCGGCGCCAATCGCCTCTATCTTGCGCCGGGCCGTCGCGGCGCTCTGTGGCTGACCACCACCGATGGTCTCTTCCGCGCATCGGTGCGTGCGCCGCATTCCGGCGCAGTGGTTTTCGCGCGCCTGCCCCAGGTCGAGCGGGTTCGAGCGTTCGGCTTCGGCAAAGCGGCCCCTCACGGTCTTTCTCCCACGCTTTATCTGGCCGGAACGGTTGCCGGCCGCGATGGGATCTTCCGTTCCACCGACGCGGCGCGGACCTGGACGCGCATCAACGACAGCAAGCATCAATGGGGGCTCATCCTGCAGATCACGGGCGATCCGCGCCTCTTCGGCCGCGTCTATGTCGGCACGCACGGCCGCGGAATTCTCTACGGCGATCCCGCGCGCCCTTGAGAGGGCCGTGGCGCGAGAGCGGGTTTCCGTGCCTGCCTCTTCGCCCTCGCGATCGGGCTCAAGGATGAACCGAATTCCGGCAGTGGATGCTCTCAAGTTGAGTTTGCGAGCAGGCGTGCGCCCCTTGCGACATGCAGTTTTGGAGTATCTTCCGGGGAAAGAACATCCCTCCGGGGCGAAAGCCCCATTCGTTCCGGGCGTTTTACGGCACGGCTCAAGTTGTGCCCCTTTTCAGTCCTGTGGTCATCGATTGCATGCTGCAAGTGGCTCAACCGCGTCTTCGGACTTTGTTCAGGCAACTGCCGCCGGGGCGCGGCCGTCGCAGTCGAAGAACAGGGCAAGTATCATAGTTCTTCTCAAGATCCCATATAAATTTTAAAAAAATCTTGCGTTTTTCTTCCGCCTTGAGGAAAATGATGCGAAAGCGCAATCCTGTTTTTCTCTTCTTTTCCATCTCTCGGTGACTGTGCGCGACCGCGCAGCCGACGTGAGTCCGAACCATGTCTCCGGCAGTCTTTTCTGCGCCGGCGACGGAACCCGCACCGTGCGCGCATGGTGCCGGGAGGAGTGTAGAACTGTATGTGCCGTCAATGGCTTCGATTCCTGTTTGTGCTTGCGCTGTTCGGGATGCCCGCCTGGACACTGGCCCAGACCGCCGCAATGGCTCCGGCCGCGAACGCTCCCGCTTCGCAGGCCCAGATCGCCGCCCTGCAGCAGGCCGTCGCCCAGGCGCAGATGTCCGGCGATAATGCCTGGATGCTCGTTTCGGCGGCGCTGGTGCTACTGATGACCGCGCCGGGCCTGACGCTGTTCTACGGTGGCCTGGTGCGCCGCAAGAACATTCTCGGCACGATGATGCAGAGCTTCGCCATGATGGCGCTGATTACCGTTCTGTGGGCCGTCGTGGGCTACTCGCTGGCCTTCGGCCACGGCAACGGCTTCCTTGGCGGCTTCGAACACCTGTTCCTGCGCGGGGTAACGCTTGCGCCCAACCCGGCCTATGCCGCGACCATTCCCGAGCAGACCTTCATGGTCTATCAGCTCATGTTCGCCATCATCACGCCGGCGCTGATTACAGGGGCCTTCGCCGAGCGCGTCAAGTTCAGCTCGATGGCCGTTTTCCTCACGCTCTGGTCGCTCGTCGTCTATTGCCCGATGGCGCATATGGTCTGGGGCGTGGGCGGGTTGCTGAACTTCAATACCCCCGGCGCGCACTGGCCGGTTCTGGACTTTGCCGGCGGCACGGTGGTGCATATCACCAGCGGCGTTTCGGCGCTGGTCTGCGCGCTCTATCTGGGCAAGCGCCTGGGCTACCCCGAGGAAAACATGGCGCCGCACTCGCTGGTGCTGAGCTTCATCGGCGCGGGCCTGCTGTGGTTCGGCTGGTTCGGCTTCAATGCCGGCAGCGCGCTGTCGGCCGGGCCGCTGGCCACCAGCGCCTTTGTCAACACCCATTTCGCCGCCGCGGCTGCCGCAATCACCTGGACAGCGGCAGAGTGGGTCCTGAACGGCAAACCGACGGCGCTCGGCGCCATCTCGGGCGCGGTTGCGGGGCTGGCGACCATCACGCAGGCCTCGGGCTTTGTGCAGCCCATGTCGGCACTCCTCATTGGCGCGATCGCCGGGCTGGTCTGCTGCCTCATGGTGCTGAAGATCAAAAAGATCTTCGGCTACGACGACTCGCTGGACGCCTTCGGCGTGCATGGCATGGGCGGCACCATCGGGGCGCTGCTCACGGGGCTCTTTGCTTCAGGCGCGATCAACGCGGTCTTCGGCAAGGGCACTGACGGGCTGCCGCACCCGGCGGGAGCCATCGACGGCAACTGGCGGCAGGTGTGGAATCAGGCGGTCGGCGTGGGCCTGGGCTGGGCGCTGGCCATCGCCGGAACGCTCGTGCTCCTGTTCCTGGTCGATCGCACGATGGGTCTGCGCGTCCCGGCCACCGACGAGGTCGAGGGTCTGGACCTTTCGCAGCACGGCGAAGAAGGCTACGATCTGAACGGTTAGCCGCTTCAGCGGAGCTGGCCGGGCGGTTCGAGGGGAATCCTCTTCATCGGATCGCCGCAAGGAATTGAAGCGAGGAACGCGCCTATGGTCAAGATTGAAGCCATCATTCAGCCCGTCAAGCTGGACGCGGTGAAGGCGGCCCTGCTGGAGGCCGGTATCGAAGGCATCACGATTCTGGAAGCCCGCGGCCATGGCCGCCAGAAGGGCCACACCGAGTTTTACCGCGGACGCGAGTACACGGTCGATCTCATTCCGAAGATCAAGCTGGAGATTGCCGTCGCCGATTCTCTTGAGGACAAAGTGGTGAACGCGATCCTCAATGCGGCCCGCACCGGCCGCATCGGCGACGGCAAGATCTTCATCAGCCGGCTCGAAGAGGCGATCCGCGTTCGCAACGACGAGCGCGGCGAGAGCGCGTTGTAAGCGCCGGCGCTGTGCCCCGTGTATCGCGTTTTTGCGATGAGCGGGCGATGGAGTCACGTGGCCTCCCACTCAAAACGCAAAGAACGCGTTTTGCATGGGGCACGGACAATCATGCCAGCATAAAGCGTGAAGGACTTGGGCGGGCCACCTGCCCCTTTTTAACAGGAGTAATATTTTTTGTTGGGTAGCTTTGTGTCTCCCAAGTCAAAAACGAGACCAGGGCCACCTGCCGATCGGAACGATATAAACTTTCGCTCACGATCCGTAGCAGATTGAAATCCTGTCAAATACATAGGAGGCATGAGTTATGAAAGTTTTCCTGAGCTGGTCTGGCGATCGAAGCAAGGCAATTGCAGAGATAATGAGGAAGTGGCTTCCAAGTGTGCTTCAGGCGGTTCGCCCATACTTTAGCCCGGACGACGTTTCAAAGGGTGCGAGGTGGTCAAGTGAGATTGCAAAAGAACTTGAAGCGAGCCGAATTGCACTTCTCTTCATTACACCTGAAAATCCTGAAGCTCCATGGTTAGTGTTTGAGGCAGGAGCCCTCTCTAAGAATCTAGATCGTTCAAGGGTCTGCCCTTTGTTGTTTGGTGAAATTGAGCCCACCGACATCAAGGGACCATTAGTGCAATTTCAAGCAGCAAAGTTTGGCAAAGATGAGCTTCGACGCGTCTTGAAAATGATTAATACTGAGCTTGGTGAATCAGGGCTTGCGCCTGAAGTATTGGAAAGTGTATTTGAAATGTGGTGGCCGAAGCTGGAGGAAGAGATATCTCAGCAACTTGAAAATATATCCGTAAATGCAGGGGACTCAATTCGCTCTGATCGCGACATGTTGGAAGAGATATTGATGCTTTCACGAAGGAACTTCCGTGTCCGAGATGAACGCTTAGATGTTAATCACCCAGCCTTCAGGGATCTCTTTCGGGCAACCTTTGAACTATGCGTCCTTGCCCGGAAACATGTTCCTGAAGATAAGTTTGCCAGAGCCACAGGCAAAATCCTTTCTCCACTAAAGTACCTTGTCCATCACCGAAGAAGCATAGGCCATAGAGCAAGCAGCGATCTTGAACGGCTTTTGGAAGAGTTTCAGGTCAACTGCGACCATGATTTAGAGCCGGTTTCTTTATCGGAAGTAGCTGGTGAATTGAAAAGTTAGGATTCTGGATGGTCTAACCCTTATCAATCGAAAGTATCATTGGACCTTTTCCACGACCTCTTCCTTTTGAGCCGGGTGCCCCATCCAAAGCGCAGTTCTATCGCGCTTTGGGTGGGAGAGCACGATTCTCGATGCGGCGAGGCTGATTTCTACCGATCCCACCCAAGCCGCAAAAAGCGCGGCTTGGATGGGGCACCCACATTTGTGCGCGGAACGCATTGAGGGGCATCTGCCTCGGTCGAGATTTCTCCCGAAAAACGGGCATTTCCTGAGGAATCGATCTTTCTGGGCGCACCATTATCGAGACGCTCCTCAAGCATCGATTGAGCCCTCCGGGCGGACGCCTCGGCTGCGGCGCTTGGATCACTCCGGGGCTGTTCCGGTCAATCAGCCGCGCGGGGTGCGGAGGTCAGTTCTCGAGATACTCCCAGAACGAGTCGGCCAGCTCGGCGCCGAGTTCGCCGGCCATGCGGTGGGCGGCGCGTTCGGCCTCTTCCATCAGGCCGTGCAGGTAATCGCGCGAGCGCGAGATCGCCGCCAGTCCCAGCGTCGCCGACTGCCAGACGACCGCCTCGTCCATCTCCGCCACGGAGACGTTGAAGCTCTGCCGCAACTGGTCCTTGAGCGAGCGCACCACCGGCAAGCCTCCCGCGCATGGAAACGCATGGTTGTGAGCCGCAGGCGGTTGCGATTTTCCAGCCGCCGTCCCGGATTTCCCCGCCGGTTCGGACCCTCCGCCCCGGCAAACGCATTTGGATTTCGCATTGCCGCCGGGAACAGCTTGGAAAGGGCACGGCTTCAACCGTGCCCTTTCCAAGCAAAATCATCCCGCAAGCTGAAATGCGTTTGTCCTGACCCTCCGCCCCGGCCTCTTGACGGACCAGCAGCGCAATGCGCATACTCGGCTTCGTACCCTCCGGTGGCGCGGTTCGCTTCCGGTCGAAAGTAGGCCCGTGTGGACCTGGTCGTTTTACGTCTTCTTTTTGTTGTTCTGTTGGCGGCCGTTTGTTATTTCCTGCGCCCGTTCGGCATTGCGGCCGGATGGGCGGGCGCGGCGATGGGCGCGGCGGCGGCCGGCGCGGTGATCGTCTTCGAGCTGCGCGTGCGGGCGCTTGCGCTGCGGCGTCTGATCGGCGCCGTGGTGGGCAGCGTGCTCGGCATTCTGGGCGCGGCGCTGTTCTGCCTGGTGCTGCGCGCGGCGCCCATTGCGCCGAACAACTCGGCGGCGTTGCAGATCTTCGTGCTGCTGCTGATGACCTACGTCGGCCTGCTGGTGGGCGCGAGCAAGGGCGATCTGCTGAACCCGGCGGCGCTCAACACCATCTTTTCCGGCGACCGGACGGCCAGCCGCAGCGCCAAGGTGCTCGATACCAGCGTCATTATTGACGGCAGGATCGCCGATATTGCCGAGGCGGGCTTTCTGGACGGCACGCTGGTGATTCCCGAGTTCGTTCTGCGCGAACTGCAAGTGGTGGCCGACTCGACCGATGGCTCCAAGCGGCAGCGCGGGCGCCGCGGCCTCGACATGCTGCAGCGGATGCAGTCGAACGACAAACTGCCGGTGCAGATCGTGCCCGATGATTTTCCTTCGATCCACGAGGTCGACCTGAAGCTGCTGGAACTGGCCAAAAAGTGGGAAGCCAAGGTGGTGACCAACGACTTCAACCTGAACAAGGTGGCCCACCTGCACCACGTGGAG
>JAJYFB010000114.1 GCA_021785495.1 Acidobacteriota bacterium | reverse complement strand
GGGAACGCAGCCCGCGCCGCAGCCCATCGAAGCGCAAGAGGGCCCCGCTCCGGGCCTGAGCTTCGTCAGGCCGCAGGTCGAGCCGGGCGAGCCATTGCGGCTCGAGATTCTCTCCTTTCTCGATTCAGTGCGCACGCGACGGCCGCCTCGCGTGACGGCCGAGCAGGGAAGAAACGCACTGGAGCTGGCGCTCGCCATTCAGGCCGGGATGGCCGCTCACGCCGAGCGGGCCGGGCTGGGAGATTTTTTCCGGGCCAACTGAGCCACTTGCAAAATTCCGTGCCGGCACATCCGCAAGCAGAAGATCGTCCCTCAGGGGCTAAAGCCCTCATTCATTCCAGGCGACCTACGGCACGACTCAAGTCGTGCCCTTTCAATTCCTGCGCACGTCTATCGAATTTTGCAAGTGGCTCAACTGACTGGGCGATCGCACGAATCGATTTTTGTTTGCATCGCGGAATCGCCGCGCCCCTCCAGGGCGCGAACGATTCTTTTCCGCTGAATGTTTGCGGCCTTTCGGCCCAGCGGGATGGGTTCTGCATCCAAAAAGCATCCCTCGGCGGCTCAAGCCGGACCGTTTTCCGCACCACGTTTCGGCACGGCTGAAGCCGTGCCCTTTCAAAGCCGTTCCGGGCGGCAATGCGAAATCCAAATGCGATGGCCCTGGGTCAACTGACCGCGTGCGAGGATGCCGGCCCGCGAGGATTTACAATCGCATTGAAATGTCCATGAAAATCGCCTTTCTTTTTCCGGGGCAGGGTTCGCAGGCCGTCGGCATGGGCCGCGAGCTTGGCCTGCGTTTTCCTGTTGCCGCCGCAACCTTTGCCGAGGCCGACGCGGCCCTCGGTTTTTCACTTTCCAAGCTCTGTTTTGAGGGTCCCGATGCCGATCTGCGCCTGACCGAAAATACGCAGCCGGCCATTCTGACGGCAAGCGTGGCGGCGGCGCGCGTGCTGGCCGAGCACGGCATCGAGCCATCGCTGGCCGCCGGTCACTCGCTGGGCGAGTGGAGCGCGCACGTCGCGGCGGGAACGCTGGCCTTCGCCGATGCGGTGCGCGCGGTCAAGGCGCGTGGCGCGGCCATGCAGAAGGCCGTTCCGGCCGGCGAGGGCGCGATGGCCGCCGTGCTGGCGCTCGACGCCGCGCAGGTGGCCGAATGCTGCGCGGAAGCCGCGCGCGAAACCGGCCTCGTGGTCCAGGCCGCCAATCTGAACTCGCCCACGCAGACGGTCATCTCCGGCGCGGCCGCCGCCGTCGAAAAAGCCTCGGCGCTGTGCAAGGCCAAAGGCGCGCGGCGCGCGGTGCCGCTTCCAGTCAGCGCGCCTTTCCACTGCGCCCTGATGCAGCCGGCGCAGGAAGAGGTGGCGCGCGTGCTCGGCGGTATCGCGCTCGGTGAGCCGCGTATTCCCGTTGCCGCCAATGTCAGCGGCGGCCTCGTCACCACGGCCGAGGCCGCGCGCGACGCGCTCATCCGCCAGGTGACGGGCGCGGTGCGCTGGATCGACTGCGAGCAAACACTGAAGAGCGCGGGCGCGGAGTTGTTTATCGAAGTCGGTCCCGGCAAGGTGCTTTGCGGCCTGCTCAAGCAGTTCGACGGGGAACTCAAGTCGCTGAACGTGGAAGATGCGGCGAGCCTCGAAAAGACGCTGACGGAGCTGAAGGGCGGCAACTGATCGGCGGGATCACAGCCCGTCCGTTCCTCGTTTTTTCGGAACAGATGGGAAAGCACGCAAATCGACGGGCCGAATCGACAGGAGCAGCGAGGTTCGCAATGGATTATCTCTGGACTCCCTGGCGTTACGCGTACGTGACCACGGCCGACAAGACCGCGCGCGCGGGCGTTCCCTCAGCGCTCGACGCATGGCCGGGCGATCTGGGCTGCGTCTTCTGCAACCTCGCCGCCAGCGTCGATCACGCGATTGCCGGCGGCATGGAGCGCGACCATGCCGAGGCCGCCGCGGGTCTGGTCCTGCGCGGTGAGCATTGTTTTGTCTGCCTCAACGCCTTTCCGTACACCTCCGGCCACGTGATGGCGATGCCCTACGCGCATCTGGACCGACTGGCCGCGTTGCCGCGCGCGGCAGCGCACGAGCTGATCGACCTGGCGCAGCGCACCGAGCGCGCCCTCGACCGGCTCTACAAGCCGCAGGGCTTCAACTTCGGCATGAATGTGGGCCGGGCCGCCGGTGCCGGCGTCGCCGGGCATGTGCATCTGCACGCCATGCCGCGCTGGCTGGGCGACACCAACTTCATGACCAGCGTCGCCGAAAGCCGCGTCCTGCCGGAAGATCTCGAAACCACCTGGCGGCGGCTGCGCGAGACGTTCGCCGAATAAAGGGAATCGAAGATTCAGCGCAGGCGGTGCGGCTCAACGCCTCGGCCGGTTTTATTCTTCATCTTCATCGAGAAATGGATTGACCACCCGCAGGCCGCCGAATCGCTGCCCGTGCTGAAAATCTTCTGAATAGAGGATGCCGCAGTCAGCCTCGCGCGCCGCGCAAACGATCAAGGAGTCGTACCATTGCACCTTACTGGCCGCGTGCAGCCGTAGCGCCTCCGCGTAGAGCGCGGCCGAAGAATGCACCTTGAGCAAGGGACGAAAGACGCACTCGAAGTACTCTTCGCTATCCTGGCGGCTCATGCGCACGGCAAAGCGCTTGAGCGCGAGGTGGAAGAACTCTTGCACGACCTGGTAGCTGACAGCGCCTTTATGCGTCTTGAGAGCCTGACGGATCAACCCCGTTGCGGCGCGCGTCTTGGCCGGATCGTCGTTCGTCACCGAGTAGACGAAGAGGTTGGTGTCGAGAAAGAACCTATCGTTCATTCATCTCGTCCCGCGTAAAGCGGCGCCCCGCCCGCAGGGGCTTCATCCGGCGCATCCATGCGTCGAAGCGCGCAGCGCCCGACCGCGAGGCCGTGTACTGCGTCAGCCATTCGCGAAAGACATCGTTCAGAGTCGTGCGCTCGCTTTGCGCAAGCAGCCGCGCCCGATCGATGAGGTCGTTGTCGGCGCTGAAGGTGATGTTGCGCAGGGCCATACTTTCTCAGTGTACACGATTTTCGTGCGCACGGACTTCGGTTGTGCGAGTGAAGACAGGACCATCGCATGAACGAAGCCCGAGCGCGCAATGGACTCGGCTATTGATTCGTCAACCGGCTTCGTCCCGTAGGGACAGGCGAAAATAGCCCAGGGTGGAGCGAAGCGGAACCCTGGGACGATGCGAAAAAAAACCGTTCGCGCCCCGGAGGGGCGCGGCGACCTGCGATGCAAACAAAAGCGATTCGTGCGCTCGCTTTGCGCGTGAAGATTACCGATCCTCCGCGCCCTCGGTCAGCGCGAGCTCGGCATCATCCCCCTCCGCCGCGTCGAGCAGCTTTCGCGACATCGACTTGCCGCTGCGAATGCCGAGCTTTTTCAGCATCTCCACCTGGCGCACGAGATTGCCGCGGCCTTCGCTCAGCTTCTTCATGGCGTTGGCGTAATTCGCGTCGGCCGCGCGCAGGCTGTCGCCGACTTTTTCGAGATCGCCCACGAAATTGACGAATTTTTCGTACAATTCCGTGCCGCGGTCCATCACTTCCTTGACGTTGCGCGCCTGCATCTCCTGCCGCCAGAGCACGTTCACGATGCGGACGATGTAAAGCAGCGTCGTGGGGCCGACGAGCAGAATGCCCTGCCGGTAAGCCTCCGACCACAACTCGCCGTCCTGTTGCAGCGCCACCAGAAAGGCCGGTTCCACGGGGACGAACAGGACGACAAAGTCGGGCGTCTCCAGCCCCGGCAGCCGGTCGTAGCCGGCCTTGGCCAGTCCCGCCACGTGCGTGCGCACGCTGGCCAGATGCAGCTTGAGCGCGGCGGCGCGGGCTTCCTCGTCGGCGGCATTTGCGTACTCGGTGTAGGCGGTGAGCGAAACCTTCGAGTCGATGACGAGACTGCGCCCGCCCGGCAGCGCGACGATCACATCCGTGCGCGCGCTGCGCCCCTTCCCGCCCTCCTCGCCTTCCAGGCCGGTGAAGGTTTGCTGAAAGCTGTACTGCTCACCCTCGCGCAGGCCGGCCTTTTCGAGCAGGTCGCGCAGAATGAACTCGCCCCAGTCGCCCTGCGCCTTGGCCGAACCGCGCAGCGCCGTGGTCAGGTTGTCGGCCTTCTCGCTCATCTGCCGGCCCTGCTCGGCCAGCACGCCGATCAGCGTTTCGAGCCTGGTCACACCGCTCTTCGAGTCGCTCTGCGCCTGCTCGACCTTCTCGCGAAAATCCTTGAGCTGCGTCTTCAGCGGTTCCAGCAGCGTGTTCAATTCCTTCTGATTGCCTTCGGAAAAATTCTTGGATTTTTTATCGAGAATGTCGTTGGCCAGCGACTGGAATTTATCCGCCAGCGTCTTCTCGGCCTTGTCGAGAAGAGCGAGCTTTTCGGCCAGATTCTTTTCTTCGTTCTGGAGCCGCGTCTGCAATGAGGCTACTTGCGCGTCCAGCCCGGCCGCCTCGTCGGTTTTCTCTTTGAGTTGCTTGCGCAACGCGGCGATCTCCGCAGCCTGCTCGCCGATTCTCCGCTCGCGCTCGGCGGCCAGCGACTCGAAACCGGCTCGTGCGGCTGCCTCGGCCTGCGCGCGACCGAGTTCCGTGCGCGCCTCGGCCAGTTGCCGCTCACGCTCGGCCGCCACGGCCAACGCCTCGGCCAGCACCGCGCGCGCCACGACGGCGCGGATCAAAAAGCCCAAAAGAAAGCCCGCGGCCAGGGCCGCCAGAGCCGCCATTGCGATCTGCATCTCGATCTGCCTCTTCGCTTAATCTACGCGCAGAGCCTGTGCATTTCCTATCGGCTTGCGTTTTTCCGTCCCGGCCGCAAGCGCGGCGCGGCTCGCTCCCCGGCTCCAGCCCTGCAATCTTTGTTTTCCAAGCCTTTACACCCCCCGGCCCGCCCGGTAGACTTGAAGTTTCGGGGCCATGCGCGGTTTTTCACGGCGCGGCGGTTGCCATCCCCCGTCGCGGACGGGTATCGTTGGCACGCGGGGCAGGACTGCCGCAGGGTTCCCGAGATGAATTCAAGTTCCCAATCACACGAGGAGAAACACGCATGGCCGTAGAAGAGAAAGTGAAACAGATCATCGTCGAGCAGTTGCAGGTGGACGAAGCCGAAGTGACGCCCGGCGCCAGCTTTCAGGAAGATCTGGGCGCCGATTCGCTCGACGTGGTCGAGCTGGTGATGCAGTTTGAAGAGGCCTTTGACATGGAGATTCCCGACGAGGACGCCGAGAAGATCAAGACCGTCAAGGACGCCATCGACTACATCGAGAAGAACGCGAAAGGCGGCAAGTAGCCCTTGAGTCTGGAAGCAACGCAGTCATCGCCCCAGGGCTCGGCGCGCAGGGTGGTCGTCACCGGCGTGGGATTGCTATGCGGCATCGGCAATACCGCGCCCGAAGTCTGGCGGCAGCTTTTGGCCGGCGCCAGCGGCGTCGCGCCCATTCAGGGCTTTGACACCACCGGCTTTTCGGCCACCATCGCCGCCGAAGTCAAGAACTTCGACCCCTTGCAGTTTGTCGACAAGAAGGAAGCGCGCAAGATGGGGCGCTTCATTCACTACGCCTTTGCCGCGACAGCCGAGGCCATGGCGCAGTCCGGCCTGGCGATCGACGAGGCCAACGCCGAGCGCGTGGGCGTCTTCATCGGTTCGGGCATCGGCGGCTTTGAGGTGATCGAGCGCGAGCACTCGAACCTGATGCAGGGCGGTCCGCGCAAGATTTCGCCGTTCTTCATTCCCGCGGCGATTGTCAACATGGCCGCCGGGCAGGTCAGCATTCGCTACGGTGCGCGCGGCCCCATCTCGGCCACGGCCACGGCCTGCGCCACCAGCGCCAACGCCATTGGCGATTCGGTGCGCATCATTCAGCACGGCGACGCGGACGTGATGATCGCCGGCGGCGCAGAGGCTGCGGTGACGCCGATGTCCGTGGGCGGCTTCGCCTCCATGCGCGCGCTTTCGACGCGCAATGACGAGCCCACACGCGCCAGCCGCCCCTTCGACAAGGATCGCGACGGCTTTGTGATCGGCGAGGGCGCCGGCATCCTCATTCTTGAAGAGCTGGAGTTTGCCCGCGCACGCGGCGCCAACATTCTGGCTGAGGTCATCGGCTACGGCATGAGCGCTGACGCCCATCACATGACGGCGTTGGCGCCAGAAGGCGCCGGAGCGCAGCGCAGCATGCGCGCGGCCCTCAAGGACGCCGGCATCCGGCCCGAAGAGGTCGGCTACGTCAACGCCCACGCCACCTCGACTCCGGCTGGCGATGGCAACGAGTCGCAGGCCATCGAGAAGGTCTTCGGCGAGCACGCGCTGAGCGGCGCGCTCAAGATCAGCGGGACAAAATCGATGACCGGCCACCTGCTGGGCGGCGCCGGGGGCCTCGAGGCCGGCATCTGCGTTCTGGCTCTCCAGAACCAGCGGATTCCGCCCACCATCAACCTGGAAACGCCCGACCCCGAGTGCCGGCTCAACTACGTGCCCAACCATCCGATGGCGCACACCTTCGAGATTGCCCTGTCGAACTCTTTCGGCTTCGGCGGCGTCAACGCTTCGCTGGTTCTGCGCCGCTGGGCAGAATAAAATCGGGGAGCAAACGTGCGATGGTCAGCCTCCGGTGCTCCAACGCCGGAGCTTTTTTCGCACTCAGGGGTTTGCGCCGAAGTGAAACATTCCTTTCTCGCCTGCGCACGCAGCCGGCGTATCTATCCGTCTGCGACGCAACAAGTCCATGGGCGCAACCTATCCACAATCGAGCCATGCGAAGCTTCGCCGATTCCGCGCGAGGCACGGCGCGGTTTGCGTCCGGCCATCGACAGCCCCCTGCGATTGGCAATTGCTGAAAAGTCCCGTTTGACAACAGAATCAGGGCGCACTAGGATCGACGGCAGGTTGAGAACGATCTCAGCAGGTTGATCCAACGCATTGGCCTGCGCCGTAGCGGGTTTGCGGCATTTGAGCGCAAACAGAAGCAGCGCGGCGGTTTTTTGAGGTGGGGAATGAAACGAAGCCTCCGGTTTGCCTTGTTTTTTCTGGCGATCGCCGCTACCGCCCGAGCTGCTGCCGTCTCCCAGGCGGCGCAATCTCTCACCCGGCCGCGCATCACCGGAATCTCTCACCTGGCCATCTACACGTCGAACCCCGCGGCGACCGATCGCTACTACCGCGAGGCGGTTGGCGCCGTAAAGCTGCCCGATCCGGAAGATCCGCGCGGCGTGCGCTATGCCCTCAGCGACACACAGTTCATCGAGGTGCTGCCCTTGCCGCCCGGAGCGGGAATCGACCGGCTCGACCACTCGGCCTGGAACACGGACAATGCCGAGGCGTTGCGCCGCTATCTGGCGGCCAAACGCTGGAAGACTCCCGACAAAGTCGAGGCTGGCGCCGACGGCAGCCGCTGGTTCGAGGTGCTCGATCCGGAGGGCAACAAGGTTCAATTTGTCCAGCCGCCCGCCCATCCCAAGCCACTCGTAGCGCCGAACGCGATCGGCCATCACATCATCCACATCGGCTTTCTGGTGCACTCCCGCCCGGCGGAAGACCGGTTTTACCGCACGCTGCTCGGCTTTCGCCCCTACTGGTTCGGCGGCATGAAAGACGGCACGATCGACTGGGTGAGCCAGCAAGCTCCCGACAGCCGCGACTGGCTTGAATATATGCTGGTCGACGATCCAGGCCCGGGGATTCCTGCCACGATGACCCAGCGCGAACTCGGCGTGCTCGACCACTTTTCCATCGGTGAGGTTTCCGTCGACGCATCTTTCGCCCAGCTCAAGGCCAGCGGCCGGCTGGCCGGGGTGGACGCCATGACGCACACGCAGATCGGCCGCGATGGCAAGGGGCAGTACAATCTCTTTGATCCGGATGGCATTCGCTTGGAACTGATGAATTTCCATGCCACGGAAAAGCCCTGCTGTTCCGCGTTCACCGCGCCCGACCCGACAAAATAGACCTTGCAGCCCGGTGGCGCAGACGGATCGAGTCTTTTTCACGGAGAGAAATGCAACGATGAACCGTCTCACGCGCCGCTTGTTTTTGGCCGAATCGGGCGCCGGAGCCGCTCTGCTGGCGTCGCCTTCCTTTCTGAAGGCGGATTCGGGCTGTCCAGCGCTCGGCATCCAGTTGTACACGGTCTCGGCCGAGTTGCGCCGCGACCTGCCGGGAACCCTCGCCGCGCTGCGAAAGAGCGGGTACCGATTCGTTGAATACTATCCGCTGGACCAGGAAACGCCGCGGCAGTTTCGCGCGGCGGTCGAGGCCGCTGGACTGCAATGCCCCAGCGCGCATGTGAACTTTTTGAACGCCGACCCGGCGGCGGTGTTCGATGAGGCTCTCGCCACCGGAGCCCATTACGCGGTCAGCTCCATGCTGATGACAAACATTGCGGGCAGCGATACCAAGCATTACGGCGCGCACTCGGACCTGACCGGAGACGACTTCAGACGGCTCGCCGCGCTTGCCAACTCGCTCGGCGTCCAGGCGAAAAAGGCCGGTGCCCGCTACGTGTATCACAACCACAACTTCGAGTTCCTCCGTCTGGAGGATGGCGGCACGGGCTACGATTTGCTGCTCAAAGAGACCGATCCGGAACTGGTGAAACTCGAACTGGATTGCGGATGGATGGCGGCAGCGGGTCAGAATCCAGCCGCGTACCTGCGCGCCTATCGCGGGCGCTACCGCATGATTCACGTCAAGGATTTTCTACCTGTTAAAAAGCCGACCACCGCGCTTTTCGGCCCGGGCCGGCCCACGGGAACCGAGCTTGGGCGCGGTTTTGTCGACTACAAGCCCATCTTTGCCGCCGCCGAAGCTTCTGGCGTCGAGTATTTTTTCTCCGAGCAGGAGCCGCCGTTTGCCGACATGCCGCCACTGGCTGCGGCGCAAGCCGACTACATCGCCATGCGCTCGCTCTGCGCAGCAACCTAGCCGCATCCGTTGGCGACGGCTGCGGCACGAACGGATGCCGCCTTCCGCTTCGCGGGCCGTGTTCCTGCGTCCATTTCGGCTCCAGCGCATACCGGCCGGCAGGAGCAAGCGAAGCGTCGCCGTGGGATTTATCCTCAAGCTATGCTACTAGAATCGCTTCGCAACGACGTTCTTCACGCCAATCAGGAGATCGCCCGGCGCGGTCTCGCGCCGCACACCTTCGGCAACGTGAGCGGCATTGACCGCACGGGCGCCAGGCCTCTCGTCGTCATCAAGCCCAGCGGGGTCGATTACGCGACCATGCAACCGGCCGACCTGGTCGTGACCGATCTCGACGGCAACATCATCGAGGGCGCACTGCGCCCGTCGAGCGACCTGGACACGCACACGCTGCTCTATCGCGAGTTTCCGCAGATCGGCGGCGTCGTCCACACCCACTCGGAGTTTGCGACCTCATGGGCGCAGGCCGGCCGCTCGATTCCCTGCCTCGGCACCACACACGCCGACTACTTCTACGGCCCGGTTCCCGTCACCGCTCCGCTCTCGGCCGAGGAAGTGGCCGAAGCCTACGTACGCAACACGGGCGCGGTCATCGCCCGGCTCTTCCAGGAACGCCAGCTCGATCCTCTCGCCGTTCCCGGCGTTCTGGTGGCCGGCCATGCGCCATTCACCTGGGGCAAAACCGCGGCCGAGGCCGTCGAACACGCCGACATTCTTGAGTACATCGCGCGGATGGCCTTTCGCAGCGTGCTGCTCGGCGCCCCCGAGGCCGGCATTCCGCCCTACGTAAAAGAGCACCATTACACGCGCAAGCATGGTCCCAAGGCGACCTACGGCCAGCAGTAAACGACACGGCTGGCAACGAATGCCACGCGCTGTCTTGCCGCCCATTCCGCAAAAAATCGCCACGCAAGATCCCAGCCGGGATCTTGCGTGGCGATGAGACGTGAACGGCGTCACGCCGGTTCAATCCTACGGAAGCGCGGCGGCCCGTTCAGGCGGCCTGCTCGCCGCCTTCGGACTCTTCGGCCT
>JAJYFB010000113.1 GCA_021785495.1 Acidobacteriota bacterium | reverse complement strand
CAAGCGGGGCAGAACGGCAGCGGCGCGGACTGCGCCCGGCGCAACCGGAGCCGAATGCAAACTGCGACCGTCGCAAAAAATCGGCTCTCTCCGAGGCAACCCCTGGCTGGCGTTAGTGTCTAACGATACAGCGCGCAAGTCTCCGCTAGACAGGGAGGTATGCCGACCGGTGTTTCTTCAGGGACGGTCCATCTCGATCTCCGGATTCGCTGCGATCGTCGGATTGACGTTCCGGCCGCTTCGCACGGCGGGAGTACCGGCTGGCTCCGGGCCTTCCCTGTGGCGGCAAGCGCTGCGGCCGTGCTCCCTGGCGCTCTTCGGGTTGGCGCTGGTAGTCGCGTTGTCGAGTTTCAGCCATCAGCTCTTTTTGTTCCATTGTCACCGCATTGGGCCCATGCGGTCCGACGTCATCCGGCTATGGATTGAGTCGCCAGGCGCTGCTCTTCGGATCAAGACCCGGATGCAGCCGTCCGCCCGGCTCCACGCTTTGAGCAGATTCCATCTGCGGCTTCCCTCCCCTGGCGCTGCGCCTGTCGTGCAACCGCCCGCACTGGCGGGCGGCGTTCCGTCTCTTGACTTTACTTTTCCGCTTCGCTCTCCTCCCGCGCGGCTCTTCCCGTCGACGTAAGCAGCCTCGCGGCCTCAACGGCAGAAAGAGGTTTCCGATCCACTTCGGTTTGCGCCGGGCGCTGCATCTCTTTTTCCGCAGAGGAGTACACATGGCTTCCTTTGAATTGCTGCCGTTTCCATCGGCGATCGTTCTGCTGAGTTCTCTTTTCTTCCAGACGCGATGCGCGCAACTCCGGGCGCGCCAGCGCGCCGGCGCGAGAATCGCCAACTCCCGGCTGTCTTCGCAGATGCCCTGGGTCCACCGGCCGCTGAAGCGGCAACCGCGCACCCTCCTTTCCGCGCCTTGCACGGAAAAGCAGGGAAAGCACCGTGCAAATCATATGGACAGGAACCCTCGATAGACAGCGCTCTCGATTTGTCCCTTCTGTGGCGGCTCCGTTCCGCCGGAATCCTTTGCCGAACGCACGGAGCCCCGCGCAACGCCAACGCACGTCTTCACCCGATGGAATTCCCCGACTGGAGGATTCATGAAATCGCGTTTTGTCCTTGCCTGCGCAGTCAGCGCAGTGATCCTGTGCTTCTCGGCCCTTGGATCGGCCGACGAGGTCAAAGTCGACTACAACCACCACATGAATTTTCAGGCCTATCACACCTATTCCTGGAGCAAGATTCAGGTCTCCGATCAATTCAATGCAGACCGCATTCGGCACGCCGTCGATCGTTTTTTGCAAAACGACGGGTGGAAGGAAGTGGCGTCCGGCGGTCAGGTCACCCTCATGGCCACGGACAACATTCATAACGAGCAGGAGGCCGAGACGTACTACACCGGCATGGGCGGCGGCTGGGGCGGCGGTTGGGGCTGGGGCGGCTGGGGTTCCATGGGCGGATTCGGCGATGAAACCACCACCACCACCGACGTACGATTGGCGCACGTTGTCATCGACATGTTCGATACGAACTCGAAGCAGTTGCTCTGGCGGGGCGTTTCACGCGGCGAGCTGACGAGCAAATCGAATGTCAACCGCAAGCGGCTCCACGCCGACATCGAGCACATGTTCAAAGACTTTCCGCCAAAGAGCGGCAACTGAACACCGGCCTGCACTCTGCCGGCGGGTTCGCGCCGGCGCAACCCCGCGGCTTTGCCCCTGCCGATCCCTCAGGGGCAAAACCCCAAAAGGTGCGGCTTGAGCATGGCCATAAGGCACGTGAAATCGACGTGGTTGAGTCCATACTGCGCGGATTTTGTTGTGTTTGCTCGCCGCTTGAGTTTTTTCGGTAACGCCTGCAACCGTGCCGCTGTTCCAGAACCCGGGGGGATAGAACAACGCGGGTTCCGTTCTAGGCGTTCGCCGTGCGAGGCTTGCGCGGGGCGCGGCCTTGGCCGGCGGGCAACTCCGGCTGCGATTCCCTGGACGCGGGCTGGAGCGCCGGATCCCAATAAAGCAGCCGGCTGCAACTGTCGCAAGCTAGCAACTCGCCTTCGCGAAGCTGGTTCCAGGTTTGCGGCCGGATGCCCATGCGGCAGCCGTTGCATTGCTGGTTTTCCGCGCGGGCGATGGCCGTGCCGCGCGAGGCGGCGATGCGATCGAAACGGGCCAGCCACTCGGGATCGAGGACGGAGCGCACGGCCTCGCGAGCGGCGTCCAGCGTGGCCAGTTCGCCGGCCAGTTCCTGCTGGCGGGCGGCCACGCGGGCGCGTACGCCCTCGACCTCGGCGGCAAACAACTCCACCTGCGCACGGATCTGGACGAGCGCAGTCTCCTGCGCTTCGGTGCGTTCGAGGCTGGCGTACTCCTCGTTTTCCAGCCGCTCGGCCTCGGCGTTCTCAAAGCCGATCTCGTGCTCGACGGCGGCGGCCTGGGCCGGGGTGGTCACGGCGTCCAGCTGGCGGCGAAATTTCGCAGCCTTCTGGCGGTGATCGCCAATCTCGCCGTCCAGGCGTCTGCGCAGCAATTCCTCGCGGCCCAGCGCAGCTTCGGCTTCGGCCGCCTGCTTGTGGGCTGCGGCAAGGCGGGCTTCGGATTGAGCGATCTCTTCGGGCAGCGCGCGCTGCTCGCGGAGAAGGCGCGCGCGGTCGAGATCGATGGACTGGAGCTTGACGAGATCTTCAATGAGGGCTTGCATCGATGCAATGAAGGATAAAGCACGGAGGGCGCGGGGACAAGGGACGGAGAAACAGGGACTAGGGACGAGGGACTAGGGACGAGGGACCAGGGACCGAGGGACTAGGGACGAGGAGAACGGGCCAAGGAGGAAAACGGCGGCGGGTGGGCTGTTGCGCACTTTCGCGCCGCCGGTTGCGCCGCAGACGGCAAAGGAGGACGTTTCGCCGTCTGCGGCAGGCGGAATTAGCTTGGCAGGCGCGGGCGGAAGTAGCAGGTGCCGCCGGCGAGGATGGGCGTCCAGAGCGAGGGATCGACGGGCTGCTCGCTGGAGCCGAGAAAGAGCACCCCGTCGGGGGCCAGAAGATTGTGTATGCCGGCCATGAGCGTGCGGCGGGTTGGGTGGTCGAAGTAGAGCATCACGTTGCGCAGGAAGATCACGTCGAAGTGATCGGTTGAGCGGTTGAACGGCAGCGTGGGTCCGCAGAGATTGGCCTGGCGGAAGTTGCAGAGCTTGCGCAGTTCGGGCTTGACGATCCAGTCCTCGCCGATGTGGTCGAAGTAGCGCACGACGTAGCGCGCGGGCAGGCCGCGATTGATTTCGATGCGGTGGTAGCGGCCGGCCTGGGCGCGCTGCACCACCTCGGCGCAGATGTCCGTGCCCTCGATGGCGATGGTCCAGCCGACGAGCATCGGGAAGTGCTCCAGCAGCATCATGGCCAGGCTGTAGGCCTCCTGGCCGGTGGCGCAGGCCCCGCTCCAGAGGCGGAGCACGCGGCGAAAACGCCGGGCCTCGATGATCTTCGGCAGCAGTTCCTGCCGCAGCAGGTCGAAGGGGCGCAGGTCGCGGAAGAAGCTGGTCTCGTTGATGGTCATGGCCTCGGCGACCTCGCGCTCAAGCGCCGGGCACTTCTGGGTACGCAACCGGGTCACGAGGTCGCCCAGATTCGACATCCCCTGGTTGCGCAGAACCTTCGAGAGGCGCGTATCGAAGAGATAGTCGCGCGAGGAGTCCAGAACGTTTTGCGAGATCTCGAAGACGATCTGGCGGAGATAGCCGTAATCGACCGGTGCAGTATGTTCCATGGCTAAACCACCATCCGTGCGGGAATGCGTGTTGCAACAGGCGCTGGCAGGGCGCGGCCGGCGACGCGGAGAATCTCCGGCGCGATCGCCGGCAGCGGAAGCGCTTTGTAGGCCAGGCCGGCCTGGGTGACCGCTCCGGGCATGCCCCAGACGGTGCTGGTGGCCTGATCCTGCGCCAGAACAGCGCCGCCGTGCTCCAGAACAACGCGCGCGCCAGCTAGGCCGTCGTAGCCCATTCCGGTGAGCACCACGGCGAGAACGCCCGGGCCGTAGGCGCGGGCTACGGAGCGAAAAAGCACATCGACGGCCGGCCGGCAATGGTTCTCCGGCGGGGCCTGCGTCAAATGAATCGTGGTGGGCGCGCCGGGCCGGGCCGCGGCCTGCGCTTCCATGTGCCAGTTGCCGCGCGCGATGTAGACGGTTCCGGCCATGGCGGCCATGCCTTCGGCGGCCTCGCAGACCTGCAAGCCGCAACGATGGCTGAGCCGCTCGGCCAGCAGGCGGGTAAAAACCTCAGGCATGTGCTGCACAATCAGCACCGGAACCGGAAAATTGCGGGGAAGCTGCGGCAAAAGAACGTCGAGGGCCGCCGGGCCGCCGGTGGAAACGCCGATGGCCAGCATCGAAACCTTCGACGGAGGCGCCAGCATGGGCGGGGGCGCGGTCTGCCCGGGCGGCAGAGGCAACACCGGGCGCGTCGCCGCCAGAGCGGACGCACGCGGCTCAACCATCCCGGTCAGAGCATGAATCTTTGGCAGAAGCTCCTGCGCCAGCGCGCGCGCCGCCGCCTCACGCCCCGATTGACCGGTGGGCTTGGCCACGTAGTCGCTGGCCCCGCCGGCCAGGGCCTCGATGGTGACCTTGGCGCCGTGCTGCGTCAGCGAACTGCACATGATGACGGGCATCGCGTGGCGGCGGGCGCGCAACTCGCGCAAGGTCGCCAGCCCGTCCATCACCGGCATCTCGACATCGAGCAGGATGAGGTCGGGCGCCATCAGGCGCAGGCCATCCAGGGCCGTAGCGCCATCGGCCGCCGTGCCCGCCACCTCCAGGCCGGGATCGGTGAGGATGACCGAACGCAGCAGGCTCCGCATCACGGCGGAGTCGTCGACAATCAGAACCCGAATGCGGCCTCTGGCCGTCATAGCTCAGGCCTCCACCAGGCCAAGCATGGCCAGCTTCTCGTTCAGGGCCTCGTCGTCGAAGGGTTTCATCAGGTACTCGTCGGCCCCGGCTTCCAGGGCGCGCACAATGTAGTCGTTCTCGGCCTCGGTGGTCACCATCATCACCTTCAGGTCGCTGAAGCCCTCCGTGCGCAACTGCTGCAACATCTCCAGGCCGTTCATCACCGGCATGTTCCAGTCCAGCAGCACCAGGTCGAAGGGTTTGCCGCCGTGCAGTTGCTCCATGCCCGCGCGGCCGTCGGCGGCCTCTTCGCAGGCGATGCCCCGCTCTTCGAGCATGCCGCGCAGATACCCCCGGACAAAACGCGAGTCGTCGACGATCAGTGCCCGCATGATCTTCCTCCTGGCAGATGTGCCATGAGCCGCGCTAGGCGGCCTTTGCCTCGCCCAGCCGCGCCGGGTCAAGCCGCTCGGGATCGAGCATCACGAGCAGACCCTCCTTGAGCTTGTACGCGCCGGCCAGCAAGGCCCGGCGGCGCTCGTCGAGCGTCGAGGGATTCGGTTCGTAGTCTACGGCCGAGACCGTCAGCACCTCGCCGACCGAGTCCACCAGCAGACCGAAACAACCGTTGACGCTCTCGAGCACGAGAATGTCCTGCTTGCCCTCCTGCGGCGGCATCTCCAGCAGATAGCGCAGGCTCACGGTGGTCAGCACGTCGCCGCGATAGTGAATCAGTCCGCCCACATAGCCGGGCGCCAGCGGAATGGGCTGCGGATGGGCCGAGCCGACGATCTCGAGAATGTGCTGGATGGGCACGCCATAGAGCGTCTTGCCGACGCGCACCGAGCAGACCTCGGCCAGCGCCTCATTCTTTTGTTTGCGTTGCTGTACTGCGCCTGTTCCTGTCGTCATGCCATCGCCTCCGCGGTGCGTTGCCAGTCTTGCGGCGCGCCTTCGGTCGCGGGCAGCGCCGGCACACCGCCCAGATCGACCACGCCCGTCACCCGCTCCTTGAGCAGCGTGACGCCCTCCGTGCGCGCTCCCGTGCCAGCCTCGAAGAGATCGGCACCGGTGGTCACATCGAGCACGTGCGAGACCGCGATGCCCACATGGCGGTTGCCGTCGCGGCAGACGACCACGATAATCTGGGCCTCGGGATCGGCCTGCGCCGCGGCCAGAATGCCGCCCGAATCTTCGACCGGAAGCAGTTGGCCCTCGAAGTTGAGCACCGGCCGGTAGCCGATATACTCGATCCGCGAGAAGGGAAGCTGCTCGATGCGCAGCACGTCACCGAGCGGCACGGCGGCCTGGCGGCTAGCCACCTCAACCACCAGGTAGCGCATCCGCGAGGCGTCCACCTCGCCCTCTTCAGCGGCTTGCGCCGCCTCTTCGGCCCGGCTCATCGTCACTCCCGTCTTCACGGCGATCGATCCTGGATCGAGAATCAGCGCCAGATCGGCGTTGCCCAGCACCGTGGCCCCGGAGAACAGGCCAATGTCCTTGAGCACCGAACTGAGCGGCTTGACAACGATCTCTTCCGGATCGGCCAGCGAATCGACAATCAGGCCAAAACGGCGGCCATCGGCGTCGAGCACGGCGATAAAGTTGTCGCGTTCGGCCGACAATCCGCACTCCCGGCCCGGCCTCAAGAGCCGGTCCAGAAAAACCAGCGGGAGCAGGTTGCCGCGCAGCCGGTAGAGCGGCGCGCCTTCGATCCACTCAATGGCCGCGGCGGCCTGTTCGGGCGGGATATGCACCAGCTCCGAGAGCGCGGCCTGCGGCAGCGCGAAGCTCTGGTCGATCGAGCGCACGATCAGCGCCGGAATAATCGCCAGCGTCAGCGGAATCCGCATCCGCATCGTAGTGCCCTTGCCGGGACGCGAATCGACCTCGACCTTGCCGCCGATCTTCTCCACGTTGGTGCGGACCACGTCCATGCCCACGCCGCGGCCGCTCACGCTGGTCACCTGCGCGGCCGTCGAAAAGCCGGGCAGGAAGATCAACTGCAACAGCTCGCGCTCGACCAGCAGAGCGGCCCGCTCGGCCGAGACCAGCCCGCGCTCGATCGCCTTGGCGCGTATCTTTTCCGGGGAGATTCCGGCCCCGTCGTCGGAGATTTCGATGACGACGTGGCTGCCTTCCTGCAACGCCCGCAGGGTCAGCACGCCCTCGGGATCCTTGCCCGCGGCCTGGCGCACATCCGGCGGCTCGATGCCATGATCGAGCGAGTTGCGCACCGCGTGCGTCAGCGGATCCTTGATGGCTTCGAGCAGGCTCTTGTCCAGTTCCGTCTCCTGCCCTTCCATCACCAGCCGGGCGCGGCGGCCGAGCGTATGCGTCAGATCGCGCACTAGCCGCGGCATCTTCGAGAAGACATTCGAGACCGGCTGCATGCGCGCCTTCATCACCGACTCGCGCAGATCGGCCGTCACCATGTCCAGCCGCCGCGAGAGCAGCGTCATGTTCGGATCGCTGGCCGTGGCCTGCAGCACCTGGTTGCGCGTCAACACCAGCTCGCCCACCAGGTTCATCATGCGATTGAGCAGCGCCACGTCCACGCGCAGCGTGCTTTCCGCAGCGCCGCCCTGCGGCCGCGCACGCCCGGCCTCGGCCACAGCCGACACATCGGTTGCGACCTCGGCCGGCTCGGACGTAGCCGGCGCAGCGGCCGGAACCGGTTTGGCTTCGGACGGCGCGAACCCGGCGGCGGAAGCAGACGAGGAAACGACGGGAGGCGGCGGAGCCACCGCGGGCGATCCGGGAGCGACGGCCGCCTTCGCGGCTTCAACCACCCCGGCTCCGGCAGCCACCGCTTTCACCCTGGCCTGCTGCGCGGGAGCTTGCAGTTCTTCAAGCCGCGCGATCAGCGCCGAATCATCCCCCGCGCTCTCGCCGCCCTGGGCCTCGATCGTCTTCAGCATCTCGCGCAGCCCGTCGAGCAGCTTGAGCAGCGCGGTAATCACCTCGGCGGTTGCCGTCACCTTGCCGTCGCGCAACTGACCCAGAAGATTTTCGCCGGCGTGGGCCAGCTTTTCCAGCCGCTTGAAGCCCAGAAACCCCGTGGTTCCTTTGATGGTATGCACGGAGCGGAAGATGTCGGCCAAAAGCCCCGTGTCCTGCGGCCGTTCTTCCAGCTCG
Source organism: Acidobacteriota bacterium (assembly GCA_021785495.1). Lineage (GTDB taxonomy): Bacteria > Acidobacteriota > Terriglobia > Terriglobales > Acidobacteriaceae > Telmatobacter. The sequence goes on along the minus strand of JAJYFB010000113.1, from coordinate 2,004 downwards.
GTCAGGCACCGCTCCATGCGGTCCAGCCCCTCCTGACTCTCGATCAGGAACTCTCTCGTCAGATCGTCCATGGCACCCACTCGGCCCGCGCCGGGTTTGCTTCCCGCGTGGCGGACACACAAGAGACTTATCGGAAGGTCGGCGCGCAACTTGAGCGGAACCTCCAGATCGGGGCTGGAACGGAATGTCCTCCGGCGTAAAATGGATCGGACCGCGGCCAATTCGCTGCGCTTTTTGCGCGGCGAATCCTGTACCCTGTAAGTGCTCATCACTGCCCAATGACCACGGCCTCCGCACCTGCGCGCTACCCGCTCACCCAGGGCGTCAATCCCTGGCTGGTGACGGTTTCGGTGATGCTGCCCACCTTCATGGAGGTGCTCGACACGGCCATCGCCTCGGTGGCGCTGCCGTACATTGCCGGGTCGCTGTCGGCCTCGAACTCGGAGGCGACCTGGGTGCTCACCAGCTACCTGGTGGCCAACGCCGTCATTCTGCCCGCGTCCAACTGGTTCTCCCGCCGCTTCGGCCGCAAGCGGTTCCTGCTCACCTGCGTCGTGCTCTTCACGGTCGCCTCGTTCTTCTGCGGCGCGGCCCCGTCGCTGGCCGTGATTCTGCTGGCGCGCATCCTGCAAGGGGCCGGCGGCGGCGCGCTGCAACCGCTTTCGCAGTCCATCCTCCTTGAAAGTTTCCCCATCGAGAAGCGCTCCATGGCCATGGCCGCCTACGGCCTCGGCATTGTGGTTGCGCCCGTGCTCGGCCCGACCCTCGGCGGCTGGCTCACGGACACCTGGAGCTGGCGCTACGCCTTCTACATCAACATTCCCGTCGGCATTCTCGCGGTCCTCATGATCAGCCGCTTCGTCCACGACCCGCCCTACATCAAACACGCCAAGGTCGGCAAGTTCGACAACCTCGGCTTCGGTCTGCTCATCGTCTGGACCGGCTGCCTGCAAGTGGTGCTCGACAAGGGCCAGGAAGACGACTGGTTCGGCGCCGTCTGGGTGCGCTGGGCCGTGGCCGCGCTGGTGGCCGCGCTCGCGCTCTGGATCTGGCGCTCGTGGACCAACCCCAAAGGCCTCGTCGATCTGCATGTGCTCAAGGACCGCAACTTCCGCACCGGCTGCCTGCTGATCACCCTGCTCGGCATGTGCATCTACATCACCATCTCCATCCTGCCGCTCTTTTACCAGGAGATTCTCGGCTACACCGCTTTCACGGCCGGACTGGTGGTGGGCCCGCGCGGCATCGGCTCGTTTGTTGGCTCGCCCATGGTGGGTTTTCTCGGCTCGCGGATCGACAACCGCAAGCTGCTCAGCCTCGGCTTTCTCGGCTTCGCCATCTGCTCGTTCATTTTCGGCGCCGTTGATCTTTCGATCGGGCCGTTCACGCTGCTGCTGCCGATCACGCTCACCGGATTCGCTCTCAGCTTCGTCTTTGTGCCGCTGGCCACGATGACCACGCGCACCATCCCCAATCACGAGATGGGCGCGGCCACCGGGCTCTTCAACATGCTGCGCAACATCGGCGGCTCGATCGGCATCGCCATGGCGACGACGGCCATCATCCGCCGCGCCGACCTGCACCAGACCGATCTGAGCCGCGGCCTGCCCGCATCGAGCGCACTGTTCCAGCAGAAATCGTCCGCCTTGGCCGCCTACCTCGGCCACCGGCTGGGTCCGGCCGCCGCGCGCCCCGGAGCCTTCGGCCTCCTCTACGGCAAGATGATGCAGCAGGCCGCGATGCTGGCCTACATCGACGTCTTCCGCTGGACCGCCGTGCTGGCCCTCCTCTGCGCCGCCGCGGCCTGGCTGTTCAAAAAGCCGCCCAGGCGCGTCAAGCCGCCGGCCGGCCTGCACTGATTGGCGGCGACGGCTTTTTTCAACGCCTTTTTTCGACGTTTCCGGCCGCGCGTTCGCTGGTTTTCGATGACGCGGTCTCTGCGGAGCTTCGATGGCTTGCGACGGCGGAGAACAAAACGGCCAGGGCCGGAGCTTGCGCTCCGGC
>JAJYFB010000112.1 GCA_021785495.1 Acidobacteriota bacterium | reverse complement strand
CCCGATCTACCCAAGACGCGATCGGGCAAGATCATGCGACGGCTGCTGCGCGACGTCGCCGAGAACCGGTCGCTCGGCGACGTCACGACCCTCACCGATCCCACCGTCGTCAACATGATCGCGGGCATTCTGAAGTCGGCGCTGCCGCAGCCGCTTGCGATGACCGTTCCCGATTCGTCCTTCTCCGCCGAGCCGCTCTGCGCGCGTCTGCACGCTGGCACCTCGCTCACGGTCGCCTTTCGCCACACGATCGGCGGCCTGCTGGTGCGCGTGCAGGAGAACGAATCCGCGCAGTGACAGATCCGCACGCAGGAACGACGACCCGCGCGTCCTCGAAATTTTGCTTTTCCTCGTCTTTGGCGCGTCGCGCCGGACTCCCTGCCCATTCTCCGGACCTGCGCCGTTTTGCTCTGGCGCGGTTGGGCTGTTATGCTGCGTTCACCGAAGAAAAACCGATTTGGCAGGGAGATTTCTATGTGGTTTCTGGGCATGGATGTGGGCACCGGCGGAACGCGCGCGGTGATCGTCAACGGCGCGGGCAAGCTGATGGGATCGGCCTCGTGCGAACACGCGCCCTTTCGCGCCGAACGCCCCGGTTGGGCCGAGCAGGATCCCGAGGACTGGTGGCGCGCCGCGCAGGAGGCGATTCGCGGCGCACTGGCCGCCGCGCCCGAACCGCGTGAGCCCGTCGCCGCTCTTGCCCTGACCGGCCAGATGCACGGCGCGGTGATGCTCGACGAGCGCGGCGCGGTGCTGCGGCCCGCGCTCATCTGGTGCGACACGCGCACCCAGCCCGAGTGCGACTGGCTCACCGAAACGATCGGCTACGAAAAGTTGATCGAGCTGACCTGCAACCCGGCCCTGCCCAACTTCACGCTCACCAAGCTGCTCTGGGTCAAGACCCACCAGCCGGAGATTTTCAGCAAGATTCGCCACGTTCTGTGCCCGAAGGATTACGTGCGCTACCGGCTCACGGGCGAGTTCGCCATCGACGTGCAGGAGGCCAGCGGCACCTTGCTGCTCGACGTTGCGCACCGCTCGTGGTCGCGCGAAGTCGCCGAAGCGGCGGGCATCGAGATGCGCTGGCTGCCGAAGGTCTACGAGTCGCCGGAGATCTGCGCGCGCGTGAGCGAGCAGGCCGCCGGGCTGACGGGGCTGAAGGCCGGAACGCCGGTCGCGGCCGGCGCGGGCGATCAGGGCGCGGGCGCTGTCGGCATGGGCATTCTGCAGCCGGGCAGCGTCTCGGCGACCATCGGCACCTCGGGCGTGGTCTTTGCCGCCACGGCCGAGCCGACGAAAGACCCGAAGGGCCGTTTGCACACCTTCTGCCACGCCGTTCCCGGCCTCTGGCACGTGATGGGCGTAACGCAAAGCGCCGGGCTCAGCCTGAACTGGCTGCGCGGCGCGTTCTTTGCGAGCCAGAGCTACGACGCTCTCAACCAGGGCGCTGAAAAAATTCCCGCCGGCAGCCAGGGGCTGCTGTGGGCGCCCTATCTGCTCGGCGAGCGCACGCCCCATCTCGATCCCACGGTCCGCGCCTCCTTTGCCGGCATCGGCGTCGAGCACACGGCGGCGCACTTTGTCCGCGCGGTGCAGGAGGGCGTCGCGTACTCCCTGCAGGACACCTTCACGCTCTTCGACGAACTGGGCATTCCGGCCACGGCCATTCGCCTGGGCGGCGGCGGCGCGCGCGGCAGTTTGTGGCGCAAGATTCAGGCGGGCATTTACGGCAAAGCCGTCGAGGTGCTCGTCGCCGAAGAGGGCGGGGCCTTCGGCTGCGCGCTGATGGCCGGCGTGGGCGCGAACCACTGGAAGAATCTCGACGAAGCCTGCGCCCAGGCCATCGAAGTGGCCCAGCGCATCGAGCCCGACGCGGCCGACGTGGCGGCCTACAAAGCCGGCTACGCCCAGTGGCGCAAGCTCTACCCCGCGCTCAAAGGACTGCGCGGCTAGCGGCCAGGAACAAAAAAATCCGCAAAGACAAACCGCTCGCGTGTGACGATCTCTCCGGTCTCGAGCGCGAGCGGCGCGGCAAACATCGGTCCCGCGTAGACGCAGGTGTGGAACTCGCCGCGCTCGGCGCAGGGATCGATGCCGGCCGGAAAGTCGTCGAGCAGCGCCTCGTCGAACTCGCGCCCTGCAAAGCTGGCCGGCAGTTTCTCCGTATCCACACAGGAGATGCGTGCGCGCAGCCCGGCGGCGATCATTGTGCGCGCCAGTTCGCCGGTCGGAATCTTCCACAGCGGGAAGAGCGGTTCAAGGCCGGTAGGCGCAAGGTTCCGCTCGCGATAGGCGCGCACCTCTTCGAGGAACAGATCGCCGAAGGCGATGGCCGCGATGCCCTCATGCACCGCGCGCTGACAGATTGCCGCCATGCGCTGTTCGTAAACCTCGTTCGGGCACGGCCACGGCAGCGGCACGATCCACAGCGGCAGCCCGGCCGCCGCGGCCTGCGCTTCAAGCACCGTGCGGCGCACGCCGTGCATCGCCACGCGATCAAACTCCGTATTGAGCGTCGTCAACAGGCCACAAATTTCAATCGTCGGATCGCGGCGCAGGACCTGCAGCGCCCAGGCGCTATCCTTGCCGCTGCTCCAGGAAAGCAGAATGCGTTTTTTCAAATCCATCGCACCTCAGCCGTACGCTTTATCTTCGCACGGCGCGGGGCTGCGCGCCGCAACCGCCCGATGCGCCGAAGCAACCGTTTGCCGCTGCCCGCATTGCGTGCGCCCTGTTCTCCCTCTAGACTTGAGGAGTAAGGCCGCCTGCGCGGAAGTGGTGAAATGGCAAACACACCAGCCTTAGGAGCTGGCGCCTGAAAAGGCTTGCGGGTTCAAGTCCCGCCTTCCGCACCAAGAATTACGCGGGTTTCAAGCAGAGGGAGGCTGAAAACCCATCCCTTAAGTTTTGCGAATGGAATGATTCTTGTAACGAAGAGCCGCACTGTGGGGCACCGGGCGAAAGCCTCGAATCGGCAAGCCTGATCCGCTTCCCGCTTTCCGGGCAGATGAGCCAAACGGTTGGTGGACTCTGCGTCATCACGGGTTGAAATGTCCGCTCACCCGTTTCCACTTGAGGAAAGCCTCCCGTGCGGTCATCAACCACGTATCATAGTGACGGTCTTCGTCCGTCTCCTCAAGGATGTATTCACCCAACGCAATGTTTCGGCCCAACCCCCGGGCCATCCGCCCCAAGCCGCGTATTCCTCGCCAAGCTGATTGAGGATTCGTTGCGCTCTTTCCCGATGTTCCTTTTCTTCTTTCGTTCTCTTTCCCTCCAGTGAATCTGAAACGGCGCCGCCATCCGGCCCGAGCCAAAGTCACGGCCGCGCCCTGGGTTCGCCATGGCCCGCTGGAGGAAGGTTGTTGAGGGAGGTAAGTTCTTTATTTTGTGTTGGGGCGGCTAGTGGGGATCGAACCCACGACATCCTGAGCCACAGTCAGGCGTTCTGCCGCTGAACTATAGCCGCCACATGCTTCGATTGTAGCATCGAAGCGCCTTGCCCGCTGGCAGCCGGTTTGCGAGGCAGGGCACCGCTCGATCTCCAATTCCGCTTCGGGCGATCTCTTCGCTCCGTGGAAGATCCGGTCAACATCCACCCTCAACCCGGAGGAGAACGATTCTACAAAAGTTTTGGAACTTGACGGGCAGAAGTCGATTGCGCGCTCCAGATTCGTTCATGCGCCGGTTCTGCGGACTCGCCATGGCGCAGGAAAACTTGAGGTGAGATGTGGAATCTTTGAAAGAATGGTTCACAAATGGGAAACCGCGTTCCCTTGCTGACATTTCTCTAACGCCTCGCAAGATTCCTTTGGCACGCGATCTGCATGAATCCTGCGCATGACCGCATCCGTTGGAGCGAACCTCGCCGCTGGAACGAACCTCGGAACCGGAACGAACCTCGGAACCGGAACGAACCTTGCTGCCGGAACAAACCTTGGGGCAACGATCGAAACCGGTGGGCTGTCTGGGCCGATGCAGAGTCCGGCAGCCGCAGGCTCGTTTGGCGAGATACTGAGCGCGAACTGGCTCCAGGCATCGAACGTCCATCCGTCCGCGGGCCAAGCTTCGGCGGCGCCGGGTTTCCGTTCCGGCTGGCAATCGATGCTCGCAACAAGGAACGAGGTTTCACGTGGAACGAATAACATCGAGAACTTAGGCGCAGAAACTTCCGTAGCGGCGGACTTATCGGCAACGATTGTCAACATGCCCGATTCAAAGAGTCCCTCCACAAATATCATCCGCTCCAGAGTTATCGCGCAAGGTACAACAAGCACAAACGGAACACCGCCGGATGTATCTTCCGCGAGTAACACCCCGCAGATTGTAGTCCAATCGCAAGTGCAGAGGGGCGAGTCTGGCACACTTGCAAAATTGAGCCAGAACGTGGCTGGAGAAACAGCCTCCATCGCTGGCACGGACGCAAGCCGAACGGGCACGGGATCGAGCCAAGCGCCGGGGCGCAAGCGCGCCCCGACACAAACGCCGCAACCCAACCGAAAGACGGCTGCGCAAAAGGTCAGCGTCAGCGTAGCGGCAATCGCTACGGTATCCGCGGCTTCCGGTTGGACCGCTCCCACCCCGGCCGTCAAGCAGGGCGGCGTTGCCTGGACCAGGCCCAGCGGCGTTCAGGCTTCGAGCGCTGAGGTTTCCTCACCCGCCGGCGGCGTTTGGCCGTCTTCCGCCACGGCGCAGCTTTCCTCTTTGGCGCCCGCGGCCAGAGCCTCCAGCCATTCGACATTGAGCTCTGCGGCGTCCAACGCGGTTGTCCACGAAGCTGCGTCGATGCAGTCCGGCGCGGCGCAGAACGAGCCGGTCCTGCCGCCCGTTTCCAAGCCGCTCCCGCATCCACCGCAGATTGCGGCCAGCGCATCGGAGCCGGATGCTTCTTGGGCCGCGCCCAGTGCGGTCGTCACCGAACGTGTGTCTCCGCGCCCGATCCCGGCGCAGAACGAGCCGGTCCCGCCGCCCGTCTCCAAGCCGCTCCTTGAGCCACCCCCCCAGGCGCCTGCTCCATCGAGCCGGTATCCTTCCGCAGCCGGTTCGCAGGGGGTTCGATCCGGGCAGGATGCTTCGGGTGCTACGTCCTCCGGAGCGGGGAACGCTGCGCCGTCGGAAACGGTGAGCGCCACATCCTCGGGAACGGGGAGAGACTCTTTCGCACCGGCGCATGGCGTTACCGCCGCCGCCGCGGCAGCCAATCCTCCTGCCGCGGCCGTTGGCTCGGCCGCCTCCACCGCCTCGATTGCATCCGCCACGGCGCAAAGCAATTCTGCCGATGGACAGAGCCTGGATGCCACCGGAAACGGCGTCACGGCGACCGCGCAGGCCGGCCATGCGGCTGGGGCCGATGTTGCCAAGCGATCGACGGCGGCTGCTGCATCGCAGGCGCCGGCGCCCGTCCCCATGCACAACGCGGCCACGGGAACTGCGCCCGTGGCCGCTCCCCATGTCGTCGTGGAAGCCCACGGGAACAACGCCGCACCGGCTGGACTTCTCACGACCGCGCCTGCACCGGTCTCTGCGTCGCCGGCCAGTGCCTCCACACACGCGGCCGTATCGTCTTCCGGAACAGCCTCGCCGTCGGACACTTTCGCCGCGCTCGATCGCGGAGCTTCGATTGGCGCGCCCACATGGACGCACGCCGCGGCGCAACACGCCGAAGCGGGGTTTCATGATCCGTCGCTGGGGTGGGTGGGCGTGCGCGCCGATCTCAACCCGGGCGGCGTTCATGCCACGCTGGTTCCCAGTTCTGCGGATGCGGCACAGGTGCTCGACGGCCATGTCGCCGGACTCACCACCCACTTGTCCGAAGAACATGCGCCGGTCGTTTCGCTCTCCATGTCTTCGCCAGGCGCGGAGAGTTCCGGCGGCGGCATGGGCCAGACAATGCATCAAGGCGGAGGCGGCAATCCGCCGCAGGGAAGTTTCACGCAGGAGACGCAGATGTCTTCCCGGCAAAGTGCGCCCCACGAATCGAGCGCCTCGACAACCTCGGCCACCGCGGCCAGCAGCGCTCTGAGCGCATCGGCAGCCACGGGAGGCGTGAGCGGGACGCGCATCTCCGTAATGGCCTGAGCGAGACCGCTCGTGCGGCGCGATCCGGCGGAACGGCAAGAGCCTGAGCCTCACGGATGGGATCGACGGATACAAAAGCAACGGACGAAAACGGTGGCAGGAAGGAAGGGAACTACCATGATGGTTTTGACGCAGGTTTTGAAGCACCGTACCGCGGAGCAGACGGCGGCACACAACGCCGGGACGCCGTTGACCAACGCCAACTCCACCTCCGGCACGAATGGCACGAGCAGCACCACCAACACAAGCAGTTCCAGCAGCAGTGCGGCCGCCAGCGCGGGGACCATCACAGCCAACGATTTCCTGACCCTGCTTGTCACCGAACTCCAGAATCAGGATCCGACGGCCAACACCGACCCGAACCAGTACATCAATCAGCTTGTTCAGATCAACAGCCTGGAGCAGCTCGTCAGCATCAATCAGACCCTGACCACCGATCTTGGCGGTTTGACCAGCACGACCAGCAGTTCCGGCAACGGAACATCCACCAACGGCACCGCAGCCGTTTCCACCTCCCAAGGCGCGACGACAAAGACCGCTCTTGCGCCACTGACGGCAAGCCAAAAGCTGGGCGTCTTCTCCTCTTCCGCCGGGAGCGCGGCGCCCACAACCTCGCCGGCCGGAAATCTGAGCATTCCCTCCACCAGCCCAGCCGCAAAGCAAGTGGCTCAAGCCTTGACCGAACCCGTACACGCGACCCGCAGAGGCTCCTATCTTCTGCCCTAACGCTCCCACTGCCGCCTGGCCACGCGGCCTGACGCAAGCCGGATGGCGCCCAACGACGCAAGAGAACAAGAACACGTAACGAGGAGAGGCATTATGGCGAGTTTTTCCATTCCACTGACCGGACTTGAGTCCGATTCGACGGCATTGAACACCATCGCGAATGATATTGCGAACATGAACACGACGGCTTTCAAAAGCCAGACCACCAACTTTGCCGATCTGTTTTATCAACAGGTCGGATCGACAGGATCGGGCGATCTGATCCAGGTCGGCGCCGGCACCAAGGTGGCCTCGAATGAGACCAACTTTACGGCCGGAACGCCGAACTCGACCGGCGTGGCCTCGGACGTGGCGCTGCAAGGCAACGGCTTTTTCGTCGTACAGAGCGGAAGCATGCAGTATCTGACGCGAGCCGGCAACTTCCAGACCGACTCCAACGGCAATCTGATTACGACCAACGGCTACAGCGTCATGGGCTATCCGGTGACGAACGGCGTGGTCAATACCAGTGCGCCTTTGACGGCAATCAACATTCCGATTGGCCAGGTGCAGGCGCCGCAGGCCACCTCCACCATGAGCATGACCGCCAATCTCGATTCGGCCTCTGCGACAGGGACACAGTTTCCCGCACAAATTACGGTCTATGACTCCCTCGGGCAGGCCCATATCGGCACAGTGACGTACACGAAGACGGGCACGAATACCTGGGGCTATTCGGTCAGTCTGCCGGCGGCGGATTACTCCACCACCGGTGGAAACACTGTGCCGGCGGCGATTACCGGAACCATGACCTTCAACTCGAATGGGACGTTGGCGACCGTGGCGCAGGGAGCGGGAGCGGCGCAGACGGTGGGAACCGCCGCCGGCGACATCTCCTCGATTCCGCTCAACCTGACTCCATCCACCGTCGGTCCGCCGGCAACCACTTCCGCGCTGGCCGACGGAGCGAGCGGTATGACGATCAACTGGAATCTTCTGAGTTCAAGCGGAACGCCGAACATCGGGCAGGTGGACGCCTCCTCCGCACTCTCGGCAACCAGCCAGAACGGTTTTACGGTCGGACAATACCAAAGTTATGCGATCGGTTCCGACGGAACCGTCAGCGTCACCTACAGCAATGGCCAGACGCAGGATGTGGGGCAGCTCGCTTTGGCCAATGTGGCCAATCTTCAGGGGCTGAATCTGCTTGGCAATAGCGACTACAGCACAACGCAGGCCAGTGGCTCAGCCAGCATCGGAGTCTCGGGCACGGGAGGACTGGGCGCGATGGAGGGGGGATCGCTTGAGGCTTCCAATGTCAATCTTTCCACCGAGTTGTCGAACCTGATCGTTGCGCAGCAGTCCTATGACGCCAACGCCAAATCCGTCACCACCTTCGATACCATCACGCAGGACACCATCAACATGGTGCATTGATCCGAAGCGTTTCGATCGGATTTCAACGGACGGAAGGAGACGTTTTTTCGCGAAAGACGTCTCCTTCGCGCGCCGGGCGCGAAGCCGCGCCGCAAGGGCTTCGGATTCGTGCGTTGGCTGCGGGGTGGGCTGCGCGGCATGCACGGTAGATGCAGATGGGGTTGGTCTGCTTGCGGCTGGTTTGACCGGCGAAGATGGGGCTGCTTACTTGCGTCGCGCTGGCGGGCCGCCGGCGTCAAATTCGTCCACGAGGCCATCGGCGAGCAGCAGCTCGAACGAAGACGACGGGCGCAGCGCGAATCCCGCCTCGGTCAGCATCGCCTTGCGATAGCGCAGCACCTCGCCGTTCTTTTCGAAGGAGGCCTCTTCGATTGCAAGAAATCCGGCGCGCGTCATGGCTTCCAGAAGCGCCTCGAACTCGTCGCGGCTGATACGGCCCACCAGGTCGAGCCGTTTTTGCAGCGTTCCGGTGGCGAGATAAGCCACCGGGCGCAGTTCCTCCACAATTGCGCGGGCAAGATTCAGTTCGGCCGGCGCGGCGTAGCGAAATTTGCGCAGCACCGCGTCTTCGGGATTGCACATGTCGCAGAGGCCGCAGGAGCGGGCGGCATCGTCCACGTCGCCGAAATGGCCCACCAGTTGCGCCATGCGGCAGGCGCTCGAAGCGACGAAGCGCAAGACTTTTTCAAATTGTTCGGCACGGTGCTGCGCCTGCACGGCATAACCTTTTTGCCAGCTACCGGGGCCGCGGGTCACCGCGCCGCCGAAATCGACGCGCGCGCCGCCGTGAATCTCCAGTTTTTCGAGGGCCTTGTCGAACTCTTCGTCGAGAAGATCGGAGGCCGCGCGCAATTCCTCGGCTGGACGCGGCTCCTCGCCGAGCGCGGCATACACTTTCTTGAGGTTATCGACCGGCGGATAGTCGCGCTGCAGAAAGAAGTCGTGCGTGCGCTGGTCGGCGTAGGAGTGCATCAAGTAGGTGCGGCTGGGGGCGCCGTCGCGGCCGGCGCGGCCGATCTCCTGATAGTAGCCTTCGAGCGTGCCTGGCAGGCCGGCGTGAATCACGGTGCGGATGTTCGCCTTGTCAATGCCCATGCCGAAGGCGATGGTGGCGACGACGGCTTCCAGTTCGCCGGCCTGAAAGGATCGCTGGACGCGATCGCGCGTCTCGGCGTCGAGGCCCGCGTGATAAGCCGCGGCCGGAATCTGTGTGGAAAGTTCCGCGGCCAGGCTCTCGGCCTGCTTGCGCGAGGTGGCGTAGACAATCGCCGGCCTGCGCGCGGGTTCGGCGAGCAGCCGGCAGATGACGCTGGCGCGCGCGGGAATCGAGACCTCGACAACTTCAATGGCGAGATTGTCGCGGCGAAAGCCGTGGATAAATTTGAGAGGGTTCGCCATCCCCAGCTGCGTAAGGATGTCGGCCTGCACGCGCGGCGTGGCCGTGGCCGTAAGCGCAACCACCGGCGCGGGATCGTCGGCGCCGCGCAGACCGGCCAGATGTTCGCCGAGCATCCGGTAGTCGGGCCGGAAATCGTGACCCCATTGCGAGATGCAGTGCGCCTCATCGATGGCGACCAGCGCGAGCCGCTGCTTGGCCAGCATGGGCGCAAAGCCGGGAACGCGCAGCCGCTCCGGGGCGATGAAGAGAAACTGCAATGTGCCGCGCAGATACTCCACGCAGACCTGCCGGGCCGCCGCGCGCTCCAAGCCGGAGTGAATCCGGCCCACGCGCAAGCCGAGCGCGGTGAGCTTGGCCGCCTGGTCTTCCATCAGCGAGATCAGCGGCGAGACGACCAGCGCCGTTCCTCCGCGCGCAACGGCCGGCAACTGGAAGCACAGCGACTTTCCCGCGCCGGTGGGCATCACCAGC
>JAJYFB010000111.1 GCA_021785495.1 Acidobacteriota bacterium | reverse complement strand
CTCGATCACGCAGCCCGTCGCGCCATCGGTGCCGATTTTGCCGATGATGGCGAGGATGATGTCTTTCGCCGTCACGCCCAGCGGCAGCTTGCCCTCAACCGCGATGCGGAAGGTCTGCGGCTTCTGCTGCGGCAGCGTTTGTGTGGCCAGCACGTGTTCCACCTCGCTGGTGCCGATGCCGAAGGCCAGCGCGCCGAAGGCTCCGTGCGTGGCCGTGTGCGAGTCGCCGCAGACGATGGTCATCCCCGGCTTGGTCAGGCCGAGTTCGGGACCGACCACATGCACCACGCCCTGGTTCGCCGAGTCCACATCGAAGAGTTCAATGCCGAAATCGGCGCAGTTCTGGCGCAGCGCGCCAATCTGCCGGGCGGCGATGGGATCGACGATATGCAGCCGGCCCTCTTTGGTCGTCGGCACGTTGTGATCGATCGTCGCCACCGTGCGATCCGGCCGGCGCACCGCGCGCCCGGCCAGCCGCAATCCTTCAAACGCCTGCGGCGAGGTCACTTCGTGGACGAGTTGCAGGTCGATGTAAAGCAGCGTGGGCTCGCCCGCGGGCGCGACAACCACGTGCTGCTCCCAGACCTTTTCGAATAATGTGCGGGGTACATTCATTTGTTTGCTCCAGAGTTTACGTGCGAACGATCCGGGCCAAGGCCCAAAATGTCCGGTCCTATGTCGTTCATGATCCCATTCGGTCCAACCACGGTCACCAGCGCGAATTGATAGGGAACCCACCTGTCATGGAAGTCAAAATCCATCCCTGTCGTCGTCAGCCAGCGGTGCAGGCTGGCTAGAAATGACGGGGGAAAATGCTGCCAGTTCTCTTTTTCGCTCGAAAATATCCAAAGATGATACATCGAGGGGGCAGTATTGCTGACCACCAGGTTGATTCCCGCAAAAATGAGAACGGCGCGACGGCCCCCTGTATCAATCCACAACATGCCCCGGTTGCCGGTACAGTCGTGCGGAACACATCCGTCCACCGTCACATAGCGATCCGCATCCAACAACGCATTTCCCGGAATCCCCAGGAAGGAACGGATCATTGCCGACAACGAAATCAGACGTCCATGTTCATACCAAATCCATTGTCTCTGCGAAAAAGAATCCTTGAGAAGTGGCTCGAAACGCGGATCCCACTCCATCCGATTTGCCTCACCTATCTGTGCGATGGTGACCTGGGCCGTCGAGGGGGCTGTGGGGTTACCGGGACGCGCATAGGCGCGCGTCCAACCTGCATTCGAAGATGCAATTTCTGCTTGAGGCGATTTCTGCGACTTGGCGGTAGCATGAGCTTCCTGAGCCCATGCACCGAAGTGCAAGGAAGCGAAGGTAGCCGCCAAGACTGTCGCGCAAATACATCGCATTGCTTTCATAGCAAAAGCCTGCTCATCGCATGACTCTCCGGGATTTGGTAGTCCCTCAATCGCGTATTTCCTGGTGCTTCCTCATCGGTAAACCTCTCGACGATTGCCGATCGTGACGACTAGAACACAGAGCCTACCCTCTTGAATCTCGCAAATCACTCGATAGTCTCCAACCCTGTAACGCCAGAAATCTCCGAGGCGAGGACCAGAAAGAGGCTTCCCGATTTTGCGCGGATCCTCACTCGCCGCAACTCGCTCGTCCATAAAGTCGAGAATCCGTTGAGCCTGCTGCTGATCGAGTCCGCGAAGCTGTTTGCGGGCGGTTGCCGTGTACTCAATTGCCCAAGCCAAGATCGCCTCTCACTTCCTCGGCGGAATAGATCTTTTCCTCTCCCTTGCGGATTCGCTCCATCGTCTGCGCGGCAAGATAGTAGTCCTCCAGGTCGTCCAGGCCGTTTTGAATCAACTCGCGCAGATAGTAGGCTTTGGTCCGGCCCGTACTGCGCGCAAGATTGTCCAGCCGCTCTTCCTGTTCTGGCTCCAAGCGCACCGTTGTCGGCATAATTTCCTCCTGAATACAAGTATTTATTGTATTCAGGCCCCAGGAGCCCGTCAATCTGCCTGCGGCTTCAAGGCGCTTCTACGCACGAGCGAGTACTTCCTTTACCGTCGCCCGCACCTTCGCGCCCATCTCCGCGGTCGAAAGCACGGTCAGCCCTGCGGTGTTGCCGCGCACGAGATCGGCCGTGCGGAAGCCCTGTTCGAGCACCTTGCGCGCCGCCTGTTCAATGGCCTCGGCCTCGCGCTCCAGCCCGGCCGAGTGGCGCAGGATCAACGCCGCTGTCAGAATCGCGCCCATCGGATTGGCCAACCCCTTGCCGGCGATGTCCGGCGCGGAACCGTGAATCGGCTCGTACAAATTGACCTTGCCGCCGATTGTCGCCGAAGGCAACATGCCGAGCGAACCGGTAATCACGCCCGACTCATCGCTCAAAATATCGCCGAAGAGATTTTCGGTGAGCACCACGTCGAAGTCGCGCGGACGGTTCATCAGGTGCATGGCCATCGCGTCCACGTATTGATGTTCCAGCGTTACCTCGGGGAACTCCTTGGCGACCTCGATGACCACCGCGCGCCAAAGCTGCGAAACTTCGAGCACGTTGGCCTTGTCCACGCTGGTCACCTTTTTGCGCCGCGCCGCGGCCAGCTTGAAGGCGATGCGGGCCACGCGCGCCACCTCGTCGCGCGTGTAGATCATCGTGTTGAAGGCGACGCCCGTCTGCCGGTTCCACTCGCGGGGCTTGCCGAAGTAGGCCCCGCCCAGCAGTTCGCGCACAAACAGGATGTCCGCCCCTTCGATAATCTCCGGGCGCAGCGGGCTGTTGACGGCCAGTTCCTTGAAGGCGAAGGCCGGCCGCAGATTGGCGAATCCGCCCAGAGCCGCGCGAATCGCGAGCAGTCCGGCCTCGGGTCGCTTGTCCGGCGCCAGCGAGTTGAACTCGTTGCCGCCCACCGCGCCCAGAAGAACCGCGTCGGAGACGAGCGCCGCATCGAGCGTGTCCTGCGGTAGCGGCGCGCCATCGGTCGTGATGGCGATGCCGCCGATGCGCTTTTCCGTGAACGTGAACTCGTGGCCGCCCAGCGTCGCAATTTCTTGCAGCACCGCAACCGCTTCGTTGGTCACTTCCGGGCCGATGCCGTCGCCGGCCGTCACTAAAATTTTCAATTTCATGCCGAGTCTTTCCAGTTGTCAGTTATCAGTTGTCAGTTGTCAGGCGGGCCGAGCGAACAGCAAGGGCAGCGAGAACAGCAAACAAGTCGCTGCTGACCCGTCCCTCGTCCCTAGTCCCTTGGTCCCTGTCTTTCTCAATCCAGCTCCGCGACCGGCTCGTGACGCCGTTCGCGCAGATTATCCGGCAGCAGGCCGATCAGGTCCTGGTCATAGATGTTCTTCTTGCGATCGGCCAGGGCGACGAACCGGTAGTAGACGTGCTGCAGCTCCTCGCGCGAGACCGTGAAGCCGAGCTGCTCCAGCCGGTGGCGCAGAGCCGCGCGGCCCGAATGTTTGCCGAGCACAAGGTGCGTCTTCGTCACGCCGACAAGCTGCGGCGTCATAATCTCGTAGCAGAGCGGATTGGCCAGCACGCCGTGCTGATGAATGCCCGACTCGTGCGCGAAGGCGTTGGCGCCCACCACGGCTTTGTTGGGGGAGGGCCGGAAAGTAATCAGGTTGCCGAGCACTTCGCTGGTCGGATAGAGCTGGTCGAGCTTGATGTTGTTCGCGATGCCGAAGCGATCGGCGCGCACATAAAGAGCGGCGGCGATCTCTTCGAGAGCCGCATTGCCGGCCCGCTCGCCGATGCCGTTGATGGTGCATTCCACCTGCCGCGCGCCCGCCGCGACGGCCGCCAGCGAGTTGGCGACGGCCAGGCCCAGATCGTTGTGGCAGTGCGAGGAGAGGATGACGCCCTTTTCGTCGATGGCCGGAATGCGCTCGCGCACCTCGCGAAACATCGCGCCGTACTCCTCGGGCGTGGTGTAGCCCACCGTGTCGGGCATGTTGATGGTCGTGGCCCCGGCCTCGACGGCGATGCGCACCATCTCGACAAGATAGTCGCGATCCGCGCGGGTGGCGTCTTCGGGCGAGAACTCGACGTCGTCGGCAAGCGTGCGCGCCAGCCGCACCGACTCGCCGCAGAGGTCGAGCGCCTGGGCGCGTTCCATCTTCAGTTTGTATTCAAGATGCAGGTCGCTGGCGGCCAGAAAGACGTGAATCCGCGCCCGCTCGGCGAATTGCAGCGCCCGCGCCGCCATCTCGATGTCTTCTTTTTTCGCACGGGCCAGCGAGGCAATCCGCGGCTTGCGAATGGCCTGCGTAATGGTGGCGATGGCCGCGAAATCGCCCTCCGAAGCCATGGCGAAACCGGCCTCGACGATGTCCACGCCCAGATCCTCCAGGGCGTGGGCCATGGTGAGCTTCTCCTGCGTGGTCATGCTGCAACCGGGCGACTGTTCGCCGTCGCGCAGAGTGGTGTCGAAGAAGGACAGGTGATTGGAGATCATGTCTTTGCCTGCAACAGGAGTTGCAACTCCTCCAGCGCCTTGATTGTCGTCGAACGCTGCCTATAATGCAAAGTTATAATTCTTTGGTGTAGCATTAGGATTGCTTATGGAGCTGAGCCAGCTTGAAACCTTTCTCGCCGTGGCCGAAGAGCGCAGCTTTTCCCGGGCGGCGGTGCGGCTGCGGCGCACGCAGCCAGCCGTCAGCCAGGTGATTCGCAAGCTCGAGGAAGCGGTGGGCGAAACCCTCTTCGACCGGGCCTCGCGCGACGGCTCGCTGACGGCCGCCGGCGCGCTGCTGCGCGATTACGCTCTGCGTCTGCTCGCCTTGCGGCGTGAAGCCGCGATTGCGCTCGACGAGCTGAAGAGCCTTGAACGCGGCCATCTGCAACTGGCGGCCAACGAGTACACCTGCATGTACCTGCTGGCGGCCATCGACGCCTTTCGGCGCGAGTATCCGCAGATCGCCGTGACGGTGCAGCGCACGCTGGCCTCGCGGATTCCCGAAGAACTTTTCCGGCGCAGCTTCGAGCTGGGCGTCGTCTCCTTCCGCCCCGATCCCGAGCAGATTCGCACCATCGCCGTGTACGGCGACACGCTGGATTTCATCGTGAGTCCCGCGCACGCGCTCGCCAAGGCCAAACGCGTCTCCATCCGCGACCTGGGCCGCGAAAATTTTATCGCACACAACGTCGCCTCGCCCCTGCGGCGCAAAGTGATCGAGGCCTTTCAGCGCCATCGCACGCCGCTCAACATGGTCATCGAACTGCCCACCATCGAGGCCATCAAGCGCTTCGTGGCCATGGGCAACGGCGTGGCCATTGTTCCGCATCTCGCCGTGGCGCGCGATCTGGAAACCGGCGATCTGGTGCGCATTCCGGTGGACGAACTGGAGGTTCGCCGCATCCTGCGCATCGCCTGCCGGCGCAACGCGACGCTTTCTTATGCGGCCAAGGCCTTTCTGGGCACGCTCAAGAAACTGGCCGAAAAACAGGGGCCGCCGTTCTTCTACCACGTTGAACGGGCCGGGTGAAAGGAGCCGGACCAAAAGCATTGGAGCTTTCGGTGGCGCATCCGCAACGTGAACGTCGAGACACCGCTAAAATGGAGTTATGAACGTGCAAATGTACGCCACGAGCTGGTGCCCGGATTGCCGCGCCGCCCGGAGGTTTCTCGATGCGCATGGCGTTGCATACACATTGATCGACGTGGATGCGAATCCGGCGGCCGCGCAGGAAGTCATCGCGCAGGTGGGCAAGCGCGCCGTGCCGCAACTGGTCATCGACGGCGAGTGGTTCCAGCCCTACCAACCCGGCCGCGGTCTGCTCGTCGACGAACTGCATCGCCGCCTGGAAATTTCCCGCGCCGATGCTGATAACTGACAACTGATAACTGACAACTGATAACTGATAACTGATAACTGACAACTGATAACTGACAACTGACAACTGACAACTGATAACTGTCTTCCGAGGAGTTCCGCCGTGATCGCACGTTATACCCGCCCCGCCATGGGCGCCATCTGGACCGAAGAAAATAAATACCGCTGCTGGCTGCGTGTGGAAGCGGCGGCGAGCACGGTTCTGGCCGGGGACGGCGTGGTTCCGGCCGCGGCGGCCGAGGCCATCGCAACCAAGGCCAGCGTCTCGGCGGCGCGCGTCGCCGAGATTGAAGCCGAGGTCAAGCACGACGTCATCGCCTTCACCACCACGGTCGCCGAGAGCCTCAAGGCGCAGGGCCTCGATGCCGAGTCCCGCTGGCTGCACTACGGGCTGACCTCGAACGACATCGTCGATACCGCGCAGGCGCTGCAAATCAAAGAGGCCTCGGCGATCGTGCGCGAAGGCATCCTGGCGCTGATGAACGTGCTCAAACGGCGCGCCGTCGAGTTCAAGCACACGCCCACCATCGGCCGCACGCACGGCATCCACGCTGAGCCGACGACCTTCGGCCTCAAAGTGCTCAACTGGTACGCCGAAATGGAGCGCAACCTGCGGCGCTTCGACGCGGCGGCCGAGGAGATGCGTGTCGGCAAGCTCTCGGGCGCGGTCGGAACCTTTGGGCATTTGAAGCCCGATCACGAGGAGAAAATCTGCGCGCAACTCGGATTGAAGCCCGCGCCCGTGGCCACGCAGGTCATCCAGCGCGACCGCCACGCGGCCTACATCGCCACGCTTGCCGTTCTTGGCTCGACGCTCGACAAGATCGCCGTCGAGGTGCGCCACTTGCAGCGCACCGAGGTGCGCGAGGCGCAGGAGTACTTCAGCGAAAAGCAAAAAGGCTCCTCGGCGATGCCGCACAAGAAGAATCCCATCACGTCGGAGCAGATTTCCGGTCTGGCCCGCGTGATGCGCGCAAACGCCCAGGCCGCGCTCGAAGACGTGGCGCTATGGCACGAGCGCGACATCTCGCACTCCTCCGTCGAGCGCGTCATCTTTCCCGATTCGACGATCCTCGCCGACTATCTGCTGGCCAAGACCACCGATCTGATCGATCGCCTGCTCGTCTACCCCGCGCGGATGAAGAAGAACCTGGAATCGACCGGCGGGCTGATCTTCTCCGGGCAACTTCTGCTCGATCTGGCCGAGGCCGGCATGATGCGCGAGGACGCCTATCGTCTTGTGCAGTCGCACGCCATGCGCTCCTGGAAGGAAGACCTGAACTTTCGCGAAGAGGTTGCCCGCGACGCAAGGATTACGGCGCTGCTCTCGCCCGAAAAGCTCGAAAAGACCTTCGATTACGCGCGGCAATTGGGCAATGTGGACGCCATCTTCCAGCGGGTGATGGGAGCGGAATCTGATCTGGAACAACCAGGGCAGAAAAGTGCAGCGGATTGCGATGGGCAACAGCCCTTCCGCCGGGATGCTGCTGGGAGTTGTTGACGCAAGTTACGGTCTCCCAGCGCTCCCGGTTTTCGCTCTCGCGCGTCAAACAGGAGAAAACTTCGTAGCCCGTCGAATGAAGAGGACGGGACGCGCCCGAAGCCGCCCCGGCCATTTACAATTCTTGGAGCGGTCCCCGGATGCGTTTCGGAGGATCGGGCCAGTGCGTGAAAACCTCAACGCGGGTCGTACCACGCACGGTTGTTGAAGTCGCGAGGATCGGGATCGAATGAAGAAGATTGTCGTTTTAGTCGCTTTGCTGGCCGCCAGTGCGGCCATGAGCCGCGCACAGGAAAGCCGCCAGGACATCAGCTTGAGCGGAACCGCTTTGAGTGAGCCGTTCATGGCCTCTTCCACCACCGTGCAGGTGAGCGCTTCTCCCGCCTATGGCGCGCTGCTCAGCTATCGCTATATGCTCACGCCGACGACCGCGCTCGAAGGCAACTACGGCATCACCTACGAAAACAGCATTCACTATTACTCGCCCAGCTACGGCTGCCTGGCCAATGGCGATTGCCCCGGTTACAAGGTTCTGACGCGCACCCAGGAGATGTCCGGCGCTTTCGTGAAGTATTTCGTGGCGAGGAACTGGAATCCGTTCGTCGAAGCCGGTCCGGGCGCGTTGATCTTCCTGCCGATTCTCAACTCCGGCACAACGACGCTCGACACCAAGCAGCAGACCTCGATCGGAGGCGTCTTCGGCGGCGGCGTGGCGTACGAGATGAGCCCAAGCTTTGACCTGCGTGTGGAATACCGCGGCCTGCTGACTCAGGTTCCCGATTTCGGATTGTCCCAGTTGAACGCCAAGCGCTGGTACTGGATCTCCGAGCCGGCCATTGGCTTGGCGTACCACTTCTAGCAAAACGCCGCGGTGTTCCCGTTCCGCGCGATCTCTGAAGCGGATTGTATGCTTCGACGTTCGGGCTGCCGTCGCACAGGAGCCAGCAAGGGAATCGACAAGCGAGGGATCGGCTTTGGCTGATCCCTCGCTTGTTTTGCGCTGAAGCAGGTCTTTCTTTGCCGGCTGAGAGGCTTTTACTTTGCGGCGCCTTCCGCGCACGGTTCGCCGCCGGCCTCGCAGTAGCGTCCCAATTCCTTCACCATTCCGCAGTGGGCTGCAAGCGCATCGACAACGCGCTCGCCCTCGCCCTGCGCCTTGATCTGGCAATCGACGTAGAAAATGTACTCCCAGGGCTTGCCGGGCACCGGCCGCGATTCGATCTTCGTCAGGTTGGCGTTGATGGCGCTTAACGCACTCAGGGCCCCGACCAGCGAACCGGGGCGGTTTTCGAGCGTAAAGGCAAGGCTCATTTTGTTGGCCGCCGGGTCGGTCTCGGCGTCGGCGGCGCGATGCACGAGGAAGAACCGCGTGAAATTCTGCGGATCGTCTTCGATGCCGCGTTCGAGAATCTCTGCGCCGTAGAATCCGGCCGCGGCCTGGCTGGCGATGGCCGCCACGTCCGGCGCGCCCATTTCGCGCAACTGCTTGACGCTGCCGGCCGTGTCGTAGAAGCCAATGGCCTTCATGCGCGGGTGCCCGGCAAAAAAGCGGCGGCACTGCGCCAGCGCCACAGGATGCGAAAAGACGCGCTCGATCTGCTCGATCCTCGCGCCAGGCAGGGCGATCAGGTTGTGACGAATGCGCAGCAGCGTTTCGCGCACCACGCGCACGTCGTGCTTCAGCAGCAGGTCGAAGTGCTCCAGAACCGAGCCGGCGAGGCTATTCTCGATGGGAATGACTGCGGCATCGGCCGCGCCCGTGTCGAGCGCGGCAAACACATTGGCCGAGAGCGCGCAGGGCGCAATCTCCGCTCCGGGCACAAGTTTGAGCGCCGCTTCGTGGCTGAATGCGCCCGGTTCTCCCTGAATGGCGATCTTCATGCGATGGTTCTTCGTCCCTTTGCGCGCGCATCCTGGCGCAATCGCTCTTCTCGCAACATACCACAGGCGCACGCGACCAAGTGCATCCAGGGCTACCTCGATCGCGGCGGGAGCGGAGGCGCGACTCCTGTCGCGCCGCATTTGCTTCGTTGTAACAGAGATTGGTTAGGCTGTGGAAGATCGAGCGCGCCATCCAGCATAAACCGGCCGCCTCTTGTGGGCGGAAACGCGGACTTTCGCGCGGAGCCGCAAAAAACTGCGGGCGGGCATTGCCAGGCAGCGCAGAGAAGGAGAAAAACGCAGTGATGACATTGAAGGGAGTTTGTCCGAGTCACGAAAGCTGTCCGCTGTCGCGTCGGGAGGAGGTCATCACGGTCGACCACGGAGATGCTTTTGAATGCCCGGTGTGTAAATCGGGGCTCCAGGAGGTGCACCTCAAGCGGAAGCCGCGCCGCGGCAGGACGGCGTTGCCGCTCGCGGCCCTGGTGGTGCTTGCCGGCCTTGTCTGCGGGTTCTTCATTCCCTGGAGACAACTTCGCGTTCTGGGCGGATCCAGCCAGCCGCAGGCCAGAATGCTGCTCCGTCTGGCTGGATCGAATACCATCGGCTCGCAGGTGGGGCCGGCGTTGGCCGAGGCGTATCTTCGGGCTCAAGGCGCCAAGGATGTGTACACAAAAGAAGAAGCGACGCCCGACGTTCGGGCGGTTTACGGAATGCTGCCCGGCGACAAGGAACCGGTAGAGATCGAGATTGCCGCGCATGGATCAGCGACGGGTTTTCGGTCGCTGGCCGACGGGAGCTGCGATCTGGGCATGGCCTCCCGCCGGGTGAATGCAAGTGAAGTCGCTCAACTCTCTTCGCAGGGCTTTGGCGTGATGACCGACGCTGCCAATGAGCACATTCTGG
>JAJYFB010000110.1 GCA_021785495.1 Acidobacteriota bacterium | reverse complement strand
GACAGAGCGCTCCTGCGCGGAGATCAGAATAACGACGCTTCCGCCGGCCGGCGTGAATTTGAAGGCGTTGTCGAGCAAGATACGCAACAATCTGGCCAGCGAAAGCCGGTCGCCCCAGACTGAAATCTGCGCCTGCGGGGGCCAGTTTTCGCTTTGCGCTCGCAGATGAATCCCGATCCGCTCGGCCACGGGCCGCCACTCGACGAGCGCCTCGTTCGCCAGTTCCCGCAGATCGACTGGCGCAAGCGCGGTCGTCTGCCTTCCGGCGTCGGCGCGGGCCAGCGTCAACAAATTTTCGATCAGCAGCGACATGGAAACGGTGTCGCTTTGCACGCGCTCAAGAGCCTGACGATAGTCGTGCGCCTTGCGCGGTGCGAGCAACGCGATCTCGGCCTCGGCGCGCAGTCGCGCCAGCGGCGTGCGCAGCTCGTGCGAGGCGTTGGCCGTAAACTCGCGCGTGGCGCGGAAGGCGCGATCGATGCGCGCCAGCATGTGATTGAGCGTGAGCGAAAGCTCGGCCAGTTCGTCGTTCGCCGGCGAAACCGGAAGCCGGGAATCGAGGTTCCTGTCGCCGATGCGGCGCGCCTCCCGCGTAATGGCGGCCACCGGAGCCAGCGCCTTGCGGCTGACGAGATGGCCGCCCAGTGCGGCGAGCAGCAGCATCGTCGGCGTCAGCAGCAGAAGGTCGAGCGCGTAGCGGCGCAGCAGCGCCTGGGGCTTCGCGAGCGAGATTCCCGTCTCCACCGACCAGCGGCGGCCATCGGCGAGCACGGCCTCGCTCAGCACGCGAATGGGCCGCGCCCGCTCGACAAGTTGGCCCGTCGCGCCCCCGCGCGCAAGCTGGGCGGGAAGGCAGAGCGGGGCATCCAGCCGCGCGATGCGCGCCGATCGATAAACCCACTGGCCGTCTTCGCCGCGAATTTGCAGCCACTTCCCGTCGTCGCGCTCGCGATAGATGGCGTCAAAGCGCTGGCGCGCCGCCGGAGTCGCCGCCAGCGGGCCAAGCTCCTGCAGTTGCGTGCGCACGTCGTCGATGCGCTCCTGCAAATCCTGATGCAGCGTGGCTTCGAGCGAGCGGTCGAGCATCCACCAGCTTGCGGTGCTCAGCAGGAGGGCCGCCGCGGCGAAGAGGCCAAAGTACCAAAGCGTCAAACGCAGGCGGATGGGAAGCGGCCTCATGCGGAACACTCCGCGCAAGGCGGGCAGAGCGTGCTTGGCGAAGGCGCGGAGCCGATCCGCGTCGTTTGCAGCCGGTAGCCCAGGCCGCGCACGGTCGCGATCGCGCGCGCTTCGCCGCCGGCCTCCAGCTTGCCGCGCAGCGCGTTCACAAGCACGTCGAGCGCATTCGGACTCACGGCGCGCTCCCCGCCCCAGACGACCTCGACCAACCGCTCGCGCGGCGTGACCGCGCCCATGTTTTCCATCAGGCAGGCCAGGAGCAGATACTCGGCCCGGCTGAGGGGAATCGATTGCCCGTCGCGCACCGCGGCAAGGCGGGCGCCATCGAGCGTCAACTCGGCTGCGGCGTCACGTCGCGCGGCGCGGCGCGCCAGCGATTGCAGGCGGGCCAGCAGTTCGCGAAAGGAAAACGGCTTGGTGAGATAATCGTCAGCCCCTGCGTCGAAGCCGCGCAGCACGTCTTCTTCCGCGTCGCGCGCGGTCAGCATCAGGATCGGCGCCGCGCGGCATTGCGCGCGCAACGACCGGGCCAGCGCGAATCCATCGCGAAACGGAAGGCCGATGTCGAGCACGACGGCGTCGAAATCGAACTCCAGGGCCAGATCAAGCCCCACGCGGCCATCCGGCGCGGGCATCGCCGCGTGACCGGCCTCGCGCAGTCCGCGGCAAAGAAGATCGCGCATGCGCTCGTCGTCTTCGATGGCGAGCACGCGCAGAAGGATGGGTTCGCTGTTCATCGTCTCCTGGCCATGGGAAGCCGCAGGCGCACTCCCGGCCGGTTCTCGATGCCGATGCCGCAAGTCGCATTATGGCGAATTTTCCCTCGCATGTATTGCAGATTTGTAAAACGATGGGGAAAATCCGCTCTCCTGAGGGTTTTTTCCTGTAATTTTCATCGCTCGTTCAAAGAGCCGCCGCAAAGAACGCTCTCCCGCAAAAAGCTCCGCAACCTTAGAGGTTATTTACTTTCCCGTGAAATGCGATTTACAGCCGGGGGGCAGACTGAGGGCAAGTTCGATCATCCTCATTGCCGCGCGTGAGAGATTCCATCTCCTTCGCGCTTCCTGGAGAGTCCATGACCAGACCATTGATGCGTCTATCGTTCCTCCTGCTCATCCTCCTGCTCGGTTTACCCCTTTCTGCTTTGACGGGCGCTTCCATCACCCCGGTGAGCACAAGCGGCGGCAGCGGAGCGTCGGCGTCGGCCGGCGTCATCCGCGGCGCTGTGACCGATCCGACCGGGTCCGTCCTTCCCGGCGCGCAGATCGTGCTTCATCCCGGCGGCGCCACCACTGCCTCGGACGCGCAGGGCAACTTCTCGCTGCGCAACGTCACGCCGGGAACGTATACGCTGACGGTTTCGTATGTCGGCTTCGCCAACTCGACCGCGAGCCTCGTCGTCGCAGCCGGGCAGACCGTGGTGTCGAATGCGGTGCTCAAGCCCGGATCGAGCAACCAGCAGATCGTGGTGTCGGCCGCACTGCAAGGCGACGCGGCGGCCATCAACGAGCAGCGCACTTCGCCGAACATCCTCAACGTGATGACGGCGGACACGATTCAGGACCTGCCCAATCAGAGTGTGGCCACCGCGCTGGGACGCATGCCCGGCGTCACCGTACAGATCAACGAGGGCGAGCCGCAGTACGTACAGATTCGCGGCACCGAGCCGCGCCTGAGCAACACCACACTCGACGGCGTGGAGATTCCCGGCCCCGATCCGCAGGTCCGCCAGGTCGATCTCTGGGTCATTCCCGGCGACATGGTGGGCGACATCGAGATCAACAAGACGCTTTCGGCCAATCAGGACGCCGACGCCATCGGCGGCTCGGTCAACCTGAAGATGCGCCAGGCCAACAGCAGCCGGCCCACGTTCACCATGGAAAGCCTCGGCGGCTGGAACCCGATCGACACCGGCCAGCCGTGGATTCGCGACGATGCGACCTTCGGCAAACGCTTCGGGCGCAACGAGCGTTTCGGCCTCATGCTCAGCTATAGCTACGACCTGAACGATCTGGGCACCGACGACGTCGAGCCCGTGCCGGCCCCCGGACCGACCAGTGCGCCCTACTTCAACGAGGTCGCGCTCCAGCAGTACTTCTACAACCACACGCGCTACGCCTTCGGCGGCAGCATGGACTACAAGCTCTCTCCGAACTCCGACCTGTTCGTGCATGGCATCTATTCGAACTTCCGGGACTTTGGCCAGAAGTACACCTACGACATCGTCTCGGCGACGCCTGGCTTTCAGGACTTCACGGACATTTACGGCGGACAGGTCTCCGGACAAACGGGAGGCATCACGTTTCACACCTCGGTTCGCCGGCCGAACTACCTGATCTCCGACCTCATCGTCGGCGGCAACCACGTCTTCAAAAACTATTACATTCACTATGTCGCTGCGCTCTCGCGCTCGCGCATGGCGGGAGCCGCAGGCAACCCCGGCGCGGATTTTCAACCGCTGAATACCGATCCCAATCTGCCCAATGGCCAACTCGGAAGCACCTGCATCTTTACGCCGGGGCCGAGCATCTACCGGCCTCAATTCCCTTGCGCCGCAAACGATCCAATCTACGATCCGACGCAGTACGCATTGCAGGACATTCAGCTCACCACCGGTCAGTCGACGCAGTTGAATCTGCAGGCGAGTGGCTCGATGGGCGTCAATTACCACTTGGGCAAGCATACGTCCACCTTCGAGTTTGGCGCTCAGGTCCGCAACGCGCACAAAGGCCAGTACGCCTTTCAGCCCACCTACGATTGCAATCCTCAGGACGACTACCAGGCCATCAATAACATAAACCCATGTCAGTCAAGCCCATTACCGCTGCTCTCGCAGTTCACGACCGCATTCAAAGACCCCTCCTACTACGGCGGCAGCTACCAGATGGGACCGGTCACGGCCTTTGAACTGATTACGAACTGGCTGGCGCAAAATCCGGGCGCGCTGTTGCTCGACGAAGGCGCGACGCATCTGAACTCCGATCCCGGCAATTACAATCTGCAGGAAAGAATCTCCGCCGGCTATCTGATGAACACGATCGACTTCAACGGCAAGTTCCACCTGCAGACCGGCCTGCGCATCGAAGCCACCAACGAAGCCAATACCGGCTACCAGGTGATCAACGATCTCTATGGCATCTACCTCTCCACCCAGGCCGTAAGCGGAGGCGGTTCCTACGTCGATTTCATGCCCAGCGTGCAGTTCCGCGATAACATCGACCAGAACTCGGACCTGCGCGCCGTCTATAGCCGCGGCATCTCGCGGCCCAATCCCTACGATCTGGTTCCCTATCAAACGCTCGACGAGAGCACGACGCCGAACACGGAAAGCATCGGCAATCCTGCGCTCAAGGCGGAACTCGCCAACAATTACGACATTCTCTACGAGCGATTCCTGCCCTCGGTGGGCATGGTCGAAGCCGGGTACTTTTACAAATACCTCACGCAACAGCTCTTTCAAACGGTCACAACGACAGCCAACCCGTTTCCCAATCCGATCACGCCGACGGTCTATCTGAATCAATGGCAAAATGGCAGCCATGCCCATGTACAGGGCGTCGAACTGGCCTTCCAGCAGCATCTCACCTATCTGCCCGGAGTCCTCTCCGGCCTGCAGATCGACGCCAATGTGACGTACACCGAGTCGCAGAGCTTCGGCGTGCCTGAGCGCACCGACGTGCCGCAGCTTGTCGGCCAGGCGCCGTGGTCCTTCAATGTCAATCCGGCTTATGAGACCAAGCGCCTCATGGTCGGGATGGGCATCTCCTTCGACGGCCCGAACATCGCCGCCTATCAATGGCAGAACGAAGGACCGAATGCGGTGGAGGGGCCGGTCGATGGACCGAACGGCGATAACTACTACTTTCAGCGTGCGCAGGTGGACGCCCAGACCAGCTACTATCTCGGCCATGGATTCACGTTCACCGCTTCGGGCGAAAATATGAATAACGCGCCCTTGGGCTTCTACAACGGCAGCAAGTATCACATGACGCAGCGCGAGTATTACAAGCCGATCTACTATGGCGGCATCCGCTGGGAGTTGCGCCCCAAGGGAAACAAGTAGACCGGGCATTCCGGTCGGCTCCTGGGCAGGCGTCGCACGGCCTGCCCGATTGCAAGGCACACAGACCATGGCGGCCGCGCCAACGGACGCGGCCGCGAAAGGATTGCCCTACGATGAAGAATCGTTTTGTTCTGGCCGCGATGGCGGCCATCTTCGCGGTCTCCGGCGCGGCGGCGGCCGCTTCGCCCCTCACGCTCGATCGCACCATCGCGCTTCCGGGCGTGCGCGGCAAGTTCGATCACTTCGCCATCGACGAGGCCGGCCAGCGGCTCTTCGCCTCGGCCACCGGCGCGCGCGAAGTGCTTGTCATCGACCTTGCGAGCGGCAAGCTGGCGCAAGCGCTCAGCGGCTTCGGCAAGCCGCATGGAATCGTCTGGGACGCGGCGACCATGCGGTTGTTTGTCACCGATGGCGTCAAGGGCGAACTCGACGTCTTCGCCGGCGTTCCGCTGGTGCGCACCGCCTCCATCAAGCTGGCCGAAGACGCGGACGACATGGCCTTCGACAGCGCGCGGCATCTGCTCTACGTCGGCAACGGCGGCACAAATGCGGCCAATCCGCCCTCGGTGGCCGTTGTGGACACTGCGACATTGAGCGTGGTGAAGAAGCTGCCGGCGTCGACGCACCCCGAAGGGCTGGACATCGATGCCGGGCGCGGGCGCATCTTCGTCAACATCGCCGATTCGGCCGAGGTGCTGGCGATCGACGGCCGGAAACAGGCCATCGCGCAGACCTGGCGGCTGGCCGGCGCGCGGGACAACACGCCGATCGCCGACGATGCAGCCGACGATCGGCTGTTTGTGGGCTGCCGCAAGCCGGCCCGGCTCGTGGCGCTCGACGCCGAAACCGGCAAGGAGATCGCATCGGCCAAGGCGGATTCCGGCGTCGACGATCTCTTTTTCGATGCCGCCATGCGCCGCGTGTATTTCATCGCCGGCGCGGGCAGGGTGGATGTCTACGGCGTCGCGAAGGATGGAAAACTCACGGCGCTTGCCGGCGCGGAGACGGCCGCAGGCGTAAAGACAGGCCTGTTCGTCGCTTCGCAGTCGCGGCTCTACGTCGGCATTCCCGGCAGCGCGCAGGATGCGTCGATTCGCGTCTACGCGACTTCCGGAAAATAACGGAGGCGGCATGAAAAAAATCGCGATCGTTTTTTTTCTGGTCTTCAGCGTCGCTTCGTGCATGAACTCGCTTCCTGCGCAGACGGCCGAAGACGGCCAACTGAAGTTCGTCCTCGTGCTGGAGCGGCACGGCGTGCGCCCGCCCACCTGGACGAATGCGCGGCTCAACGGGTTTTCCAAAGAGCCGTGGCCAAAGTGGGAGGTTGCGCCCGGATGGCTGACGCCGCACGGCAAACGGCTGATGACCGCCTTCGGAGCCTATGATCGCGCCTGGTTGGCTTCGCGCGGATTGCTTTCCGCGAGCGGCTGCGCCAATGCGGCCGGCGTGTTCATTGCGGCCGACTCCGACGAGCGCACGCGCGAGACCGGCCGCGGGCTTGCCGACGGGCTGATGCCCGGCTGCGGCCTCGAAGTGCATGCGCGGCCGGAAGGCGCAAACGATCCGCTCTTTCATGCCGCCGGACATATCGGCAAGCCGGATGCGCAGCTTGCCCTCGCGGCGATCGCCGGCAGAATCGGCGGCGATCCGTCCGCGCTGTTGCCCGCTTACCGGCGGCAGCTTCAGGCCATGCAGAACGTGCTCTTCGATTGCGCGGCTCCCGGCTGCTCCGTCGATGGAAAAACCAGTTTGTTTTCCATCGCGCCCTCGCTGACGGAAGGCAAGGAGGGCCACCCGCCAAAGCTGCAAGGACCGTTGAGCGCGGCCGCGAGTTTCGCCGAGGACTTTCAGCTTGAGTATCTCGAAGGCCTGCCGGCCGCCGAGGTGGGCTGGGGCCGCGTGGACGCCGAAAAGATGCAGGCGCTGATGGCCCTTCACGCGGAAAGCTCGTGGATCGAACGGCGCGCGCCGTACGTCGCCCAGGCGCAGGCCTCGAATCTTCTTTGGCATATGCTGCAAACGCTCAAGCAGGCCGCGCAACAACGTCCGGTGGAAGGCGCCATTGGTCCGCCGCAGGAGAAGGTTGTCTTTCTGGTGGGTCACGACACGAACGTTTCGAATGTCGCAGCCCTGCTCGATGCACACTGGCTGCTCAGCGGCTACCAGCCGGACGACACGCCGCCCGGAGGCACTCTGGTTTTTGAACTCTGGCGGCAGCCGACAGGTGCTTACGCGGTGCGCGCACTCTACGTGGCGCAGTCGCCAAGTCAGATGCGTCACGAGTTGCCGCTCTCGCTGGCCGCGCCGCCCGAACGCGCGCCCTTGTTCCTGCCCGGATGCAGCCAGGCCGGCAGCGGCTTTCCCTGCGAATGGTCCGCTTTTGCAGATTCCGTTCTGCGCCGGATCGATCGCGGTTTTGTTCAGTAATTCAACCGAAAAACCGCAGTTGGCCGGGCAAATCTGTCCTGTATCGAGGAGTTTTCGGGGTTGGCGTGGGACACGCCTGGCCACGATGTACTGCAGCAAGGTCTTCCATCGGTCTACGGCCGGCAACTGCTCCGCAATTTTGTTGACGCGCCTTGGAGCCGCTCGGATATGGGCGATCAACCGCATCAAGGCGGTCCGGGAAGCGTGCATCGTGGTCAGATCGAGCGTCGTCCGTCCGGCATGTTTGGTGGCCCGGGACGCGCATGGGCGGCGCGCTTGTCGGGCGCATTGCGCGCCCTTTTAGCTGTTTGAAAATCGCCTTCTCTATGCGGCTTCGCCGGCCTGGCCGGACTTGCGCCACCACAAAGCGCCCATCGAGACCATCGCGCCGAGCAGCAGGAAGCTCCAGGCCGAGCCGCCCTCGGGGACGCTCGGCAGCGTGCCTGTGAATTCGACGTTATGAATCTCACCCGAATAGTTAATGGAGGCCGCCATCACGGTTCCACCCATCTGATTGGAACCCGTGAACGCTGCATTCGGCGCCAGAACGGCTCCGACCAGTTCGTTGCCGATGTTGACCGAAGTCGCATTCGCGAAGTTGAAGAGAATCTTGCCTTCGTCGTTGTTCCCGCCGGTGATGACGCCATTGGTAATGGTATTGATCGATTCCTGGGAGCCATTAAAGGTAACACTGCCTACCAGTGAAACAGGGTAGGTCGTGGTCGTAGTGGAACCCGATGTGGTGGTAACGGCCAAGGCATCCACATTGATGAGCACGGTGGAACCGAGCGGTACCTCGATGTTCAGGCCGTTGCTGGTGGCAAACTGCGCGGAAGTAATGTCGAAGATATACGTGCCGATCGTCTTGCTGGTGGTCGACAAAAGAAGTTCATTGTTGGTACTGTTGCTGGGACCGGTAATCGATACGTTGCTGCTCTGCGCAAGATTGCCCAGATCGCCCGAAAGCGAGGACAAAGAACTGGCTAGTGTCGAATAATCGACAATCGAAGACGATGCCGGTCCAGTGACCAAATGTCCACCGTCATTCCAGTTAAATTGGCTGGACTGAGTACCGGAACTACTGGAAGCCCAAACGTTACCTCCGCCTCCGATGCTGACGCCGCTTCCTTTTACGCCCCCATCGGTCACGAGTTCGTACCCTTGAGCCAGCGCGCCCCATAGGTCATTTCCCTGGCCAGGAGTGGAACCTTGCAGGTCTGCGCCGAAGGAATTACCGGTAATCGTACCGGATGCTGCGGCTCGGCCTGTTACATCGCTGCCCACAGTGATATTGCCATTGAGAGCGACAAGATTGAAGGCGCTGGCGACGCCGAATGCCGCGCTATCCGCAAAGCCGGTGGCGCAGAATCCCACCAGCCCCATACCGACACAGAGAATGGGGAATATTCTCTTCATCTGCCAAGTCTACCGGGATTTCACCCGGATCACTCCAGGATCGGCAAAATTCATCGCCCATGGCCCCTGTCTCAAGTGACCGATGCCAAGTTCACGGGTAACTATTTGATGAATCGAAGGTAACGCGATGGTAACTTCTGGCGCTGCCACCTGCGAACATCACCCCACGGATCTCTCAGGGGCGGGCGTTTCTGCTCCGGCGGCTTGGGCAGCATCGAAGATCCCGCCCATTCAAGACGCCTGCTGATTCATGGCTGCGTGGGGTGCGCGTACCCGTTGGCGCGGAACCAGTCGATGGCGGCGCGCATGGCCGGGTAGACGGGCGCAATGCGGAAGCCGAGTTCGGCCTGGGCGCGGGCGCTCGATGCGAACATCTTTTTGCGGCCCATGCGCACCTCCTCGAGCGTGGCGCGCGGCTCCTGGCCGCGGATGCGGCCGGTGATCCACTCCTCAAAAAATGCGTAGGTCGCGGCCACGGCGAAGGGAATCCGCACGGTGGGCGAGGCCAGACCGGTGATGGCCGCCATCTTGTCGAGAATCTGCTTGAGGGTGAGGTTTTCGCCGCCCAGAATGTAACGGCGGCCAGCCGCGCCCTGGGTGAGCGCCGCGACGTGCGCCCGCGCTACTTCGGCGACATCGACCAGGTTGAGGCCCGTGTCCATGTAAGCGGGGAATTTCCCGTGGAGGAAGTCGAGCACGATGCGCCCGGTGGGCGTCGGCTTGCGGTCGTGCGAGCCGATGGGGCTGGTGGGATTGAGGATCATCACCTCCTGCCCCTGGGCCGCCGCCTGCAGCGCCTCCTGCTCGGCAAGAAACTTCGAGCGCTTGTAGTGGCCGACCATATCGGCGAGTGTGACCGGCGTCTCTTCGTTGATGACGATGCCATCGGTGCGGAAGTGCATGGTGGCGACGCTCGATGTGTAGACGAAGCGCCGGACTCCGGCCTGGCGCGCCAGGCTGAGCAGCGCGCGCGTGCCCTCGACATTGGCCTTGTACATGGCGGCCGGGTCGGGAATCCAGAGCCGGTAATCGGCGGCGACGTGGACGACGGCCTCGCAGCCGGCGAGAGCGCTCGCGAGCCCCTCGGGCGCGAG
Organism: Acidobacteriota bacterium; assembly: GCA_021785495.1. Lineage (GTDB taxonomy): Bacteria > Acidobacteriota > Terriglobia > Terriglobales > Acidobacteriaceae > Telmatobacter. The sequence continues at coordinate 49 of JAJYFB010000110.1, read as the reverse complement.
CAGATCGCCGGCGACCGTTTCGCCCGCGATGCCTTCTAGGTTGGCGAGG
>JAJYFB010000109.1 GCA_021785495.1 Acidobacteriota bacterium | reverse complement strand
CGGCCGCATTGGCAAAGACCTGCGCCAGACGCACTGTCCGGTCGCTTTCGGCCGCCGTCAGCCGCTCGCGCCGCGCCAGCCGTCGCGTCAGCGTGCGCTGCGGAATCCCGATCCGCGCCGAAATCTACGCCTGGCGCAGATCGAGCCGCTCGGCCAACCGCAAAAGCGACTCGGCCGGCAGCCCCTCGCGCACCAGTTGGGCCAGCGCCGGTGTAGGACGGCTCAATCCGCCAAGCACGCCTTTGCCGCCGAGCACAGCCGCAACGGAAACGGTAGCCATGCGTAATCTCCCAGGTAAAGCATACGCCATTTGGCTATTTTTCGCTAGCCATATTTTATTAATCGGACTGTGTATAGATTGCGATCGCGATTGCGACGGCGTGCGCTGGTCGGATCGATCGACGCGGGCAGCGTGGCGCTCTTGGCCGGCTGCTGGTACGTGGATCGCTGGGGTCAAGCGGCCCTGTTTGCGCTTGTGGCGAGCCCGAGTGGATGGAAATGCTATCGTGACGGTCGGCTGTTTTGCTGTCTGCTGTAAGCTGTTTCTTGGAGGTTCACATGGCAAAGATCACCATTCTTTTCGCCGTTTTGCTCGTCATCCTGGGTCTGGTGGGCTACATCGGCACAGGCAGCATTCATCCCACGGCGCTGATTCCTGTCTGGTTTGGTCTGGCCCTGGGAGCAGGCGGCGCGCTCGCCATCAGCCCCAGCGAAGCGCGGCGCAAGATCTTCATGCACATTAATGTGACGATCGGCGCGGTGGGCTGCATCGGAGCCTTCGCCTCGGCGCTGCATGGCTACGGCGTGGCGCGTTCAGCAGGGATCGACCCGGACATGCGGGCCTTCGCGGCCAAGCTGGCGATGGCCATTCTTCTGCTCGTCTACGTCAATCTCTGCGTGCGCTCGTTCCTTGAAGCCCGTCGCGCGCGGCAGGAATAGCCGATGGGCGGATTTCGCGGCGGCGGATTGGGAATGGGGCCGATGCGCGCCGAGCGATCGTCGCACGGGCGCGGCGTGCGCACGGGCGCGGCCGAGTTGCCGAAGAGCAAACCCCAACTGAAGAAAATCTGGCCGGAGGTTCGGGCGCTGGTGGCCCCGCGCAAGAGGCTGATCGCGGCCGGACTGGCCTTGATGGCCATCAACCGCCTGGCTGGCCTGGTGCTGCCGTACACGTCGAAGCCGCTACTCGACAAAGTGCTGACGCCGGCGCATCCGCACCCAGAATTGTTGCCGCGCATCATTGCCCTTGTCTTTGGCGCCATGATCGCGCAGGCAATCACGTCGTTTGCGCTCACGCAATTGCTTTCGAAGGCTGGCCAGCGACTGATCGCCGAGATGCGCCGCCAGGTGCAGCGCCACGTAGGCCTGCTGCCCGTGGCCTACTACGACGAAAACCGCACCGGCACGCTCGTCGCACGCATCATGACCGACGTCGAGGGCGTGCGCAATCTGATCGGCACCGGCCTGGTCGAGTTTCTGGGCGGCATGTTGACGGCGATCCTCGCCTTCATCTATCTGCTGCATCGCAGCGTCGCCGTCACGCTCACGGTCTTTTCCGTGCTCGGCGCTTTTGTCTTCGTCCTGCAGTACGGATTCCGCACCATCCGGCCCATCTTTCGCGAGCGCGGCCGCATCAACGCCGAAGTCACCGGCCGGCTGACCGAATCGCTGGGCGGGGTGCGCGTCATCAAGGGCTATCACGCCGAAGCGCGTGAGCACGGCGTCTTCTCGGCCGGCGTGGAGCGGCTGTTGCAGAATGTGATGAAGTCGCTCACCATGACCAGCGTACTTTCCTCGGCTTCGACCACCGTTCTCGGCCTGGTTTCGGCGCTGGTGATGTGGCTGGGAGGGCACAATGTTCTGCGCGGCTCGTGGACCGTGGGCGATTACTTCGCCTATAACATGTTTCTCGCCTTCATGATCGCGCCCGTCTTCCAGATCGTGAGCATCGGCACGCAGCTCACGGAGGCCTTCGCCGGCCTGGATCGCACCCGCGAATTGATGGCTGAATTCGAGGAGAACCAGAACCCGCAGCGCACAATCCAGATGCCGCCCATTGAAGGCCGCGTCGCCTTCGAGAACGTCGCATTCGCCTACACGCCCGGAAAACCTGTCTTGCACGGCATCAGCTTCCAGGCCGGGCCGGGAACAGTCACCGCGCTGGTTGGCTCCTCGGGATCGGGCAAATCCACCATCATCAGTCTCCTCTGCGCCTTTCACAGTCCTGCGGGCGGCAAGGTTCTGGTCGATGGCGTCGACTTATCGAAAGTCGATCTCAATACCTTCCGCTCGCAGCTTGGCGTGGTCTTGCAGGATTCGTTTCTCTTCGACGGGACCATCCGCGAGAACATCCTGTTTTCGCGGCCCGAGGCGAGCGGGGAACAGTTTCTCTCGGCCTGCCGCACCGCGCGCGTCGATGAGTTTGCCGAGCGCTTTCCCGACGGTTACGACACCATCGTCGGCGAACGCGGCGTCAAACTCTCCGGCGGACAGCGCCAGCGGCTCTCGATTGCGCGCGCGCTGCTGGCGGAGCCGCGCATTCTCATTCTCGACGAGGCCACCAGTTCACTCGATTCCGAGTCGGAGGCCATGATTCAACAGGGGCTGGCCGAACTGATGCAGGGCCGGACGACCTTCGTCATCGCACACCGCCTCTCGACCATCCGCCGCGCCGGCCAGATTCTTGTCGTCGAAGAGGGCCGCATCGTCGAGCGCGGCAGCCATGCCGAGCTATTCGCCCTCGGCGGCCGCTACTTCGACCTCTACACCCGCCAGCACGGTCTCGAAGCCAACCTCTTCCTTGCGCCCGGCGAGGGCGGCGAGAACGAGGGAGACGGAGGCCGGACCGCATAGTCGCGGTGGTTTGCGGCTCTCCGCCGCAACGCGCTTGTTCACATTGCAAAACGCGCCCGCACCTGCCGCACGGTACACTGAAGGCGCATGGAACTCAAGCCGGAACGCTCCAGACCAGACAATTCCACGCCGCAAACTCTCACCGATCCGGCGCGGGCGGCCTCGTTGTTCCAGGAGTCCGTGGCCATCATGGCGCGGTTGCGCGCACCGGGCGGCTGCCCGTGGGATCGCGAACAATCCTTCGACTCCATCCGCAAATACACGCTCGAAGAGGCCTACGAGGTCTTCGACGCCATCGAGCGGCGCGACTTTGCGCATCTAACCGAGGAACTCGGCGACCTGCTGCTGCAAGTGCTCTTCTACGCCGAGATGGCGGCCAACGAGGGCCGGTTCACCATTGCCGACGTTCTGCAGGCGCTCAATCGCAAGCTGGTGCGCCGCCATCCGCATGTCTTCGGCGACGAAGCCGCGCACGAGGCCGGCAATCGCGCTGAGGTGGACGCCAACGTCGCAGGCTCGTCGGCGGCCGTGCTGCGCAATTGGGACCAGATCAAGGCCGCCGAGAAACGCACGCAAAACGGCGAAGCCGCCCAAGCCGATGAAGCGGCCAACCCGCCTGCTTCGCGGCTCGACGGCGTGATGCGCGCGCTCCCGGCGCTGGCCGAGGCCGCCAAACTCGGCGGCAAGGCGCGCAAGGCCGGTTTCGACTGGCCGACCTGGCGCGAGCTGCTGCCGAAGGTCGCCGAGGAAACCGCCGAGCTTGAAGCCGAGGCCGCTTCGGACGATCCCGCGCGCCAGCCGGCCGTCGCAGCCGAGCTGGGCGATCTGCTCTTTACCGTCGTCAACCTGGGCCGCCATCTGGGCGTCGATGCGGAGATGGCCCTGCGCGATTGCAATCGACGTTTCCGCCAGCGTTTCCGCGCCATGGAACTGGCCGCACCGCGCCCGCTCGAAGAGCTTTCGCCCGACGAACTGGAGGCCCTCTGGGCCGGGGCAAAACGCAAGCTCGCTGCCGAAGCCGATGCCCGCTCCGCGGTCGAGAGCGCCTCCGCGCAACCGGCAGAACAGGCGCGCTCGTGATCCGCATTCGCGCCTGCGCGGGAATGAACGAACTGGAGGCGTGCGTGCGGCTCCAGTTCGAGACCTGGGGCTACGGCCCGAATGAAGCGGTTCCCCGCAAGAGCTTTCTGCTGGCGCAACAGATCGGCGGCCAGGTCATCGGCGCCTTCGCAAGTGATGCGCAGGACGAGGCAAAGGCCGGGCGCGATGACGCGCTGGTGGGTTTCGCGCTCTCTTTGCCCGGAGTGAAGACGACGCCGCTTGGCCCCGCTCCATATCTGCATTCGCACATGCTGGCCGTGCGCGCCGCCTACCGCAATCGCGGCCTGGGCGCGCAACTCAAGTGGGAACAGCGCCGCGAGGCGCTCAGCCGCGGCATCCGGCGCATGGAGTGGACCTTCGATCCGCTGGAGATCAAGAACGCTTTTCTCAATCTCCACAAGCTGGGCGCGGTGGCGCGCAGCTACCGCGCGAACTTTTATGGTGTATCCTCTTCTCATCTGCAGGGCGGTTTGCCGACCGACCGGCTTTTGGCGGAATGGGAGCTGGATTCCCCACGCGTCGCGGCGCGCCTTGCCCGGCGTTCATCGGCTGCGCCAACGATCGAAGAACGCATCGTGGTTCCGGCTTCCATCAGCGCATGGAAATCCAGCGACGCCACCCGCGAGCGCGCACTCGACGCGCAAAGGATGATTCGAAAACAGTTGGAAGAGGCTTTTTCCCGGGGATGGGCCGTTCTGGGTTTCTCTCTCGATCCGGAAGGCAACGGAATCTACGAACTGGGCGTTCTGAATCCCACGGAAAACTGCGACGAGGAGAATGCGCCATGAAGATCGATGCCATCGTTCTGAGCGAGCTGCACATGCCGCTGGTGCGCCCCTTCGAGACCAGCTTTGGCGTCACCCGCGACCGGAGAATCCTGCTGGCCGAGGTGCAGTCCGAAGGGCTGACCGGATGGGGCGAATGCACGGCGGGCGAGCATCCATACTTCTCGGCCGAATCCACGGAGACCGCCTGGCAGGTGCTCCTCCATGAGCTGGCGCCGCTGCTGCTGGCCGCCGCATCGCCCGAGCACGGCGGCGACTGCCCGCGCATCTTCCGGTCCATCCGCGGCAACCCGATGGCCAAGGCCACGCTGGAAAACGCGATTTGGGATCTGGAGGCGCAACGCGAGGGCGTCTCGCTGGCGCGGCTGATCGGCGGCGTCCGCGAGACCATCCCCTGCGGCGTCTCGCTCGGCATTCATGCCACGATTCCCGATCTGCTGGCCACCATCGAACGCGAACTGGCCGCCGGCTACCGGCGTATCAAGCTCAAGTGCAAGCCGGGCTGGGACGTCGAAGTCTTCGAGCGCGTGCGCCATCGCTGGCCGGAGATCGCGCTCAGTTGCGACGCCAACTCCGCCTACCGGCTGCGCGATCAGGACCACATCGCATCCTTCGACGCCTTCGACCTGCTCATGATCGAGCAGCCCCTCTGGCACGACGATTTTTACTTCCATTCCGTGCTGCAAAAGCGACTCAGGACGCCCCTCTGTCTCGACGAATCGATCGGCAACCGGCGCGACGCCCTGGCCGCCATCGAGATGGGCTCCTGCCGCGTCCTCAACATCAAGCTGGGCCGCGTGGGCGGTTTTTCGGAGGCCATCGCCGTACACAACGCCGCGCTCGAACGCGGCATTCCCGTCTGGTGCGGCGGCATGCTTGAGTCGGGCGTCGGCCGGGCGCATAACATCGCGCTCTCCACGCTCGAGGGCTTCACGCTGCCGGGCGATGTTTCCGCCTCGGCGCGCTACTGGGCAGAAGACATCGTCGAGCCGGAGGTCGAGGTCTCCCAAGAGGGTGAGATTGCCATCGTCGAAACGCCCGGCCGCGGTTACGAAGTCCGCGCCGATCTCATTGAACGGCTGACCGTGCGCAAGGAAACCATCCGCGCCGCCGCGCTGGTGGGATAAAATCCACCTTCCAGAATCCTCAGGCCGAAAGAGCCGAGCGGACGCCGCGGCTGGTGGGCACATAGCCCATGTCGGCGGCGATGCCGCGCACACACTGCAGCAAATGATTGGCGATCGCCGGCAGCTTTTGCGCCGTCACGCGGAACGATGGCCCGGAGACGCTGACTGCGGCTACCGGCAGCCGCTGCGCATCCAGAACGGGTACGGCGATGCAGCGCAGACCCTCCTCCAGTTCCTCGTCGTCCACGGCATAGCCGCGGCGGCGGGTCTTGTCGAGTTCTGTGCGCAGCGCCTCCATGGAAGCGATGGTGCGCGTGGTCATGCGCTCGAAGCGAACCCTGCGCAGAATCTCCGCGCTGCGCTCCGGCGGCAAAAAGGCCAGAATCGCCTTGCCCACCGAGGTGCAATGCACGGGATTGCTGGCGCCAATGCGCGTAATCATGCGCACCGCGCGCGTGGGCTCGATCTTGTCGATATAAATGACGCGCGCGGCTTCAAGCAGCGCCAGGTGAGCCGTTTCCTCGGTCTCGGCCACCAGCCGCCGCAGATGCGGCTGGGCGCGGTCGCGCAGGTCGTACTGCTCGATCGCGCGGTTGCCGAAGTCGAACAACCGCAGACCCAGGCGGAACTTGCCGTTTGCGGTCCGTTCCACCATGCGATGCCGTTCCAGAACCATCAAAAAGCGGTGCGCCGTGCTTTTGTGCAGTTGCAAAGAGGCGGCCACCTGCGCCAAACCGAGCGGTGTTTCGCTTTCCCCCAGCAGATCCAGCACGGCGAAGGCGCGGTCGAGAGCCTGAACTTTGTAAGTGCCTTGTGTTGCTGCGTCTCGCAATCCGATCCCTTGTTCCATCTTTTGAGTCCCTCTTTAGGTTCTCAAAGGAGGAGACGCCCGTCAACTGCCCGCTCGCCGGAACGGAACGTCCGTTGATCCGGTTCAAAAGCATCCATCCTTGCTTTTCCGGCGCGATTCCACGGGCCGGAATGACGGCACGGCGCATTCCCTGCGCTCACGGCCTGATGGACTTGGCTTGCGATGCGTCTGGGATTCATGCTCACTCGCGCGACTTGGCCACGTGCCGATCATCAACGCCCACGAACACTGGGGCTCGTTGAGCGCTCACGCGTCGAGGGCGATGCGGACCGGTTGATTTTGCTTGCCTGTTTTTACCTGGCTCGCCTACGGGTGCATCCGGCTGGTGCTTGCGTGTGTTCCCGCGATTCATCGGGCCGTTCCACTCGTTCGGCCGACCGGTCAGATCGCCGCCCCCCGATTCCGGCCGGGACGAAAGATCACGGAGCCGCCGCCGCGCGAAATTGTTTCGACGGAGGATGAACGAATCCTGGTGTCCTGTGATGGATGGATACGGCCGACCTACTCCAGCGCGTCCGGCTCCAGGCCGATGTTCTTCTCGCCGGCGGCCTTCTTTTCATTCCAGGCCTTGACCCAGTCTTCCCAGTGCTTGCCGGCGGCGCGGTCCTTGCCGGTGAATTCGATGCGCGCCACTTCGGCGTAAGAAACCTTGCGCTTCTCCGGTGCATTCGGCGTAAAAAACTGCACCCAGGAGTCGGCGAGAGTCGCGCCGGTGGAGCGATTGAAGATGTAGGCTTCCATCTTCTCGCCGGACTTCAGCGTCAGCGTGATGTCGCCGCGATAATCGAAGGCCTTTTCGAGAGCGGCCTTGAGATCTTCCTCACTGGCCAGCGCGGGCGCCCAGCCTTCGAGAGCTTCGTGCTCGAAGCCGGGGGCGAGTTCGAGCGATTCAATCTGTGCGCGGGTGTACTTTTGAACTTCCGCCGTCATGCGCGGGTCTCCTGGCAGGCCTGCTCGGGCTGCTCGATCTGCACGAGCGGGACGGCGCTGTTGGGCGCAGGCTCGTTCAGCAGGTCGAGAGCGCTTTTGTCGGGATAGAGCGAAAAGTTTCCCTTCACCATGGCGAGAAAACCCTTGAACGAGCCGAAGCCTTCAAGCACGGCCGACGGCTCATAGCCGCAACTGACCATGCAGTTGGCGCACTTGGGATTGCCCGAGCCGATGCCGTAGTCTTCCCAGCGCGTCGTCTCCATCAGTTCCTTGAAGCTCTCCGCGTAACCATCCTGCAGCAGGTAGCAGGGCCGCTGCCAGCCGAAGATGTTATAGGCGGGCGAGCCCCAGGGGGTGCAATCGTAGTTGCGATGGCCCATCAGGAATTCAAGGAAGAGCGGCGACATGTTGAACTTCCAGCTCTTTTTGCGGTTCGACAAAATGGCGCGGAAGAGCCGGCGCACGCGGGCGCGGCCCAGAAAGCGGTTCTGGTCGGGAGCCTTGTCGTAGCTGTAGCCGGGCGAGAGCACCACGCCCTCGACGCCGATGGCCATCATCTCGTCGAAAAAGGCGCGCACCTGATTCGGATCGACGCCGTCGAAGAAGGTCGAGTTGGGCGTGACGCGGAAGCCGCGCCGCACGGCCTCCTTGATGCCCTCGACGGCGATGTCGAAGGTGCCTTCGCGGCAGACGGAAAAATCGTGATGCTCGCGCAGGCCGTCGAGATGAACGGAGAAGGTGAGGTACTTCGACGGCGTGAACTCGGGCAGCCGCCGCTTCAGTTCGAGCGCGTTCGTACAGAGATAGATGTACTTCTTGCGCGCGATGAGGCCGTTGACGATCTCGACAATCTGCGGATGCAGCAGCGGCTCGCCGCCGGGAATCGAGACCATCGGCGCGCCGCATTCTTCGACGGCCGCAAAGCACTCTTCGGGCGTAAGCTGCCGCTTGAGAACATGCGGCGGGTACTGCACTTTGCCGCAGCCGGCACAGGCCAGCGAGCAGCGAAAGAGCGGCTCAAGCATCAGCACCAGCGGGTAGCGGCGATTGCCCTGGAAGCGGTTCTTCAGCACGTACGCCGCCACCGTCGCCATCTGCGAGATCGGAACTGCCATGTGTCGTGAATCCTCCGATTCAGCTTCCAGCTTCCAGCCACAAGCTACCAGCTAGAGGCTAGAAGCTGCTCTTCTCCATCGCCCGCTTGTACGTGGTCAGCGCCAGCAGCGGGAAATAATCGCGATAGAGTGTGTAGGCCAGATAGAAAACCTTGGGAAAGCCCGTGCCCGTGATGATCGCCTGACGGGTTGGGCCTTCGCCCATCGACTCGTCCCAATTGCCGCCGGTCTGTTGGTGTTCGAGCAGCCAGCGCACGCCCTTGGCGATCGAGTCCGAGCGGTCATCGCCGGCGGCCAGCAGGGCCAGCAGCGCCCAGGCGGTCTGCGAGGGCGTGCTGACGCCGATGCCGCGCGTTTCCGGGTCGTCATAGGTTGCGCAACTTTCGCCCCAGCCGCCGTCGGCGTTCTGCACCATGCGAATCCACTCGGCGGCCTGCTGCACCTGCGGCTCGTTGTGATCCACGCCGATGGCCTCCAGGCCGCGCAGAACCAGAAACGTGCCGTAGATGTAGTTGACGCCCCAGCGGCCGAACCAGCTTCCGTCCGACTCCTGCTCCTTGAAGATGAACTCGATGGCCTTTTGCACGCGCTTGTCCTCGCGCGTGTAGCCGTAAGCGGCCAGCATCTCAAGCATTCGCCCCGTAATATCGACCGACGGCGGATCGAGCATCGCGTTGTGATCGGCAAAGGGGATGTACTGAAAGATCATCTTCGTGTTGTCTTTGTCGAAGCTGCCCCAGCCGCCGTTTTTGCACTGCATGGCGAACTCCCAGCGGATGGCGCGCTCGGCCACCTGAATCTGGTAGCGTTCGCGCGGGTTGTCCACTTTGCTGAGGGCCAAGAGCACCTGCGCCGTGTCGTCGGTGTCCGGATAAAACTCGTTGTTGAACTCGAAGTACCAGCCGCCCGGCTCGACGTTGGGAACCTTGACGGCCCAGTCGCCCTTGTGGCGCACCTCTTTGGCGAGCATCCAATCGACGGCCTTCAACAGGCGCGGATCGTTGCGCGCGACGCCAGCCTCGCCCAGGGCGAAGACGGCCTGCGCCGTATCCCAAACCGGGCTCATGCACGGCGTCATGCGGAAGGTCGGCTCGGGCATCTCCGCCGTCGGCGGTTGCTCGATGCCGAGCTTCTCGAACTCGTCGCGGGCGCGGATCACCTGCGGATCGTCCTCGGAGTAGCCCAAGCAGCGCAGGGCGATAATCGCGTTCAGCATCGCGGGATAGATCGCTCCCAGCCCGTCGGTCATCTCCAGCCGTTCAAGCATCCACTTTTCAGCGCGCTTCATGGCCAGCTTGCGTAAGGGGCGGATGTGAACCCGCTCGGCCAGATGCGTGATCCGGTCCAGAGCCAGGAAAAAATTGCGCCAGGAGAACAGATGCTTGCGATCGGTACGCAGCCGCAGAATCGAGTTGGCCCGTCCGCCGACGAACAGCTCGTCGATGCCCTGCTCCGGCGGAATTTTCTTGAAGGGCTTCTTCGCGTAGA
>JAJYFB010000108.1 GCA_021785495.1 Acidobacteriota bacterium | reverse complement strand
TCGTCGTTCGCCTCGTCGAGGCTCCGCTTCGCGCGGCGGTCGGAGTGCGCGGCATCGTCCGCCTCGCCGATGCGGGCCGGACGCTTGCGCGAGGCGTGCGTTTCCTCGGTGTAGTTGTCGAAATCGGGCTCTTCCCGCTTGTGACGGCGGCCATGCGGCGCGGCGTCGATCTCTTCGCCTTCGATGACCTCCTCTTCCACATGGCCCACGCCGGGCGCGTAGCGCGAGGCCGGTGCGGCGGGCGGCGTCGATGCGGCGGGCAGTTCTTCCTTCTTTTTGCCGAAACCGAAGAGGCGGAAGCCCTTCGGTGCGGCCGGATCGATGCGGAAGGAGGCCGATGCGCCGGATTCCGGCTCGTCCTCCGGCTTGTCCTCCGGCTCGTTCCCGGCCGCAACCGCAACGGGCGCTGCCAGGTTCGCCGGAGCCTCTTCGACCGTCTCGTCGAACTCAGCCTCCGGTGCTGCGGAGATTGGGGCTGAAGACGCCGCAGGCGCGCCCGGGTCGAAGCTCTCCTCCTCGAACTCGAACTCCAGTTCCTGCTGAGCTTCGAGAATGGGCTTGGCGGAGAACAAGGGAGCCGCGTGCGCCGCCTCCGCGGGCTCTTCCCTCTCTTCTTCGACTTCGGCGATGGTCTCCAGCGCGGCAGCGGCGGCGCCCGGCTCTTCGAGGAGCGTTTCTTCGGCCAGCGATTCTTCGACCGGCTCGGGCGGACGCTCGCGATGCCGCGAAAGCGACTCGCCGGGCAGCAAACCGCTGCCATCCCAAACCAGCGGAGTTTCGATCAGCGTCGAGGGCTTCGACGTAAAGATGGGACGAGGCGGAGCCGCAGCTTCCGCTGCGGCCCTGGGCGTTTCGTCCGCTGCCGCGCCGCCGCCGTACTTCGAAAGCGATTCGCCAGGCAGCACAAAGGCAGGCGCGGCCGTGCGTGCGGGCGCTTCGGAAAGCTCCGGTTCGGGCAGCGGCTCGCGGACCGGCTGTCTGCGCACCGGCTCCGGGGCCAATCCGAGGGTTTCGGCCGTCTCCAACTCTCCGGCCATCTCCACGGGGCTCGACCCGGTCGCCGCATCCTGCTCCGGCGCGGCGTTCTGGCCACGGCCGCGACGGCGGCGGCGTCCGCGCCAGCGGCGTCCGCCGGGCTCGTCCTGCTCCGGCGCACCTCCGGCTTCGACCGGAGGTGCTGCCGCTTCGGCGACGGGCGCTTCGAACGCAATCTCTTCCTGTTCCGCATCCTCAACCGGTTCCGCTTCCCGCCGCGGCTGGCCGGAACGTGGGCCGCGCTCTTCCGGGGCGCGTTCCGGGGAACGGCCCGCGTTGCGATCGGAAGTGCGATCCGCGACTTGTGCGCGATGCACCTCGCGCGGCGGCTGGTTGGCTCCGCTGGCCGCGGCCCGCTCCAGTTCGTCCGTCTCTTCCTGGTCTTCCAGCTCCATGAAGTCGGTGACGTAGAGGAAAGCGTCGCGTTCCAGGCCCAGATCGACAAACGCCGACTGCATGCCGGGCAGAACGCGCGTCACGCGCCCGTTGTAAATGGAGCCTGCGAGGGTATACTCGTTTTCGCGTTCGTAGTAGATTTCCGCGAGTTGATCGTCTTCAAGAATCGCAAGCCGCGTCTCATGCGGCGTGCTGGAGATGCAAATTTCCTTGGCCATCGTACCTTTCCGTCCGGCGGCAGAATGCGGCCGGTCCATGCGGCAAGGGAAGCGCGAGGAGCGCGACAACGGCAGGGGAGACGAGGAGCGGACGGCCGGGAGGGCGGTCGAAGTGCGGCCTTTGCGCGGATGCCTGCCTCAAGGGCGGCGAACCGGGGCAAAAGAACCGGACAAATTGCTGGGAGCGGCAATCCGGATGCAGAGGGCTTCGGGGGGCTTTGGCCGTTCGAGCGGAGTCCGGCGCAGGGGAACTCCCCCGGCGCGTATGGGCGAATGCCCGCTCCGATCGATGTGCGCGATCCATGCACGGCAGGGGCGCGCACAATGAAGGCGCGCCCGGTGCAAGCCGCGAGCCGCGCCGCAGGCTCTTTCGGCCGTCTGCGGCCGTAAGAGCGGAGCGGCTTTCCCGTCTCTGCGTGCTCATCAACTCAATCCTGCCGGAGGCGATCCTGCGAGAACCTGCCGGCTCAATCTTGAAAACATCCTGCTTACGCGGCCCGCAAACCACTCGAACCGAAGCAGCCTGAAGCCGCTCCCGGACCGCACCGAAAAACTTCGACCCGCCGATGCCGGGCCGAACGGGCGCGCGATGCGCTAGTTCACGAAGCGCCTCATGCGGACGTTCATCGCCACGCCCAGCGCCAGGAACGTAAACAGCACCGAAGACCCCCCGTAACTCAATAAGGGTAAAGGGATTCCGGTGACGGGCATCCACCCGATGACCATGCCTACGTTGACCGCAATCTGGAAGGTCAGCACAGCCACGATTCCCATGATAAGGAGAGAACCGGGCAGGTCGGCGGCTGTTTGTGCGTTCTGAATCAAACGCATCAATATAAGGAAGTATAACAGCAGCACAAAAATCGCGCCCACAAAACCGTGTTCCTCGCTGAGAGCGGCAAAAATGAAGTCCGTATAGGGAATGGGCAGAAAATAGCCCTGCGTCTGCGTGCCTTTTTCCGAGCCCTTGCCCCAAATGCCGCCCGAACCGACGGCGATCTTCGATTGCAGCACCTGATAGCCGCTGCCGCGGGGGTCATTTTGCGGGTTGAGGAAGCTGGTCAGGCGGGCCTTTTGATACGGCTTCAGGAATTTACCGCTCGACCAGACCCCGCCGACCAGCGCCGCCCCGGTGAGGAACAGAATCAGCCCCTGGCGCAGATTCATCCCCCCGAGGAAAAGCCCGGCAACCAGAATCGGCATGTACGTGAGGGTGGTGCCAAGGTCGGGCTGCTTCATCACCAGCAGCATGGGCAGGCCGACCAGGGCAAAGGCCCGGAAGATCTCCTTCCAGGTCACGTTGCGCCCGCCCAGATTGGCAAAGTACCGGGCCACCATCAGGATCAGCGCCAGCTTGACGTACTCCGAGGGCTGCACGAGCATGGGCCCGAGCTTGATCCAGCGGCGGCCGCCAAGGGCCTTGTGCCCGAGCGGCGAAAGCACGGCGACCAGCGCCAGAAGGCCGCCGCCATAGGCCCACGGCGTCCAGTCGAGCACGCGATGGTAGTCGATCTTGGCGAAGACGAACATGCCGGCCACACCGGCGCCCACCCAGAAGATCTGGCGGCTGCCGAAGCTGGAAAAGCGGGTATGCACCGTGGAGGAATGCACCTCGACGACGGAGACCGCGCACAGCGCCAGAACCAGCGCAAGCAGCCACCAATCGAAATCGCGAAAACTCAAAAAGCGGCGCAACGGCATAAGGCTATCGATCCCTCCCCGGCCGCGCGCTTGCCGCGACGATCTGCCCCTTGGCGACAAAGAAATGCCCGCCGGCGATCGCGTTCTGGCCTCTGCCCTGTCCCACGTTGGCGTTCGCGCCCGCATTCTTCGCGTCCGGCGGCGGCGAGGACCAGACCGCGCCCACCTCGACCGGAGCCGGAGCCTTGACCTGCGGCAGATTGCCGGCCTCGCGGCGTTTCTTGTCCACAAAGGCCGTCACCACCTTGGCGGCGATCCGCGCCGGATAATAGCTGAACTCGCCATTTTGCCACAGAACCACAATCACAAGTTCCGGATTGCGGCGCGGCGCCACGCCCACAAACCAGGCGTTCGGATAGGTGTTCCGTCCCTTGCCTGTCTTGTCCAGCGCGGCATGGCTCATCTGCTGGGCGGTGCCGGTCTTGCCGGCCAGGTCGATGCCTTCCAGATGCGCCGAACTGGCCGTGTGATACAGTCCCGGCTCGGTCACATCGGCCATGCCGTCGGTGACCGTCTCCCAGGTTTCCGGGTCGATCGGCACGTAAGCGTCTCCCGATCCGGGGAAGCTGTCGGCGAGCGCTTTGCGGAAGTCCGCGGGAAGCTGATTGGGAAAGACGACGTGCGGCCGCACCAGATGCCCATCCGAGGCGATGCCGCCGATGATGCGCGCCAGTTGCAGCGGCGTCGCCTCCACCGCGCCCTGGCCGATCGAGACGTCGAGGGTCTCGTCCGGGTACCAGCGGTGGTGAAAGTTGCGGATCACCCATTGCGGCGAGGGCATCAGCCCCGGCTGCTCGCCCGGTAGATCGATCCCCGTCTTTTGCCCGTAGCCGAACTCCGTGGCGTACTTGTCGATCCGGTTGATGCCCAGCTTGTCGCCGAGCATGTAAAAAAAGGTGTCGCACGAGTAGGGAATCGCGTTGTGAATATCCACCGGACCGTGCTTTTCATCGCAGTGGTGAAAGTAGCCGTAGGGGCCCCAGCCACCATTGCAGACGATGTGCATGTTTTGCGCGAGGCCTTCTTCGAGGCCGGCGACCGCCATGAGGATCTTGAAGGTCGAGCCCGGCGCAAGCTGCGCCTGAATGGCCCGGTTCATCAGCGGATGCGCGGGATCGGAGACGAGCTTGTTCCACGCGACGCGATTGATCTTGACGGCAAAATCGTTGGGATCGAAGCTGGGGTGCGAAACCATGGCCAGAATCTCGCCGTTGCGCGGATCCATGGCCAAGATCGTCCCTTCGCGCGCGCCGAGGGCCAGTTCGGCGGCCCGTTGCAGGTCATTGTCGATGGTGAGCCGCAGATCCTGGCCGGGGATGGCATGCTCGATGCCGAGATAGCCCACTTCGCGGCCGCGGCTATCCACAACCACCTCGCGGCTGCCGTCCTGGCCGCGCAGCAATTCGTCGTACGTCTCTTCGACACCGGCCTTGCCGACCACGTCGCCCGGCTCGTAGTAGGCGAAGCGGGGATTGTTCAGGTCTTCCTCGCTGACCTCGCCCACGTAGCCGATCAGATGGGCGGCGAAGCCGTCGCGCGGATAAAGCCGCCGCTCCACGTCGAGCGTCTCCAGCTCCGGAAGCTCGTTGCGATGAGCCGCGATGAACGCCTGCTCGTCGGCCGTCACGTCCTGCTTGATGGGGATCGGCTGATACCCCGGCTGGCCGCGATAGCGGCGCAGCGTCTCGCGCAACTGGTCGATGTCCAGATCGAGGCCGCGGGCGATCAGCGGCAGATCAGCCTCGATATTCTTGCTCTGTTCGCGGACCAGGAAGCAGGTGACCGAGGGATAGTTATCGACCACCAGCCGGTTCTCGCGGTCGAAGAGCTTGCCGCGCGGGGCCAGGATCGGCTCCTTGCGAATGCGGTTCTGCTCGGCCAACTGACGGTAGTTGTCCACGTCGAGCACCTGCAGCCGCCACAAACCCGCAGCCAGCCCGAGCATCAGCAGCAAAACGCCGTACTGCGCCACCGCCAGTTTGAACGGAGAGAGCTTTTCGCCGCGATTGCCGCCGAGAGAAACCATGCCTGCTGCTCTCAGAATACAGCGATCCATCGGTCTGCGGGCAGCGCGCGCTGGCCTCATGCAAGGCCGGATTTGTGTTGGGCGGGCTCGACGCGGAGATTGCTTTGGCTGCGATGGAAACGATCGCCGTGACAAAAAGCTGCGTTGCGTTGCTTCGACTACCGTTGCGTTGCAATTGCGTTGGACTTGGACGGCAACCGAACGAAGGAGACAGGCCTGCAAGGAAATGAGCCCTGACCGCGATTCGCGACTCTCTCTGCCCAGGGCTTACGATGAGAAGACGATGGCGACGACGCGGGATTTTGAGGGTAGATGGGCGCTGGTGACCGGAGCTAGCTCCGGCATTGGCGCGGCGCTGGCGCGGGAACTGGCCCGGCAGGGCGCAAAGCTGGTTCTGACGGCGCGGCGCAAGGACCGTATGCAGGCCCTGGCCGCCGAACTGGCTGCAAGCGGCGTTGAAACCCGCATCGTCACGGCCGACCTGAACGACCCGGCTGCGCCCGAGCGGATTTACGACGCGACCGAGGCCGCCGGGCTCCCGGTCGAGATCCTGGTCAATAACGCCGGTCTTGGCCAGTACGGCGCATTCCACCAGAGCCAGATCGAGCAGGAGTGCGGCATGGTGCGCGTCAATTGCGAGGCCGTCGTGCGCCTTTCGCGGCTTTTTGTGCCGCGCATGGTCGAGCGGCGGCGCGGCTGGGTGCTCGTCGTCGCCTCGACGGCCAGCTTTCAGCCGGTTCCCTATCTCGCCACCTACGCGGCTACGAAAGTTTTTGACCGCTTTTTCGCCCTCGGTCTGGCTGAAGAGGTTGCGCCCTATGGCGTTCGCGTGACCGCGCTTTGCCCCGGAACCACCGAGAGCGAGTTCTTCGAGGTGGCCGGCGCTTCGGTCTTTCGCGGCCGCAAGCTGCAACCGGCCGAGGATGTGGCCCGGCTGGCGCTCGAAGCGCTTGCCCGCGGCCAGCGCACGCTCCTGCCCAAGCGGAGCAATCGGCTCGTGGCCTTTGCCGTGCGCTTTCTGCCCGTCGGCCTGATCACCCGCTTTGTCGAGCGGGCCGCACGGCCCAAGACGCTGCCGCCGCCTGCCGCCCCGGCCCAACCCCGCTAGACGTTCCACGCCTCCTGCGGCACTCATCGCCGCCTATATCTTTTCTTTTCAGCACCTTTTCTTTTGCTCCCGCCCGAACGATAAAAAACGTGGCAACCTTTTTCAATCTGCCGCATCTATCTAAACAATTCGCAGAGGCTTCCCCATGATTTCCCGCCCTAGGAAGGTAACACCTCTCCCTTGAGGGTTCTTCGGAACCTCTTCTCTCAACCCCCTCTGTACACCCTCCCTCCATTGCCTCTCAAGCGGGCCCGCCGGAAGGCGGGCCCATCTGCGTGCCGCCTGCTGCCGTTCCGGGCTGACCCGGCGGCGCGCGCACCGCCTCTTCAGCTCTCGATATATTCCCAGAAAGAATCCGCCAGTTCGGCACCGAGTTCGGCCGCCATGCGGTGCGCCGCCCGTTCGGCCTCCTCCATCAAACCGTGCAGATAGTCGCGGGAGCGCGAGATCGCCGCCAGACCCAGCGTTGCCGACTGCCAGACGACGGCCTCGTCCAGCTCGGCCACCGAGACGTTGAAGCTCTGCCGCAACTGGTCCTTGAGCGAGCGCACCACCTGCCGCCGGTCCTTGAGCGACTGCGCGTGCTCGATGCGGATTTCAAGCGTCAGTTGCGCCACAGGCATGGCCATCTCCAGGAATCAGAGACAGTGTATGACGGGCGCGGGCGCGGGCGGCAACTTTATTCTTACCAGGGGCGGCTGCCCCTGGATTTTCTGACCTGGGAAAACTCGGTGGCGCCGGAATACACTCGGACTGCGTCTGATCCGCGAAAAGCCCCCACTCGCTCTGGTGTTTGATGCCAACGGCATCATGCTTCGCTTGGGAATGGGCAGGGAACTGCCGCCGGCAAAGGGAATCAGGGCAAACGCATTGCATCTGCGGGATGATTTTGTTTGGAAAGGGCACGGCTTCAGCCGTGCCCTTCCAAGCTGTTCCGGGCGGCAATGCGAAATCCAAATGCGTTTGCCCCGGTAGAGATTGACCGTTTATAGCCAAAAACCTCTTTAAGAGTAAGATTGCGCCGTTTAGAGCATAGGACTTCTCGATCACCATTCCGAAAAGGCGGCACGCAAGGCCGATCAGAAGCGAATATCCGGCTGTCGGTGCGGCTCACGGCGCAATTTCGAACTTTCTTTACGGCAGATTGTGGCGCTCACACCGCCAGAACACGGAAGGTGTCGATGCGCTTGAAAAACTTTCTGGAAACCGGCCGATGCCGCATGTCGCGAAATACATATCCTGCTTCCTCGAGATATGCGGCGATCGCAACCGGCGAGACGCCCCGGTGCAAGAGCGGTCCCGGATGCACTTCGAGCGAGAGAAGCGGCTTGTGCGACCGCAGAAACTTTTCCGCGCCCCGCAGAACCTCAAACTCGTGCCCCTCCACATCGATCTTGACGATGTCCGGCGGCTCGAAGTTCCTCTCGATCAACTGGTCGATGGAAGCGGTTTCCAGTTGGACGAATTCGTCTGTCGGTCGAGTTTCCAAGCCGGCGGCGGCGATGAAATGAAACCCCTTCTGAAAGGTCACCACTTCGGCCGGCAGGCCGATGGCGCAATCGAAGACTTCGACCTTCGCGCCGGGATTGCAGTCGAGAAACTCCTTCAGTATGGCCCTTGAATCCGGATTGGGTTCAAAGGCCAGCGCCCGGCGCTCTTCACGCGCAAGCGTGAAGGCCAGCGAAAAAAAGCCATGCAAGGCGCCGATGTCCCACAAAACCTTCTTGCCCGCGGCAGCTTTCATGAAGCCGATGGATTCGTCGACGGCATCCGGATCGCGCCATCCAAAGAATTCAAGCGCCTCGCGGGTTGCGGGATTGCCCGGAGGCACGCGCAGGTTGCATCCGGCAGGCAGGACGATCGCCCACGCGGGAGCCGCAGCGTTCGCCCTCGCAAACCGCTCTCTGTATCTCCTGAATTTGAAGCTGTAACGAATGTGCGCCAGGGCGCCGCGGTACCTGCAGCACTGAATGAACTGCACGAGTTTCCGAGGCAAGATCGCCTTCGCAATCTCTTTCGCTTTCATCGGCAACATTGTCAGGTAGTGTACTCTTCGGGAAAATCTCCGGCAAGAACCATTCTTTCCTGCCATTGCACAGGATTGATTCGGCACGGGTGGAACACCATCGTGCGCCCCATCCCTTCCGTGTTTGATGCGGAAAGGATCGCCCTGCCGACCCCGAAGATGTTGCCTTGCGGCCTGGCTGACCAGGTTATCCAGCACAGTGCAGATTCTTACCGTCTCATTCGCAAACAAAAATACTTCAACATTTCACGCGGCCTCCAGTAACTGGATGATGTGAGCGAGCGAGTCATCGGCTTTCTGGAAGGCGGTTTCGAGTTTGCTTTTGGGCGGGGGGCAGCGGCGGGCGGTGAGGAGGGCGCGATGGAGGGCGCGGGCCCGCCAGCCGCCCACGGTGGCGCCGCCGTGAAGGAGGACTTCCATCAGACGGATCATGCGGGTGTCGTGAATTTTGATGCCAGGAACTTTTCGTATTGCTTGACGAAGGCGTCTCCTGATGGAGACCAACCAGGAGTGGATGGGCCGGGTCGACCTGCGCAAGGAGGAGCCAACGGAGCCCAGGGCAAACGCATTTGGATTTCGCATTGCCGCCCGGAACAGCTCAAAACAAAATCATCCCGCAAGCTGAAATGCGTTTGCCCTGCAACGGAGCCGGAAACTGAACCAACAAAAACCCAAACCAACTACCCTGAAAGCCACTTGCAAAATTCAGTTCCGGTGTATTCTGCGAGAAGAAAAATCTCCCGCAGGGGCTAAAGCCCTATTCATTCCAGGTATTTTACGGCACGACTGAAGTCGTGCCCTTTCAAATCCAGCGATCATCGATTGAATTTTGCAAGTGGCTCCTGAGGAATGGAATTCTACAGAACTTTTAGGACTTGACCGCGTCCAATCAAAAAGTCTTTCGGTACAATGGAACGGGAAGGTTTGTTCGCTTGCTGAAGATGGGCGCACATTTCGAAGGAAAACGCGGTCGGCGCGGCTTTTTGCCGTTGGTGACTGTGGTGTGCCTGATTCTGCTTGTGCTTCTGGCCGTGGCGCAAGTCACGCACACACACACGAACCAGGCGGATGCCGACCACTGCCCGCTGTGTGTCCTCATGCACACCGTGGCCCCTGCGGCCATGGCCACAGCCGCCATCGTGATCGTGCGTTTGGGCGTTGTGACGCCGCAGCTTCGGCCCGTCGCCATTGCGCGGCAGCCCCAATCCCGTCTCTTCATCCGCCCTCCGCCCGTCTCCCGGTAGAGCTTTGTTTGGTGGTCGTTCACGATTGCCTCGCCGCTGTTTGATCGCAGTGGTGCAATGGCTATTTTCTGGAACGGCTTCTTCCGTTCTTTTTCTTTTCGGTTGCGCCGCCATGAAACCGGCCGGCGCGACGGCTACTCCCGGAGACTTTTTCATGTCGTTGTTTTCTCGTGCAACCCTGCGCATTCTTCCTCTGCTTTTCTGTCTTTGGGCAGCCGCCGCGGCCTGCGCGGAAGGAGACAACGCCGGCGCGGTGCATGGAACTGTGGTCGATCCCACCGGTGCCGTCGTTCCCGGCGCGACGGTGCTCCTCACGAATCGCGTCAACGGCCTCGAACGCACCGCCACCACCGACGCCAACGGCCAGTTCACGATTCCGAATGTGCCGTTCCATCCCTACAGAATCGATGTCTCCGCCCCCGGCTTTGCGCCGTTGACCCAGAGCATTCTCTTCAACGCCGCGGCGGAGACGGAACTGAAGCTGGAGTTGCAGGTTGCGGGCGGCAGCCAGACCGTCA
>JAJYFB010000107.1 GCA_021785495.1 Acidobacteriota bacterium | reverse complement strand
CAAGCAACACCGCTTTGGCGGCTTCAGAGGAAACGCACGCCGCTGCCGCCGCTCTGGGCGCTGCGCTATCAGCAGTCGCGCAATAGTTATACGCCGGAGTCACAGGTGCTCGCGATCGCCCATCGGATGCGCGCCGAGCGGATTCCGGCCGACGTGATCTGGCTCGACATCGACTACCAGTTGAAGTACCGTCCTTTCACGATCGATCGCACGCGCTTTCCGCACTTCGAGCAGATGATTCATACGCTCAAGGCCGAAGAGCTGCGGACGGTCGCGATTACCGATCTGCACATCGCCGATCTGCCGCACGCCGGCTACAAACCGTACGACGAAGGCGCGGCCAAGGGCTACTTCGTCCGCAATCCCGACGGCTCGAATTATGTCGGCGAGGTCTGGCCGGGCAAATCCGTCTTTCCCGACTTTACGCGCGGCGCGGTGCGCGACTGGTGGGGCTCGCTCGATGCCGACTTCGTTCACAACGGCGTCGCCGGCTTCTGGAATAACATGAACGAGCCAGCCATCTTCGACGTGGCTTCGAAGACCATGCCCGACGACGTGAAGCACCGCATCGAGGAGCCGGGATTCGAGCCGCGCGTGGCCACATCTGGAGATTCACAACATTTACGGGATGCAAAACAGCCGCGCGACTTTTGAAGGGCTGTTAAAACTGGAGCCAACCCTGCGGCCGTTCGTGATGACCCGCGCCAGCTACGCCGGAGGGCGCGCTGATCGCGGAAACCTGCGCCAAACAAGGCATCACGCCGAGGTCGCCGTCATCGAGGAACTGACCGAAAAACCCTCGCCCGAAAACTACCTCGATTACCTCCGCCTCAAGCTCCAGCAAATCCTGAAACCCAGGTCGGCCGCTGGTCATTTTTCTACGCTTCCTGATGGCCGCTAACACCCCGCCTGGAATGAATGGGGCTTTCGCCCCTGAGGGAGGTTTTTTCTCCTGCTGACGCTCCGTAACTGAATTTTGCCAGTGGCTCCTTCGACAAGAAATTGATTCATCCTGTCCATTTCTTCCGAAGTCAGGAAAGATGTGCGCGAACGCCAAGCGCCTCAGCTACTTTGCCGAGCCGTCCATCGGCTGTCCAAAGAAGCGTGCCGGGAGCGGCAAGACAGGATGCGACCAAATGAGCGTCTGTAAGGCCGATTCCTTTGGCATAGAGGGCGCGCGTCTCAATCATCCGCTGAAGATCACGGAGATCAACGGCTCGGACCTGCGGCAGATTGTCCAGCTTCGCCAGCGTCGCAGGCCGATCATGCAACGCGCCGAGGGCCCGTTCCGCCACAAGAAACGGA
This sequence comes from Acidobacteriota bacterium, assembly GCA_021785495.1. Taxonomy (GTDB): domain Bacteria; phylum Acidobacteriota; class Terriglobia; order Terriglobales; family Acidobacteriaceae; genus Telmatobacter. The sequence goes on along the minus strand of JAJYFB010000107.1, from coordinate 9,321 downwards.
TGCATGACAACTTGATTGTTCTCAAGCAGTTTTCGTAACCCGGGTTTGCGAAACCGAAAAAAGTCGATCCAGATATTCGCGTCGGCCAGAATCACAGATCGTCCACCCTCAGCCGTCTTACGTATTCAAGATCGGGCATCGTTCCCTCCAGCGCCGCGAGGCTTCGGGAGGCTTCCCTTTCGATCAATGCTTTCAGTGCTTCCCGAAGCAACGCCGTTCGCTCCGAGACGCCGCTATACTCCTGCGCTCTGCGCAGCAAATTGTCATCGAGCGAAACGGTGGCTCTCATCATCCCCTCCAGTGCACAATTTTATCGCCATTACGGTGATGTTTTTGGCGCCAATGCTCACCGGCTGGCGGCAATCATCTGGGCGGCGTGCTGGAGGCTGGTTTCAGTGACCTTGGCGCCGCTCAACATGCGGGCGACCTCGTGGGTGCGGGCGCGGTCATCGAGAACGCGGATGCGCGTGGTGGTGCGGCCCTCCTGCTCGCGCTTTTCCACGGCCAGATGCTGATCGGCGAAGGCGGCGATCTGCGGCAGGTGGGTGACGCAGAGAACCTGCTGGGCGCGGGCCAGCGTCTTGAGCTTGTGGCCGACGGCCTCGGCGGCGCGGCCTCCGATGCCGATGTCGATCTCGTCGAAAACCAGCGTGCGCGGAGCGGTTCTTTTCCTGCTCTTGGTCGAGGATTCCTCAACCGCCACTTTCAGAGCCAGAAGCACGCGCGAAAGCTCGCCGCCCGAGGCGATCTCGATCAGCGGCTTGAGCGGCTCGCCGGGGTTGGTGGCGATGAGATAGGCGACCGTGTCCCAGCCCTGCGCCGTCCAGCCTTCGTGGGCGGAAGTCCCCGCCGGTTTCGAACTCTTTTCGGCGCGGACCGCGCCATGCCCTTGCAAAACGCTCTCGTCTTCGGCCGGGGCCACGGCGACCTGGAAGCGGCTGTTCATGGCCAGCGAGTTGATGTGCGCCTCGGCGAGTTTGGCGAGTTTGGCCGCAGCAGCCTGGCGCTCGATGGTGAGCGCGGCGGCGGCTTTGTGATACTCCGCGGCGGCCTGGTCCAGAGCGGTGCGAAGCGCCTTGAGCATCTCGTCACGATCTTCGACTTCGGCGAGTTTGCGGCCAACCTCCGCGCCAAAGGCGATGACCTCGGCGACGCTCTTGCCGTATTTGCGCTTGAGCCGGTCGAGGAGGGCCAGACGGTCTTCAATCTCTGCCAACCGATCGGGCGAGGCGTTGATGCCCTCGGCGTAGTCGCGCAGCGAGGCGGCGACGTCGGAGACGGTGGCGCGGGCGCTGGCAAGCTGCTGCGCGGATTCGGCAAAGCGCGCATCGTAGCGAGCCAGTTCCTCGACGTTGCGCAGGGCGGCCTGCAGGGCGGCTTCGGCGCTGGCGCCGCCTTCGTAAAGCTGGTCGAAGGCGCTCATCGCGGCGCCGAAGAGTTTTTCGGAGTTGGCCAGGACGCGCTTTTCGGTTTCGAGGGCCTCGTCCTCGCCGGCGGCAAGCTGCGCCTGCTCGATTTCATTGCGCTGCCAGGTCCAGAGGTCGACGTTACGCAGCCGGTCCTGCTCGCCCTGGAGCAGTTCGTCGAGCTTTTCGCGGGCTGCGCGCCAGCGGCCAAAAGCTTCGGCGGCAGCCTCGGTGGAGAGGCCGGCGAAGCGGTCGAGCAGGATGCGCTGCTGCGTGGGATCGAAGCTCGAAAGCGTCTCGCTCTGCGCGTGGACCAGAGCCAGCTCCGGCGCAAGCTGGCGCAGAACGGCCACCGTGGCCGGCTGGTTGTTGACGAAGACGCGCCCCTTGCCGCTGGCCAGAACCTCGCGGCGGAGGATGATCTCGGCCGATTCCGCGTCGATGCCGTTGGCTTCGAGGACGGCTTCTGCGCCGACCGTGGACTCGAAGACGCAGGAGACGACGGCCTTTTCCGCGCCGTGGCGCACCACGTCGGCCGAGGCCTTGCCGCCCATCAGCAGGGCCAGAGCATCGACCAGGATCGACTTGCCCGCGCCGGTCTCGCCGGTGAGCAGATTCAGGCCGGAGCCGAACGCGGCGATGGCGTGATCGATGACGGCGTAGTTTTCGGCGCGAAGTTCGACGAGCATCGTTTTCCGGTCCTGAACGAGAGGGCTGGTTGGAAACGCAACAGGAATCCGAGCGCAGCATAGCATGAATGGCCGCGCCGTGGCGCGGAGGCATCTTTCTCGTTACTTGGGCGCGCGCACTGCGTCTGTTAACGTGAAAGAAGAGGTGAAGGGCAATTTTTACGGCGACGATTGTGTTTCTTTTCCAGGCTGACGGCGGCGCCGCCGCTTCGCAGCCGACGACTGGATTCAGCGCCCTGGCCGAGATGTTCGGCAACATCGGCCCGATTGCGGTGGGCGTGCTGGCGGTTCTGCTGCTGGCCAGCCTCTACTCGTGGACGGTGATCTTCGGCAAGTGGTCCACCTTCCGCAAGGCGACGGCGCACAGCCGCAAGTTCATTCGCGCCTTCCGCAAGGCGACGCGGCTCAACGAAATTGCGGCGCTGACGGCCGAATATAGCGCCAGCCCGCTGGCGCAGGTTTTCGAGGACGTGTACGAGACCTACCGGCGCGTGACCGGCGGCAGCGGTCCGCCGCGCAGTCTGACCCCGCTCGAACGCACCGCGCAGACTTCGGCCAGTCAGGCCGTGACCTCCATGGAGCGGCGCATGACGTGGCTGGCGACCATCGGCAGCGTCAGCCCCTTTGTCGGGCTTTTTGGCACGGTGATGGGCGTGGTTGAGGCCTTTCACGGACTGGGCCAGGCCGGTTCGGCGACCTTGCGCGCCGTGGCGCCGGGCATGGCTGAAGCTCTGATCACAACCGCCGCCGGCCTCTTTGTCGCCGTGCCGGCCGTCGTGGCCTACAACCAGTTTTCGGCCAAAATTCGGGATTTTGCCGCGGCGATCGACGACTTCAGCCGGGAGCTGCTGAATTCGCTCGAAGAGATTCCCCCGCGGACGCCGACGCCCAGAGGCTAAGTGCGCGACCGGCGATCCAGGCGGGAATCGATCGCATAAAAACGGAGCTGAACTTTGGCATTCACGACAATGAACGGGCGAACGCGCTCCTCGCTGGCGGAGATCAACATTACGCCGCTGGTGGACGTGGTGCTGGTGCTCTTGGTGATCTTCATGATTACCGAGCCGGTGCTGCAATCGGGGATCGAGGTCAATGTTCCGAAGACGCGCACGGTGAAGGTGATCACGCAGCAGCGCATGGTAGTGACCATCGACCGCGACCAGAATGTCTACCTGAACGACCAGCCCGTCAACGTACACGAGCTGCCGGCGAGGCTGCGACAGGCGGGCACGGACCCATCGCGCCAGACGATCTATCTGCGCAGCGACGAGCGCGTGCCCTTCGGCGCGTTCGCCAGCGTCATGGATGCGGTCAAACAGGCGGGCATTACGAATGTCTCGATCGTGACCCAGCCGGTGGAGACGGGGCGTGAGCGGAGATAGCAGAGTTTGCGTGGCGAGTCAGCCGGATTTTTCGCGAAGGGCGCAGGTTTTTCCTAACTTCGCGAACCCCGCCTGGTAAAACGGCATGAGCGAATTTTTCGACAGCGGCGATCATCTGGAGCGGGAACTGACGGCCGAACCGGTCGCAGCCCCCGCGGCAGGGGCCGTTTGTTTGCACCTGCTGGTGGCCGCGCTGCTGATCGGCTACGGCTGGATGCTGGGGCTCTTTCATCACAATGTCTGGGGCAATCCCGGCGCGGGCGGCTCCATGCAGGTGAGCCTGACCAGCGCGATTCCCCTGCCCGCCGACGAGCTGAACCAGAATGTGCTGGCCACGGAGACGCCCAGCCAGGCGCCGGCCCAGCCCAGCCCCAAGGACGAGCATCGGGTCGACGAGACGGCGATTCCCATCGCAGGCCAACACGTGAAGCCCCAGCGGCAAACCGCGCGCAAGACCCAGAAAAATCAGCCGCAGCCGCAGAAAAACGTGGCGCAGTACGGCGAACAGGCCGGTTCTTCGATGCCCCACCAGATGCAGCCGGGAACCATCGGGCAAACGGCCGTGGGCGACGCCAGCTTCGCCAGCCTGTACGGCTGGTACGTGGACCAGATCAACCGCAAGATGAGCCAGAGCTGGAACAAGTACGATGTCGATCCGAGCACGCCCAAGGGCTCGCGCGTGTATGTCGATTTCACCATTCATCGCGACGGCAGCGTGAGCAATCTGCGGCTGGAGCAGTCCAGCGGCAGCCGGAGCCTGGACATCTCGTGCGAACGCGGCGTCCAGCGCGTGGACACCTTCGGCAATCTGCCTTCCGCCTACCGGCAGAACACGCTCAACGTGGGCTATTACTGCGAGTATTGAATGAGCGAGTTGGCGGAGTTCAAAGACGGCTCCTCCGTTGATGCGCGCACCGGCGCAGGCCGCGGCAATTTTGTGCGGCATGACTTGAAAACGCTGCGGCATGGCTTGAAATCGCATCCTGCCGGGCGGGGAAATAATCGATGGCGCGGCAACCTCACGACGCAAAAGACGCATCCAATCCTTCAGCGTGTTCTGAGTCGCGGCAGAGGCTCCGCTTGAGAGCTGGGTCACCCCATCCGTACCACTCAGGAAGGACGATCGAACGCATGAAAGCGATGTTGCGGTTTTTCCCTTTGTTTTTATTTTCCTTGGTTTCTGTTCTTGAGTTGCCGCAGTTGCGAGCGCAGGATTGGGTCCACACCGGAACCAACCTCGGCAATCTGCGCATCCGGCTGGCTACGGCCGACTTCAAGCCGGTCGGCGGCGATCCGCAGACGCCCGCGCTCAAGAACGTCTTCGATACGACTCTCTATAACGATCTGAACAATGCGGGCATCTTCGACATGGTCTCGAAGAGTCTGGCTCCGCAGGCCATGCCCGGCTCGCCGCAGGAGTTGGCCGCCGCGCAGTGGACCACGCCCCCGGCCAGCGCGGCCATGGTCACGCTGGGCGCGCTGTCCATCGACAACGGGCGGCTGGCGGTCTACGGCTGGCTGATGGATGTGAGCACTCCGGGCAGTCCGCCGGTGCTCACGCGGCAGTACAACGAAGCGGCCAATGAGGATATGGCCCGCACCCTGGCGCACCGCTTTGCCGACGAGATCATCGCGCGTCTGGGCGGCGGCATCGACGGTATCTGCGAGACGAAGATTTATTTTGTGAGCAACCGCACCGGCGCCAAGGAAATCTGGGCGATGGACTACGACGGGGCCAATCAGCATCCGGTCACGCATCTGGGCACGATCTCGATCTCTCCCCGCATCTCGCCCGACGGCTCGCGTATCGCCTTTTCTTCCCTCAGCAGCCGCGGGTGGGCGATTCGCATGTTCTCGCTCGATCTGAACCGTCTGGTCAGCTTCCCGGCGGGCGCGGCCGGGGGCAGCAATCAATCGCCCGCCTGGACGCCCGACGGAAACCGTCTGGCCTTTTCCTCGGCGCGGTCGGGGCATCCCGATCTCTGGGTGGCCGATCTGGCCAGCGGATCGGCCCACCAGATTACCGCCTTTGGTTCGGATGTCTCGCCGGTCTGGAATCCGCGCACCGGCGCGCAACTGGCTTTTGTGAGCGGGCGCACGGATGAGCCGCAGATTTATCTCATGGACCAGGACGGATCGAATGTGCAGCGCATGACCGACGGCGGCTATGCCATTTCGCCGAGCTGGTCCACGGCCGGGATGCTGGCCTTTGCCTGGAATCGCAAATACGGCCCCGGCGATCCGGGCGGGCAGGATATCTACGTGATGGACCCGGCCAGCAAACGCTGGCTGCAGGCGACGCACGAGGCCGGCAACAACGATTTTCCCTCGTGGTCGCCGGATGGACGGCACATCGTCTTCCAGCGCGAGATCAATGGCCGGACGCAGATCTGGTCCATGCTCGCCGATGGAACCCAGCAACAGCAGCTCACGTTCCAGGGAGAAAACTCCATGCCGAACTGGAGTTGGAAGTGAGCGGTGAACCACGTGCGCGGCAGCACCGGTGTGGCCGCTGCAAGTTTTGTCGCTGGCCCTGGACGCAGGAGCGGAGATTCCGCCGCCTGGGCGAAAGAGGTAAGTTTTTTCTGCGCAAAGGCATATTTGCGCGGACTTTGGTCATTCACTTCGGGAATCATGGCCCTTTTTCGTGGAGAATGCCGAAGTCAAGACTGGTTTGGAACCTGAGTTCAACGCACGGAATTGTCACAATCCGGGCGCAATGGACTATGATTTGATTGGCTTTGATTGGATTGGCTTTTGAATCGGCCGCAGGCAGGACCGGGGACACAAAGCCGGATTGCCCGGAAGAGCGAAGCGATTCACTGAAATCGATGAAGAAAAGGAGAATACCCTTGAAGCTACGTAACCATCTGACCATCTCTGCACTCCTTTTGATTGCCTTGACCGCGGCAACAGGCTGCAAGCACAAGAAGCCCGTGCCTCCGCCGCCTCCGGCGACGGCCCCGGCGGTCAAGCCGCCCGCTCCCACCGCGGACCTGAGCGTGACGCCGACCGTGGTGACGGCTGGCGATCAGGTGCAGTTGACCTGGCGCACCACCAACGCGACTTCGGTGACGATCGACGGCATCGGCGACGTGCCCACCGCCGGCGTGAAGACGGTGACGCCGACCGAATCAACGACCTACCACATGACGGCAACCGGCGAGGGCGGAACGGCGGAAGCCTCGGCGCGCGTGACCGTCAATGCGCCTCCGGCCGTGCAGGCGCCTGCCGCGCAGATGAGCGAGGAAGACCTGTTCAAGGCCAACGTGCATGACATCTTCTTCGACTACGACAAGTACGACGTGCGCGACGACGCCAAGTCGATCCTGGCGCAGGACGCCTCGTTCCTGGTCGCTCACCCGGACATCAAGTTCGTCATCGGCGGCTATTGCGACGAGCGCGGCTCGAACGAGTACAACATGGTGCTCGGCCAGAATCGCGCGCAGTCGGCCAAGACCGCTCTGATCGCCGCGGGCGTGGCTGCAGATCGCATCCGCGTCATCAGCTACGGCAAGGAGAAGCCCTTCTGCACCGAGTCCACCGAGCAGTGCTGGCAGCTCAACCGCCGGGACGGCTTTGCCATGGACAAGTAGAGCCCTTCCGCAGCAAACAACCGGCAGCAAACAGCGAACGGCAAACCGCCGTCCGCTGTTTGCTGTTTCCTGTTTGTCGGTACGGTTTGCGGCCCGCATCCACTATGCTGTAGTTAGAAGGAAGGTTCCTCATGCATCGTTCTCTCCTCGCTCGCAAGGCCCTGCTTACATGCCTTGTGCTGAGTCTTGTCTTTCTTCCCTCCCCGCCGCGGGCGCACGCGGTCTCCAAAGAGATTATTGCCCTGCAAACCCAGGTCCAGCAGTTGCTCGACAATGTGCAGCGGCTGCAATCGACGCTGGACGCGAAGATGGGCGTGCTGCAGAATCTGGCCCAGCAGACCACCGACGAGGCCAACCAGATGACGGCGGCGGTGAACGCCATCCAGAAGGCCCTGGATGTGCAGAACAGCGACACCACCGGCAAGCTCGATACGGTTTCCGGGCAGATTCAATCGCTGAACGATTCGGTGGATGAATTAAAAGCGCGCATCCTGAAGCTCGACAAGAAACTCGCGGATTTACAGACCCAGGTTCAGGCCTTGCAGCCTCCGCCGGCGCAGACGCAGCCGGGCGCGGAGTTGCCTGGCGCTGCGCCGTCCGGCGCCAGCCCGGCGCCCGCGACGACAGCGCCCGCAGCCGTCGCGCCGAGCGCGCCCGTGCAACTGGCTGCGCAGCAAGCGCCTCCGCTCGACCAGACGCTGCACGCCGCCGAGCGCGACTACGAGGCCGGCAAGTACGACGTGGCCCAGGGCGAATTTCAGGACGTCGTGCATTACTATCCCCTCGACGAACAGGCGGGAACCGCGCAGTTCTATCTGGGCGAGATCGCCTATCAGCAAAAGGACTACGCCACGGCGATCGCCGCGTATAACCTGGTCATCGAGAACTTTGGCGGCAACGCCAAGGCCCCGGCGGCGCAACTGCATAAAGCCGACGCCCTGCTGGCCGAAAAGAAACGCGCCGACGCCATGCACGAGTTGCGCTCGCTGATTCAGCGCTATCCGCGGACGCCCGAAGCACATGCGGCGCGCAGCAAGCTGAATGCGATGGGCGCGCGGACGGCGTCCGGGCGCTGAGATGATTTACGTCCCCCCTCTGCGGCGCGGCGATTTCAATCAACCTACGCAAAAAAACCGCCGCGAGCGGGTATTTTTGCGTAGGGAGCTACGCGGCCGTCAGTTTTGCGCCGGAGCCGGATTCGCAACGCCGGATGGCACGGCATCGGCGATGGCGGCCTTGGCCGCCGCTTCGGCCGCCTTGGCCACGCTCTTGGGATGGCGCACATCGTCGCCCTGAATCCAGAAGATCACATCCTCGGCGATGTTCGTGGCATGATCGGCGACGCGCTCCAGACTACGGCTGATCATCAGCGCATTCAACGCCTGCGGCGCAAGATGGCCGCTTTCCTCCATCACTTTCGTCAGCGATTGATAGGCGGAGCGGTTCATGCGATCGACGGCGTCGTCCATCTCCAGAACGCTGCGGGCCAGCTCGGCATCGCCCTCGATGAAGGCTTGCAGACTTTTGCGCACCATGTCGGCGGCCAACGACGCCATGCGCGGAATGTCCACGGGCAGATCGGCCTGGGCCATCCGTTCCATCATGCGCACGCGGTCGGCGATGCTTTTGGCTGCGTCGCCCACGCGCTCCAGATCGGCGTTGATCTTGATGACGCTCAGGATGAAGCGCAGGTCGATGGCCATGGGCTGCTCCATGGCCAGCAGGTCGAGGGCGGCCTGGTCGATGTCGCGCTCCATGCGGTTGATGGCGATCTCGCTGCGATGAACGAGGTCGCAGATCGACAGATCGCGCACGCGATAGGCCTCGATGGCGCGCTGAATGGCCTGCTCGGCGAGGCCGGCCATGACGAGAAGGTTCTCTTTCAAATCCTCAAGGCTCTGTTGAAAGCGAATGCGTGTCATCCGAACCTTCCCGTGATGTAATCCTCCGTGCGCTTGTCGGAGGGATTGGTGAAGATCTTGTGCGTGGAGTCGAACTCGACCATGCGGCCGTTGAGGAAGAATCCGGTCTTCTCGGCCACGCGCGCCGCCTGTTGCATATTATGCGTCACGATGACGATGGTGTACTGCGACTTGAGCTGAAAGATGAGGTCTTCGATTTTGGCGGTCGAGACGGGATCGAGGGCCGAGGCGGGCTCGTCCATCAGCAGAACCTCGGGATCGACGGCCAGGGCGCGCGCGATGCAGAGCCGCTGCTGCTGGCCGCCGGAAAGGCTGGCCCCGGATTT
>JAJYFB010000106.1 GCA_021785495.1 Acidobacteriota bacterium | reverse complement strand
GGGCATCGCCCAGAAACTTCACGAGGCCGGAGCCACCCTGGCCATCTGCTACCAGAACGAACGCATGAAGGCCGAGGCCGAGGAACTCATCCACGAACTCGGCAACGCCAGCGGCTTCCAGTGCGACGTCTCGAACGACAACGAGATCGCGGCCCTCTTCGCCACGCTCAAGGAAAAGTACGCGAAGATCGACATGCTCGTTCACGCCATCGCCTACGCGCCCGCCGAGGATCTGAAGGGCGAGTTCATCCACACCAGCCGCGAAGGCTTCCGCATCGCGCACGACGTGAGCGTCTACTCGCTGATCGCCGTCAGCCGCGGGGCGCTGCCGCTGATGACCGAAGGCGGCAGCATCGTCACCCTCAGCTACTACGCCGCCGAGAAAGTGGTGCCGCATTACAACGTGATGGCGCTGGCCAAGGCCTCGCTCGAGTCGGCCGTGCGCTACCTGGCCTACAACCTGGGTTCAAAGAACATCCGCGTGAACGCGATTTCGGCCGGCCCCATCAAGACGCTGGCCGCGCGCGGCGTGGGCGCGCTCGGCGACATGCTCCGCTCGCACGCCGAACGCGCGCCGCTGCATCGCAACGTGGACCAGAACGAGGTGGGCGGCACGGCGCTCTATCTGCTCAGCGACCTGGCCAGCGCCGTCACCGGCGAGACGCTCTACGTCGATTGCGGCTATAACATCATGGGCTTCTGATCCGGCGCTCTCCTGCCTTGCTCCCGCTTTGCCTGGCCCTGCGTCTCAAGCAAGCGAGGGCTTGTGGTCCCGGCAGATCTCTGCCTGGGCGGATTTTCTCCCGCTGCGGCGCTTCGTCAAAGGCGGGTCGAGAGGATAGTCTAAGAGGGTACAGAAAACCAGCCGGGGGCGGCTTGCCGCGGAGTTCCGTGTGAAGCCGGTCGCGGTTTCCATCGCGGCATCAGCCGGTTTGTCGCCAGCGCCGCCGCGCTTGAGGAGAGTTTCAAGTTGACGAGCAAGATCCTACTGCGAATTTTGGCCGTCGCCGCCGCGGCGCTCGCGCCCCTGGCCGCGGCAGCCCAGGTCAACTCCGATTCCGCGCCCGGTCCCCTGCAGGCCGCGCCCTTGAAGTACGAAGCCTACGTGGGCCTTGCCTATTCGCGCATCCGGCAGGTGCCTGTTACTTACAGCGGCCTGATCGGCGGCAAGGTTTCGCTGGCTCGCGATTGGGGCAAGTACTTTCAGCTCCTCGCCTCGGGCGATTACTACAAAATGGGAACCGGGCACAGCTATCTGACCAATCCCGGCAGCCCGTCCATTTACAGCTTTCTGGTCGGGCCCGGCGTCCGCTTTCCTGTGTACGGCCGTCTCGGCGGCGTCCTTTTCACCGAACTCGGTCTGGAGCATACCGGCGGCGAAAGCATGACGCCGAACATCTCCTTTGCCGGAGGCTTTGGCGGCGGCCTGACCTACAATTTGAACCGCCGTTTTGCCCTGCAACTGACCGGCGACCGCGTCGCTGCATCGTTCTCGCTGCCGAGCAATTCCCCGCAGGTTGCTTATTCGACGCACCGCACCTGGGATGCGCGGGGAACCGGCGGCCTGGTCGTTCACTTCTGAGCCCTGGCCGAAACGCTGCGCTCTGTCGGCGAACTGCCGGAGCGCGGCGGAAGCGGCAAGGAACCACCCTCAAGTTCTGCAAGAAAATCAAAGGCGGCAGGGGAAGAACGGGCCAGTTGGCCGATTCTTCCCCTGCCGCCTTTGCCGTGCCGGCGAACCTTCCGGCAGCCGTCGTACCAGCTCCGGTTAGACGCCGCTGAAGGCCGAGAAGCCGCCATCGATGGGAATCACGACGCCGGTGACGAACTCCGAGGCCGGCGAGAGCAGCCAGAGCACCGAGCCGTACAAATCGGCCGATTCGCCGAAGCGCGCCATCGGCGTGTGCGCCAGAATGGTCTTGCCGCGCGCCGTCAACTCGCCGGTTTCCTTATCGGTCAGCAAAAAGCGGTTCTGGTTGGTCAGGAAAAATCCCGGCGCGATGGCGTTGACGCGAATCTTCGGCGAGTATTCCTGCGCGATGTGCACGGCCAGCCACTGCGTAAAGTTGCTGACCGCGGCCTTGGCCGCCGAGTAGGCCGGAATGCGCGTCAGCGGCCGGAAGGCGTTCATCGACGAGATGTTCAGCATCGCGCCGTAGCCTTGCGCCGCCATGGCCTTGCCGAAGGCCTGGCTGGGCAGAATCGTGCCCAGAATGTTCAGCTCGAAGACCCACCGCAGCGCATCGGCCGGCAGATCGAAGAACTTGAGATCGGGGCTGGTCGTGGCCTGCGGCTTGTTGCCGCCCGCGCCGTTGACCAGGAAGTCGATCTTGCCGAAGCGGGCGACCACGTCGTCGGCCACTTTCATCACGCTGTCCTTGTTGAGCACGTCGCACTGAAAGACCGAAACGTTCTTGCCGTTCTCGCCCATGCGATCCACGGCGGCCTTGCCGGCCTCGGGATTCACGTCGAGGATGGCCACCTGCGCGCCGCACCCAGCCAGGGCGCAGGCGATGTCGGCGCCCAGAACCCCGGCGCCGCCGGTGATCGCCACCGATTTTCCGGTGAAATCATACATTTTTGTCACTGCCGCAAGGTCAAGCGCCGTTTGCGCGGTTCCCTGCCCTGCTCCGGTTCCTGCCGTCTCCGCCATGCCGCACCCTTTCTTCGGACGCCTGCGCGCCCCCCACACAAAATTCGCCGCCTCCCGCGCCAGCAACGCGCAATCAGGGCCGCGAACCGAGTATAGAAGCCGCCAGTGGTCTAACCAGTGATGCCCATCACATTTCAGCCGGCAAGCAGTGACCGCTCCATGCACGTCCCCTCACGCGACTGCCGTTGAGTCAACATGTGGATTTTTTCGAAAAGGAGCCTCGATTGTGGACGAATTTTCCTCGCTTGCAGCCGGGAAAAGGGCAGGACGGGCGGCGGCTCTCTGCCGAGGGCAAGGAACTGCTCCTTGAGGCCGAGAGCAGTTCCTTGACGGGGTCTTTCCGGCGTGGCCTTTTGGCGATTTTAGCGCAGATTCAAAACGGCGTTGAGCGGCGTGCTTGCCGATGAACCGCCCACGAACACCGCGTAGTCGCCGGGCGCAAGATTCCAGGCTTCCTTGGCGGCGTCGAAGGTCTTCAACACGCGCGGGTCGATGGGGACGGTGACCGTCTTCGACTCGCCCGGCTGGAGCGCAACCCGCGCCCATCCGGCCAGCCGCCGGTAGTCCGACTCGTCCGCGCCCTGCGGAAGCTGCGCGTAGACCTCGGCGATCTCCGTTCCCGCCCGCTTGCCGGTGTTTTTCACGGTGAAGCGCACGGTTTTGTTCGCCGCATCGACGCTCAGATCCGCATAGGCGAAGGTGGTGTACGAGAGGCCGAAACCGAAGGGAAACAGCGGCTGCTCGTGCCGCGTCTCGAACCACTTGTAGCCCACCACCTGGCCTTCGGTGTAATCCACCGCGTAGCGGGTGTGCGGCGTGGCCGGGTTGTCCTTCGCCTCGGCCTGATCGGCGGCCGAAGGCGCGGGGATCGAGCGGTGCGGCAACTGATCTTCGCTCTTCGGGAAGGTGATCGGCAGCTTGCCGGAGGGATTCACTTTGCCCATCAGCACGTTGGCCAGCGCCTTGTCGCCCGAGCTGCCCGCGAACCACGCTTCCACGACGCCGTCCACCTTGTCGATCCAGGGCATGGTCACCGCCGTGCCGCTTTCAAGCACGACGATGGTGTGCGGATTGGCCGCCGCCACCCGCTCGATCAGCGCGTTCTGGTTGCCGCCCAGCGCAAGGCTCGGCAGATCCTGTCCCTCCGATTCCCATTGATCGGCGAAGACGATGGCCAGGTCGGAGTCTTTGGCCAGCCTGGCCGCCGCATCCAGATCGTCGCCCGCATCGAAGACGATCTTCGTCTCCGGCAGCGCGGCACGCAGCGCCTTCAGGGGCGAGGTCGGAAACCAGTCGGGCCTGCCCCAAACCGTCGCGCCCTGGCCCGGAGGCAGAATGGCGTTGCCGCCCGGCGGGTCCACCTGCGCCGATCCGCCGCCGGAGATCATGCCCACATCGGCGTGTCCGCCGAGGATGGCGATGCTGCGTACACGCGCGGGATCGATCGGCAGCAGGCCGGAGTGGTTCTTCAGCAGGACGATGCTCTCTTCTTCGACCTTTTGCGCAACCTCCAGGCCTTTGCGAACGTCCACAACGCTTTTCTGCGGCGGATCGTCCACGACGCCAGAGAGGAACTCGGCGTAGAGCACGCGCCGCGCGTGGTCGTCGATCTCCGCCAAGGGCACTTTGCCGGCCTCGACCGCTTCCTTGAGCTTCGGTCCGAAGAAATCCGCGGCCGGCTGCTCCTGATCGAGCCCCGCCGCCGAGGCCGCCACCGTGCTGTGCGTGCCGCCCCAGTCGGAGATGACAAAACCCTGGAAACCCCAGTTCTTTTTGAGCACATCGCGCAGCGTGTACGGATTCTCGCAGGCGTACACGCCGTTGATGCGGTTGTACGAGCACATCACGGCGGCAGGTTGGGCGAGCGCGATGGCGATGTGAAAGGCCAGCAGATCCGACTCCTGCATCGCCTTCTTCGCGATCTCGGCGCTCACATACATGCGCCCCGTCTCCTGATCGTTCATCACGTAGTGCTTGATGTCGCCGACCACATGCTGCGCCTGTTCGCAACGCATCATGCTGCCGGTCATGGTGCCGGCCAGCAACGGGTCTTCGCCGGTGTACTCGAAGGTGCGGCCGTTGCGCGGCTCGCGCACCAGGTCCACGCCTCCGCCCAGCGTCATGTCGAAGCCCTGCGCCCGCAGCTCCTGCGCGATCACCGTGCCGTAGGCGCAGGCCGCCTGCGGATTCCAGCTCGATGCCGCACCCAGGTTGGAAGGCATGGCCGTCGAATAGCGTCCGTTGGAGCCGCTGCCGCGTACGCCATAGGCCGCATCGCTGATGATGAGCGGAGGAATGCCGAGCCGCGGCACGCCCTCGACGTAGCCCGCGCCGCCGTTGGCCAGATGCGTCAACGGCATCTGCCACTGCGGCACAAACGGCATCCCGTTGCCGTGCAGCAAGGCCAGCTTTTCGTCGAGCGTCAGCTGCTTCAAAACCATCCCCGCGCGTTGTTCCGGCGCGAGTTTCGGGTTCATCCAGGGCCGCGCCGCATCCTGCGCCATCAGGCGGCCCGCTCCGCAAAGAATCGCCCCCACGGCGACCGATGCAAACAAAAACGTTTGAGTGAATCTGCGCATTTGTACGTCCCTCCGCGCGCCGCAGGGGGTGCTCTTGCGCCCTCCGCCGCGCCTCGATCAGGGCCCGGTCCGCTTTTCCCGCGCGGGCTCGGCACCACTGCCATTCATTGTACGGGGCCGCATGGCATTCGTGGTCCGATTTCTGCCGCAGCGGACAGTGAAAAATTCCTGGAGCGAAAAGGCAATCGTCTGATCGTGCGAACTTTCCGCCTGGCCCCAGCCAGGACACCCGGCGTGAAGCCCGGCCCTGCCCGATTTGTCAATTGCCACGGGTCTTGCGTAAGATGATTTTTCAAGTTTGGCCGCGTCTGCAAAATGGACGAACAATACCCGGCCGCGACCAAGGAGAAGCATGTCGATCAAAAGCGACCGTTGGATCCGAGAACAGGCCCTTCAGCACCGGATGATCGAGCCATTTAGTGAAAAGCAGGTTGCCAGCGGAGTGATCTCCTATGGCCTGTCGTCCTACGGTTACGACCTGCGCGTCTCCAATGAGTTCAAGATTTTTACCAACGTGAACAGCGCCATCATCGACCCGAAGGCATTCGACGAACGATCGTTTGTCTCGGTCGAGGCGGATTCGGTCATCGTGCCTCCGAATTCGTTCGCACTGGCGCGCTCCGTCGAATATTTTCGTATTCCCCGGGATGTACTGACGATCTGCGTGGGGAAGTCGACCTATGCGCGGTGCGGCATCATCGTCAACGTGACGCCCTTCGAGCCCGAATGGGAGGGTTTTGTCACGCTCGAGATCTCGAACACCACCCCGCTGCCGGCAAGGATTTACGCCAACGAGGGTCTTTGCCAGATTTTGTTCTTCCAGTCGGACCAGACCTGCGAGACCAGTTACGCCGACCGCAAGGGCAAGTATCAAAAGCAGCAGGGCATCGTTCTTCCCAAGCTCTAGAAAATGACCACTCCCGGCCTGGCCCCCCCGACGGTTCGAGAGACAGAAGAGTGAAGACTGGCTCACCCCCCGGCTGAGGCTCCGGTCTCCGCGGAGCGGTGCCCTTTGCATGAGCGCAGGAAGTGGGGAAACTTGTGACATCGTCATCGCTGCATTCCCACCAGATTCGCATCGGAATTTTGGCCGATGAGCCAATCCGTGTGGCCGGACTGGTGAGCATCTTCGACCTTCCGGCGCAGGCCGGACAGGCGCAACTGCTTCCCGTCATCGGCAGTCTGCGGCAATTGATCGCTTGTCCCGACATTGGCTATGTTGTCGTCGATCTGCACTCCCTCGTGGATGGCCTTGTGGATGGCATGGTGACGCTGGAGGCCGTGCGCAGCGCCCGTCCCGACATTCGGCTGATTGTCATCGGACCGGAGGGCGACGACGAACTGGTGCTGCACACCATCACCGCAGGCGCCCGCGCCTACCTGGGCCGCTCTTCCAGCCCTGCAATCGTGCGCAAGGCGATCGACGAGGTCACCGCGGGCTCCATCTGGGCGCCGCGCTACCTGCTTTCGCGCCTGATCGACCGCCTGCTTCGCAGTCCGCATCCCGCGCCGGCCCTGGCCACACCAGAGCTGACACCCCGCGAAGAACAGGTCTTGCGCCTGATCCTCATGGCCAAATCCACGCGCGAGATCGCGCGCGAGCTGGGAATCGAGCAGCGCACCGTCAAATCGTATGTCGCCCGGCTGATGCGCAAGGCGGGCGCAGACAACCGCGTCAAACTCACGGTTTCCGCGCTCGGCCGCTCGCTTCTCGAGGAGGAAAAGGCGGGCGCACGGGGAATTCTTTCGCCGAACGTTCGGTTAACTAATTAGTGAATAGCATGGGTTACTTTTAGACATGGCCCCTAAGTACTCTTGCGCACTTTTTAAGATTTCCACATGATTGTTTCCAGAAACAACGCAGATCTGGGGAAAGGAGTTCCCAGGCAGCATGTTTTCATGAAGCGTGGGAACTCCTCTTTTTTGTTGCACAGGATTTGCACAGGTTGTTCCACCCTTCTTTTTCGGCTTCCTCCTCCGGACTGCCTGACCTGTCTTCAGTGACGCACCCGCGGCGCTGAAGACAGGCAAGTAGCAGCGGTTTCCCGTCGATTCCTCCCCATGCAAAAGGATCTTCCCGGCCCAGGCTTGGCGCGGCGGTGCGTCCTTTGGGGGAAAGGGCAATTGCGCCAACACGCATCGGGAATTCCTGTGGCCAGGAATGCGGCGTGCGCGCCAGGACGCCGATGCGATAGGCTGGTCGAGGAGGCTGCGGCGCTTCTCCTTGTTTCCCCAAGGGTTCGATGCGCAGGAAGCGCACGGCTCGCCTTCTGCACGAAGAGATCGGATCGACGATCGCAACCACTGCCCGCCACGGGCGGAACAGAGAGGACATGGATGATGAAGAAGGCTCTTGGCTGCATTTGTCTCAGCTTGCTGCTCACTTCCACGACGTTTGCGGCATCCACCCGGCAGGATCTGCAAAACCGCATCGATTCGGCAAAGACCGTCCTGGACCAGATCCTGGCCGCCAGAGACCAAGGCCTTCCCGATGATATTTTGAGTTCGGCCACCTGCGTCGCTGTGGTTCCGAGCATGATGAAAGGCGCGTTCATCTTCGGCGCGCAATACGGTCAGGGCGTGGTCACCTGCCGCACCGGCCATGGCTGGAGCGCGCCGGTGTTTATCCGCCTGGCGGGCGGCTCCTTCGGCTTCCAGATCGGAGGCCAGGCCACCGATCTGCTCCTGATCGCGGTCAACGAGCACGGCATGCAAGATCTGCTGCGGGATAAGTTCAAGCTCGGCGCCGACGCCTCGGCGGCGGCTGGACCGGTCGGCCGCGCTCTCAAGGCCGATACCGATCTGAAGATGCGGTCGGAATTTCTCAGCTACTCGCGCGCCCGCGGCGTCTTTGCCGGTGTCGATCTGGACGGCACAGGGGTCAGCCAGAACAAGGAGGATACCGAAATGTACTACGGAGCGCCGGAGGACTTCGAGCGGGTTCTGCACGGACAGGTTGCGGTGCCGGCTGGCGCCGTGCCGTTTGTGCGCGATGTCGCCCACCGCTTTGCCGCAGCCAAGGCACGGGAAGGCAAATAGAAACCAGCCTCCGTAGCCGGAGCATGAAAACGCCGGCTCATGGTTGCGCCCATGCGGGCGACAAGCCATGAGCCGGTTCGCTGCGGCAATTCAAGAGGCGCCGGTGCGTATTCCGTCGCTGTGGACAGCTGCTCCAGCCGCATTCGGAGAAACCCACGGTTGCTGGCTTGGTCAGCTTGACTTGGGCTCTTCCACCCTACTTTTCTTCGTAATCGGGCAAAGATCCATGGCCGCCATCATCAACAGAGCGAAACAACGCCGTTGTCACGGAATCCTGATGGACAAACAAAATGCCGAAGCTGCATCGATGCAGCTTCGGCATTTTGTTTGACGGTTCATATTTGAAGATAAGCCCCGCACGGAAAACACCACTTCGCCTTTTCCATGCGCGGCAGGAAAAGACTACTTCTTCGGCGGCGCGATGCTGTCCTTGGCGGACTTGGCCACGCGGAATTTGACCACGGTCTTGGCCTTGATCTTGATGCTCTCGCCAGTCTGCGGGTTGCGGCCCATGCGCGCCTTGCGCTCGGCCTTCACCAGGCGGCCAATGCCGGGAACCACGAAAAGGCCGTTCTTCTTGGTCTCCTTGATCGCGGTCTCAGCCAGAAGATCAAAGAAGGCCGCAGCCTGCTTGTTGGTCAGTTCGAGCTTCTCGGCCATGTGCCGGGTCAGTGCTGTTTTGGTCATTCCATTTGCCATGAATCGCTCTCCTTTGGGCATGCCCTTCGGGCCGCCGGTGTGGTGGGCTTCCGCCGCTGACTGCCTGCCGCATGAAAAGAGACCGGCCAGAACCCGAAGTGCGCGGAACCCCTGTGTTCATGCGGCACGAAGAACCCTGCCGAGGGATACAATGCGGCTTCAGGGGGAGCAAAGTCAATCGAAAAATGCTGGTTTTCCACAATTTTCTTGGGTTTTCTTCCGTAAGACCCCGATTTTTGCCGGTTTTGACAGGTCGAGAGCCGGATCAGGCCCATGAAATGCGGGTTTTTTCCCTTTTTCGTGCATCCTCCCCGATCTTTCAACCGGCGCAGATGCGCACCAGTTCCTGTTGCAAGCGGCCGGTCACCCAGGCCCGTCCGGGGGCGGTGAGCATGTTCACCTCGCTGCGCACGCCAAACTCGGGCAGGTAGATGCCCGGCTCAACAGAGAAACAGGTGTGCGGCAGAATGCGGCGCGCGTCGTGCGTTTCCAGGTTGTCCAGATGCGCGCCCGATCCGTGCAGCTCCCGCGCGATATTATGCCCGGTGCGATGGGTGAAGAACTGGCCGAAACCAGCCGCGCAAATGACGCCGCGAGCGGCGTCGTCGGCCTCGAAGCCGCGAATGGCGCGTCCCTCGGCAAAGGCGGACTGGACAGCGGCAATGGCGGCGTCGCGCGCGTTGCGGACGGTCTCGAAGACAAGTTGCTCGCGCGCACTCGGCTCGCGGCCGACGACGCCGGTCCAGGTAATGTCGTAGAAGATCGCGCCCGCCCGCGCCGGACGCGCCCAGATGTCGATCAGCAGAAAATCGCCCGCGCGGATCGGCGCAGCGCGCTCCGCTGTCGGCTCATAGTGCGAGTCGGAGGTGTTGGCGTTCACGCTCACGTCAGGACCGTTCTCCCAAACCAGATTCTCGCGGCGCATGGCCTCGCGCAGCCAAACCACGAGATCGAACTCCGAAAATCCGCCCGCGCGGCCTGCCCCCGATGGCGGCCGCAGACGGCGGCCGATCTCCAGCCACGCCTCGGCGACGATGGCGTCGATGGCGCGCTGCGCCTGCTGGTGGCTGGCCATCTGTTCTTCGCTCAGGACGGCCTCGAACTGGCTGACCAGATCGGCCGAGGTCACGATCTCCTTGCCCAGCGAGCGCAGAAACTCGACCGTGCCGGCATCGACCATCGAAACGTACAGAATGTCGTTGTTCGGCGAGTACTGCATGGCGATCTTTTGCTGGTTTTGGAGGAGATGTTCGAGGCCCGCGTGGAGTTCCTGCCAGCTTGAATAGACGCTTTTCGCGCCCGGCAGCGTGTCGAGCCGCCCCTGCTCGATGCGATGGACGAGCTTCTGCGGCTCGCCCGAGGCGGGAACGAAATAGTACCAGCGGCGTGTGATGTGCGCTTCGGGATCGAGGCCCAGAATGTGCGCGGCAATGGGATCGCGATGGTGATGATCGTAAAAAAGCCAGCCGTCCAGCGCAGCCTCGCTGAGCGCGGATTGGATGCGGTCAAGATTCATAGGGTTCATCATACAGAACGCGAAAATCGTGCGATGGCAAGCCAAGGCGCAAAAATTATCGGCCGGCAAGACAATTCGCTTCCTCTTGCGCCTGCGCCGGGCACAAGGCGTTGTGATGGTGCGCCTGCGCGCAATTTTTACGCGAGAGTGCCTGCGAAAATCTTCCATCTGCGATAGAATCAAAACGGAGTTGCCAAACGGATCACACTCCTGTGGAACGCCCAGGGTGAGACGCCGGATTGCAAAGAGCGGTCC
>JAJYFB010000105.1 GCA_021785495.1 Acidobacteriota bacterium | reverse complement strand
GCAAATCGATCGCACCCCGCGGAATGCTCCGCGCCGCATGAACGCGCGGAGCCAGCATGCGCGACGACATCGATCGGGACTTGTGAAACGGCGTGCGAAAACAACCCGTAAGCAAGAGCGGCAACAGCCACACCACGCTCTTGACAGGCAACTTCATCGTTCCGGCTCCGTTCAGGTTTAGAGGCTCGCGGGCATCCGTGTTCGGCGTCCCCGGTCCGCGACGGCGAGCGGAATGCGCAAACGAAACTCCGTGCCGCGGCCTATCTTCGATTGTACTTCCACACTCCCGTGGTGAAACTGGAGAATGCGGTAAGTCATCGCCAGGCCGATGCCGCTGCCCCCGCTCTTCGTGGTGAAGTAGAGGTCGAAGATCTTCTCGCGAATCTCCTCGGGAATGCCCTGCCCCTGGTCGGCGATGCGCACGACGGCCCAGCGCGGCGTCGCGCGCGGGTTGCGTGCGGGTTCCTCGCCTTTGCCGGGCGATGGCGAGGCCGAACCAGCGTCGGTCTCCCACTCCGGTTCCAGCGCAACCTCCAGCCGCCCGCCCTCAGGCATCGCCTGCGCGCCGTTCTGCACGACATTCAACACGGCCTGCTTGAGCAGATCCGCATCCACAAAAGCGACGAGTGGCTCCTCGGGCAGACGGCTGACGAGCTTGACGCCGCGCATCGTCAACTCGTCGGAGGCGAGGGCCAGCACGTCGCCGATGGCCAGCCGCAGATCCTGCTCGCGCAGATCCAGTTCCACGGGGCGGGAAAAGTCCACCAGCGTCTGCACCACGCGATCCAGGCGGCGAATCTCGGCGTCGATCACGTCGAGATGTTTTGTCACCGGCTGCTCGGCCTCGGCCAGCTTCGACTTCAATAGTTCCAAATGCACGACAATGGCGTTGATCGGGTTCTTGACCTCGTGGCCGACGCCGGAGGTAAGCCGCCCGATGGCCGCCATGCGCCGCGAAAGCTCCAGTTCCGACTCGATGCGCTCGGCCGACTCCGGATCATGCAGCGTCACCAGCGCACCCAGGCCGCGGCGGGATTTTTCGTCGTAAATCCAGTCCACGGAGGCCTGAATGCGCCGCCCGCTTTCAGTGCGAATCTCTTCCTGCGCCATGTTCGCGCCGCCGTCGAGCGCCTCGCGCAGAGCGTGTCCGAGCACGGTCGCTTCGGAGAAGATCTCCCGCGCCTGCCGGCCCAGGATGCCGTCGCGATCGATGTCGAGAAATCGCCGCGCCGCGCCGGAGACCAGAACCGCGCGCTTGTCTTCCGTGAAAAGCAGAATGCCGTCCTGCAGGTTGCCGAGAATCTGGTCGAGATTTTCCCGCAGCGCCGAGTACACCTCTTCGACGTTGCGCATGCGCTGGCCAATCTTCTCGATCTTCGTCGAAACCAGAGCGGCCACATCTTTTTGCGGCGCCGCCGGAGGCTCGGCCGGCGTCTCCCCGGCAGCGGTCAAACGATCCAGTTGGCGGCTGATCTCGGCCAGCGGCCGCAGGGCCAGATTGCCGAGCAAAAACGCGCAGAAGAGCGCCACGATCGACACCAGCGCCATCAGGCGCAGGGCGTTCACGAGCAGCGGCTGGTAGACGGCCCGCAGCAGCGAGGTATGCACGCCCACAGTGACCGTGGCGAAGAGTTTGCCGTTGTTTTCAATTGGGGCGACCACATCGTAGGTCGCCGGCTTGCCAAGAGCCTCGATCATCACACGGACAGGGCCGGAATGAAGCAGTTTTTCATAGCTTGGCCGCACCGGCAGCGGTTTGCCCTCGTTGTCCGGGTTGGTGCTCAGCAGCACGACGCCCTGACGATCGCCGATGTTCACGTCGTAGACCGTGGCCGAATAGCGATTGACCGACTCGAGCGCCTGCCGCAGCGTCTGATTGCCGCGCACCGTCTCGGCGACCAACTGTTGCAACTCGCCGGGATCGCCCGGATCGACCGTGCGGCCTTTGAGACCCGATTCCAGCGCATTTTGCAGCGCAAACCGCACCTGCCGCGCCACCATCAGGTTGGTTTCGTAGGTCTGCTCGACCGCGGCCTTGACCAGTTGATGCACGTAAACAAGCGAAACGGCCCCGGCGATCAAAAATACCAGAGCTGAAATCGCCACGACGAGTTTGGTCTTCAAATGCATAAAAAACCGATGACCGAATTTCGATACTGCGAAGTAACTTGCGCGGAACCACGCTCGTAAAAGGGCGCGGCTTTAGCCGGGCCACAAGTAGAACAGAATCGACCGGACTTTAGTCCATACTTCCACAAATTTCGCTATTTCCGCTCGTTTTCCGCATTGTTTCGCAGATGCTTCAACCCTTGCGCCCATCCTCAACCGGAGCACCCTCGCGGTCGCGCTCGTACACCTTCAGTTTGTTGTGCAGCGTCTTCAGGCTCACGCCGAGAATCTCGGCCGCGCGGGTCTTGTTTTGCCCCGTGGCTTCGAGCGTGCGCAGGATGAGCAGCCGCTCGGCCTCGTCGACGGTTGCGCCCACGCGCAGGGTGACCGCGCTTGCGTCGAGCGCCGGTGCGCTCTGATCCGAAGCCGCGCCAAAGCCCGGCGGCAGGTGGCCCGCGTCGAGGGGTGCGCCGTCGGGACAGAGCACCACGGCCCGCTCGATCGTGTTGCGCAGCTCGCGCGCATTGCCCGGCCAGTGGTAGGCCATCAGCCGGTCGAGCATCGACGCCGAGACGCCGGCGACCTTGCGCCCGTGCTTCTGGTTCATGTCGCGCGTCATGGCCTCGGCCATCGCCGGCAGGTCGTCCATGTGTTCGCGCAAGGGCGGCATGACGATGTTGAAAACGTTGAGCCGGTAAAACAGATCGGCGCGCAGGTGTCCTTGCGCCACGGCCTGGCGCGGATCGCGGTTGGTGGCCGCCAGCACGCGCACGTCGACGTCCATCTCGCTGCGCGCGCCCAGCCGCCGAAGCTTGCGCTCTTCGAGAACGCGCAATAATTTGGCCTGCGTTCCGGCCGGCATCTCGCCGATCTCATCCAGCAGCAGCGTGCCGCCCGAGGCCAGCTCGAAGCATCCGGCGCGACGCTCGAGCGCGCCCGTGAATGCCCCCTTTTCATGGCCGAAGATCTCGCTCTCGATCAGTGTTTCGGGAATCGCCGCGCAGTTGACGGCAACAAAGGGGCGCGTTTTGCGCGGGCTCAGATCGTGCAGCGTCCGCGCCACCAGCTCCTTGCCGGTGCCGCTCTCGCCGGTAATCAGCACCGGAACGTTCGAGGGCGCAATCTGCTCGATCAACGCAAAGATCTCGCGCATCGGCTTCGAGCCGCCGACCAGCGCGCCCAGAACGCCCGTCTCGCGCAGCCGCCGCCGCGCCACTTCGAGTTCGATCACCGTCTCCCGTTGCCGCGCCGCGTTGGCCAGGATGGTCTTCAGGCGAGTCGCGTCCACGGGCTTTTCGAGAAAATCGTAGGCCCCCAGCTTCATGGCGTCGACGGCCCGTTGAATCGAGCCCATCGCGGTAAGCACGACCACGGCGAGATGGGCGCTTGCGCCTGCGTCCCCTTCGGAGAGCTTGGTCAGCAGCCCCAGCCCGTCCATGCGCGGCATCTTCAGATCGGTCACGACGATGGCCGGCTCCCACGCGATGGCTTTTTCCCAGGCTTCCACGCCGTCGCGCGCGGTCTCCGTGCGATAGCCCCAGCCGGAGATCAGCTCCGCCAGTCCGGCCAGCGCATTTGGTTCGTCTTCGGCGATCAACACTTTGACATCGTTCGGCATGAAGAGATTCCGTTCCTTCCCTAGCTTACGCTGCGATGCTCGCCGGCGCGGACCCTACAATTTCACTATGAACACTCGTGCCGAATCTCCGGTTCAATTGCGCGTGCAAGGCATTCTCTTCGACATGGACGGCATCCTGATCTCGTCGATCGCCTCGGTCGAGCGCAGTTGGACGCGGTGGGCACGGCTGCGCGGCGTCGATCCGGCTCTTGCGCGCACCACCGCGCACGGACGCCGCGCCGTCGAAACCGTCGTTTTGCTGCGCCCCGATCTCGATGCCGAGGCCGAACTCAAGGTGATTGAGGAGATCGAAGCCGCCGACAACGAAGGGCTGACCGTGCTGCCCGGCGTGCGCGAGCTGCTGGCCGCGCTGCCGGCCGATCGCTGGACCGTGGTCACCAGCGCCACCGAGCGGCTGACGCGCATTCGCCTCGCGGCCGGCGGCATTTCCGCGCCCCAGCGTCTGGTGACGGCCGATAGCGTCACGCGCGGCAAGCCGCACCCGGAGCCCTATCTGGCCGGAGCGGCGCTGCTCGGCGTTTCGCCCGCGGCGTGCGTGGTCTTCGAGGATTCGGCCTCCGGCGTCGAGGCCGGACGCAACGCGGGATGCACCGTCGTCGCCACTCCCTTTTCGCATCCCCTCGAATCGCTCGCCGCGGCCCACTACGCGATCCGCGACCTCGCCGGCGTGCGCGCCGAGACGCGCGGCGACGAAATCGCGCTCTGGCTCACGCCGCTGGCCGATGAAACGCGCCCCTCTCTCTACTGATCCGGTCCAAAAGAGTACGACGATGGGTGCCCATCCAAACCGTGTTCTTTGCGGTTTGGGTGGGTAAGCATGGACTCATCCGAATGGGCCGGATCAAGAATGCCGCGCGCACGCGCGAATGCGCTGTAGAAGCCAATCGATTGCGGCGGCTTCATCTTCAATCTCCATGCGCAGCGGCACGACTTCGAGCGGAATTCGCTCCGCCAGACTTTCCGCCCGCGCGCCCAGACGCGCGCGATCTTTCTCGGTGGTGACGAGCGCCACGGCGCCAGCCGCACGCGCCGCCGCCGTGATGCGCTTGAGATCGGTGCCCGTATAGCGATGATGATCGGCGAAGGCGAGCCGCGCAACCGGGCGCATTCCCGCCTGCTCCAAGCCGCGAAAAAACTGCTCCGGCCGCGCGATGCCGCAAAAGGCGACGACCGGGCCTTCGATGGACGGCGCGTCCATGCGACGGCGCAGCCGCCAGACGGGCCGCTCCCAGCCCTGCGACCGTACCCACTCGGCAACTTCGGGCTCGTCCTCCGGAATGGCAAAAACGCTCGCTCGCGCAGCCGCATGCAATGCCTCGCGCAGATTGCCCGCAGGCAACAAACGCTCGGCCAGATCGCGGCGGCTCAGGAGCAAAATCTCCACGTCGCGCGCAAGCTGGCGGTGCTGAAAGCCGTCGTCAAGCAGATGCACGCGGAGCGGAGGATTCGCCGGCTCGCCGACTTGCGGAGCTTCGCACGGCGAGGCATTCGCTTCGGCCAGCAGGCCCGCGGCGTACCGCTCGTCGGCGACGAAGACGGGAACGCCAGCCGCGCGCGCAATCACCAGCGGCTCGTCGCCAAACTCCTCGGCCGCGCCGTTGGGATCGACGCCAAGCGGCAGCGCGGAGCGCCGCCGTCCGTAGCCGCGCGAGAGCACGTCCACATGCGCGCCGCGCGCAGCGAGGGCGCGGGCGAGCGCAATCACGAGCGGCGTCTTCCCTGCCCCGCCGGCCGAAAGATTCCCGACGCTCACCACGGGCCAGCGCAGCCGGCGCACCGGCCTGAGCCCCGTGCGCAACTCCGCTTCGCGCAGCAGCAGCGCCAGCCGGTAGACCGGCGTCAGCGGCCAAAGCGGCGGCCGGTTCATGGCTGCCGCTCCGGGCCGGATGCGGCGGCAAGGATGGCGCGGATCGCCTCGACGCAGCGATCCGTAGCTCCCGCCTGCCGATCGAAGACCGTGCGCGCCCGCGCGCCCATCGCTTCGGCCGCCGGACGGTCGCGCAGCAATCCGGCCAACGCCGCCGCAAGCTCCTCTTTGGGCGCGATGCGCAGCCCGTCGTGCGCCCGCAGTTCCTCCACAATGGCGCGGAAGTTGGCATAGTGCGGTCCCATCGCAATCGGCGCGGCGAACTGCGCCGGTTCCAGCGGATTGTGCCCGCCGGCGGGAACCAGGCTGCCGCCCACAAAGGCCACGCTGGCCAGCGCATACACCGAGGCGAGTTCGCCAATCGTGTCGAGCAGCACAATCTGGCCGGGCTCGATCGGTTCAGACTGCGTTGCGCTCCATATCGAACGACGCGACCACGCGCGCCCCGACCGGTCGAGCAGCGCCGCCACGGCCGCAAATCGCTCCGGATGCCGCGGCGCAATCGCCATCGCCAGTTGCGCGTCGGCGTCGAGCAGTTGCGGCCAGGCGTCGAGCAGCGCCGCCTCTTCGCCGTCGAGCGTGCTGCCGGCAACCACCAGGCGCAGCCCCGCCAGTTTGGTTCTGAATAGGCGCGTCGCCTCGGTCTCCCCGGCCGCGCGCACGTCGAACTTGAGATTGCCCGCGACGGAAACCCGCTCGGGCGCGCAGCCCATGGCGCGCAAGCGCCCGGCGTCGATCTCGCTCTGCGCCATGACGCAGCTCAGCCGGCTCAGCAGCGGCCGCCACAAACGGCGCAGCAGCCGATAACGCGGCCACGAGCGATCGGAGATGCGCGCATTCACCACCGCGACGGGAATTCCGCGCCGGAAACAGCCGTGCAGAAGATTCGGCCAGAACTCGGTCTCGGCCAGCACCAGCAGGCGCGGTTCGAGCGCGTCGAGCCAGGCGCGCACCGCCCAGGGCAGATCGAGCGGACAATAAAAGACGCGCTCCGCGCCGAAGCGTTCGCGGGCCAGCGCCTGGCCAGTGCGCGTGGTCGTCGAAATCGCCACAAAATACTCCGGCAGCAGCGCATCGAGCGTCTTCACCAGCCGCGTAACGGCCAGCACCTCGCCCACGCTCACCGCGTGAACCCAGAGCACGGGCCGCGCTCCGGTTGCGATCCGGGCCGCAAACCGTTTCGGCACGCGCCCCAGCCGTTCTCGCAGCCCTTCGCGATACTTGCGCGTCGTGGCCATGCGCCAAAACCACCAGGGCGCTCCAGCCACCAGCGCCACAAGCAATGCCACGTTATAAAAAAGCAGCGTCATGCGATCCCGAACCGCTCTTCTGCCCGCCGATTCTTTCCGCGGTCAATCCGGCGTCGTTTCCTCTTCGCATTGTGCAGTCGTCGCAACGGATGCGGCCAAACTAGGCCAGACCAGGAGCCAACCTGCGGCAGAAAAAACTCTCGGCAACCGCGCAAACGCGGCTATTCGTAGTAAGTCGCTGTGGTCGTGTCCGTCTCCCAGATTGTGCAGTCCTTCACGCGCACGCGCCCTCCGGTCATCTCCGCGAGGAGTCGGTTGGTCTCGTCGTAGAAGTACTTGGCCATGTTTTCGGCCGAAGGATTCAGCACCGTGAACGGCTCCAGGTCGTTCAGCATCTGGTGATCGATGCGCTCGATCACCGGCCGCAGCACCTGCTTGAGCAGCTTGAAGTCCAGCAGCAGCCCGGCGTGGTCAAGTTCGGCCCCGGCCAGCGTGACGCGAACCTTGTAGTTGTGGCCGTGCGGATTTTCGCACTTGCCCTTGTAATTGCGCAGATAGTGGCCGGAGGAAAAATCCGACTCCACGGTGACTTCAAACATCGTTGTCCGCTCAGTCCTTGGCGGGCGCTGGCCCGCATGTTTCTATTGTAGGCTCTTCCGCGAACATCCTTGACATTCCCGGCACGCTGTTTCGTTCGAGAATTCGACCGCAGCCGGATCAAGCGCGCTGCCCGATCGCCCAGACCCACGGGCGACGAGCCGCTGGAGAATGCGACGGCTCCGCCTCCATCGTAGCCGGCCGGCGCCGGATCTCCTCGCCGCATCTGCTCTTCGATCGCGCCCAGCTGATTCGTATCGCCCTATCGCACGGCGTAGATCGTCAACGATTGCGCGGACTCTTCGAGATGCAGCGCTCCTCCTGCAAGCGTGGCCGGCCCGCCGTGCGTGGGCGCGAGAACGCGGAAGTCGCGGCATCCGTCGAGAGCCGTCCCCGCCGTGGGCAGCGTGAAGGGCTTCAACCGCGCCGCCTTGTTGACGACAATCAGCAGCTCCTCGCGGTTGTGATCGGCGACGCAGCCTTCCGGCGCAAGCGTGCGGACGAAAGCGAATCCGTCAGCGTCGGCAAAGAGATTTTGCTCGACTCCGGCCTGCAAAGCCGGCTCGGCGGCGCGCAGCTTCAGCAGGCCGGAGGTCCAGTTGAAGACCGCGTTTTGCGTCGCCGTGCGTCCGGCAGCCGTGAAGGCGTCGTGCGCATCGCCAGGGAAACCGCCGGGGAAAGCGCGGCGATTGTCCGGATCCTTGCCGCCGCCCATGCGGCTGCCTTGACACTGGCGAATGGCCGTCACTAGACTCAAAAAGGAGTATTTTCTCGTTTCTTTGACATAAGTCGTACTATTATTGAGACTTAACTTGGAAAAATCTCGCCCGGTGGATGGGCGCGGCGGCTTGGGCCTCGCGCTTGAACGCGGGGCGGAGAAGAGAGCCGCAACGATGCCTGAGCTGCGCCTCAATCCGCGTGAGCGGCTGGTTTTGACGGCCATTGTGGAGCTGTACATCGCGACCGGCGAGCCGGTGGCGTCGCAGGCCGTGGCGCGGAGATTTGCCGGCCGCGAGGGCCTGAGTTCGGCGACCGTACGCAACGTGATGGCCTCGCTCGGCGAGGCGGGATTGCTGGAGCAGCCGCACGCCTCGGCCGGCCGCGTACCGACGGCGGCGGCTTTCCGCGATTACGTGGGGCAGATCGTGCAGCCGGGCCGCATGGCGGCTGGTCGGGCGGCTGGCGCGGCGGAGTCGCCGTTGAGCGTCGAACGGCGCGGGCGGATCGAAGAGAGCTTTCTGGGGGTCGGGAGCACGCACGAGTACCTGGAGCGCACGGCGCATGTGCTGGCCGCCCTCTCGCGCGGGCTGGGCGTGGCGCTGGCCAGCGCGGCGACCGAGCAGGTGCTCGAACACATTCATTTTTCGCGTTTGGCGACGGGCCGCGTGCTGGCGGTTCTTGTGACGCAGGCCGGGGCCGTGCAGGACCGGGTGCTCACGCTCGACCGGGAGCTGACGGCCCTCGAACTGGAGACGGCCAGCCGCTACCTGAACGAGAACTTCCGGGGCTGGCCGATCGACCGCGTGCGCGCCGAGGTGGCGCGGCGAGTGGAGGCCGAACGCGAGGCCTACCGGCAGTTGCTCGGCTCGGTGGAGGAGTTGTGCCGCAAGGGCGCGCTGGCCGGCGACGAGGCGGGCGCGGCGCTGTTTGTGGATGGCATGGCGAACCTGATCGGCGCCGAGCAGGATCGTGAGCGGCTGCGGCAGATGCTGCTGGCGCTCGAAGCCAAGCAGCGGCTGGTGGAGTTGCTGACCGCCTACGTGGACGGCCGCCAGCAGGAGGTTTGCGTGGTGGTGGGCCTGGACGCGGCCACGCCGGCCATGCAGGATCTGGTGCTGATTGGCGCTCCGGCCCGGCAGGGCGACACGAACGTGGGCACGGTGGCCGTCATCGCGCCCACGCGGATTCAGTACCAGGAGACGATCGAGGCCGTCAGTTACATCGCGCGGCTCTCGGCGCGGCTGCTGGAGCTTCCCGGCGCGTAACGGCGCTACTTTGTGCAGGTGTTTTCGACTGCGGCTTCCGGCGGAGAATCGACGCCGGAGGCGCGGGAGCGATTGAGCCGTCTCCGCGCCTTTTTCATCGAAAACGAAGAGCGGTCGGAATTTTTGAGGAGAATGTAAAGAAACGATGCCGATTGAGGAGATCGAGGAGTTGAAGACGAAAGAAGCGAAAAAGGCCATGGAGGCCGAGGCGATCGACACCGCGAGCGAACGACCCGCAGACGAATTGCCGGCGCCCGGCGGGCCATTGGCAGCGGCCGCAGACGCAGCCGCTGCCGCAAGCGAGGCCCCGTCCGTGGGAACGACAGAGATTGAGCAACTGCGGGCCGAGCGGGATCAACTGCTGGACCGGCTGGCCCGCACGCAGGCCGAGTTCGAGAACGCCCGCAGGCGCGCCGAGCGCGAGAAGGCCGATTTTCGCGATCGTGCAACGGCCAGCGTCGTCGAGCAGTTTCTGCCCGTGCTCGATCACTTCGAGCTGGCGCTCAAGGCGACCGGCTCGGAGGCGCAGCTTCGCGAAGGCGTGAACCTGATCGTGAAGCAAATGGTCGAGATCCTCGAAAAGATGCAGGTGCGGGCGATTCCGGCCTCGGGCGAGGCCTTCGATCCGCGCGTACATGAGGCGCTCGGAACGGTGGAACGCGACGATGTGCCCGATCAGCACGTGGCCGAGGAGATTCGCCGCGGCTATACGATTCGCGAACGGCTGCTGCGGCCTGCGCTGGTGCGCGTGGCGCAGAACAGCAGGCAGGTGAGCGAGTAAAACCGGATGCAGCTTCCAGCCGCCGGCTCTTCGCTGCGTCGAGGCGGAACTGCAAGAGTGATCCGAAGCGTCGCTTAACGGGCGATTGCGACGATGGACGAAACCGCAAGCCTGCAAGGCCAAAGGCTGGCAGCCAGGAGCTGGAAGCTCAAGTGAGCAAAGCAGATTTTTACGAAGTGCTGGGCGTTGCGCGCGACGCCTCCGACCAGGAACTGAAGAGCGCCTATCGCAAGCAGGCGCTCAAGTACCATCCCGACCGCAATCCGGGCGACAAGGCGGCCGAGGAAAAGTTCAAGGAGGCCAGCGAGGCCTACCAGGTGTTGAGCGACGCCGACAAACGCGCCGCCTACGATCGCTACGGCCACGCCGGCCTGGGCGGGCAGGGCTTCGGCGCGGGCCCGTTCGCCGGCGGCGTGGACCTGGGCGACATCTTTGGCGATCTGTTTGGCGAGATGTTCTCGATGGGCGGATCGTCGCGCAGCGGCGCGCGCGGCGAGCGGCAGCAGCGCGGCGACGATCTGCGCTTCGATCTGGCGATCAACTTCGAGGATGCTTTCTTCGGCAAGGAG
>JAJYFB010000104.1 GCA_021785495.1 Acidobacteriota bacterium | reverse complement strand
CTCACGGTGCGGGAGATGGCCCGCCTCGGCAAAGACGTGCGATTCGAGATCCGGCAGATGCTGCCGGAGTATTTCCAGATGCGAACCGGTGCCAAACTCGTCGCGCTCCCCTTGCAGAACCAGAACCGGGGATGCGATGCGGCGCAGCAACTGGCGGGGAAAATAATCTTCCGGCTTCATCCCAAGAACCCATTGCGCCCAATGGTCGAAGACGCCGTCGGCATCGCGATGATACTTGGCCAGTCGGGATTGCAACTGGCTGCCGGGGTAGCTCTTCACCAGGTTCTGAATATATTTGCGCACCTGCCTGCCGGGATTGAGGTGCGGACTTTCGAGGATCAAGGCGCGGGTGGAGCGGCCCGAAGCGGCATAGAGCATCGCGATCGCCGCGCCTTCACTATGGCCGTAAAGGACCGGATCGGAAATTCCGTAGAGTGCGAGAAGCGCTGGAATCACCTCGTTCACCTGTCGCGTGTAGTGCGCCGCATTCCGATCTTCGCGGGGGCCTTCGGAGTCGCCATGTCCCGGCCGCGAGTAGCTCAGGACATGGTAACTGGTCGCACGGCCCAGTTGCGCAGGAAAATCCTTCCAATAGCGGACCGAACCCAGCGCCTCATGCAGCAGCAGGATGGCGCCGCGGGCACGGGGCGCGGCTTGAAAGGCCGCCTCGACCTGTTTTCCCTGGATCGAATGAAATGTTGACGAAGCCAATGCGGATGCCGTCATTGCCCCTCCAGCCAGAGCGTTCGTTTGCCCGCAGCCTCCCACTGCGGAAACTGCGCGCCGTAGCGTTGCTCCAGTGCAAAGCGGCGCACCTTCAGGGTCGGCGTCAGGCAGCCATTCTCGGTCGTCCACGGCTGCGGCGACACGGCGATGAAGCTCAGACGTTCAGCAATTTCAAGAAGTTCGTTGATGCGCGTCAGGCTGGCTTCGAGTTCCGCTTCGGTCACAGCGCGGCCATTCGGATTCAAGCAGGCCTCGCGCCGTTCCGGCGCAAGAACGGCAAGAGCAAAAGGCTGATTGAAGCCCTCGCCAAAAACGGCCACGCTCTCAAACAGGCTGGTCATGGCGAGTTGCTCTTCGATGCGCGACGGGTAGATGTATTTTCCCTTGGAGGTTTTGAACTCTTCTTTGAGCCGGCCGATCAGGCGCAGGCGACCGGCGTCATCGATCTCGCCGCGGTCGCCCGTGCGCAGGAAGCCGTCGGGCGTGAATGCGGCGCGGCTCTTTTCCGGGTCGTGAAAGTAGCCCATCATGTTCATGGCTCCGCGAATCTGCACCTCTCCGTCCGGCGCGATGCGCGTTTCGGCATACCGGCTGGCCTGGCCGACAAAGCCCACGCGCTCGGAACCCGGCAGAGGAACGTGGGTAATGCCGGTTTCCGTCATGCCGTAGCCTTCGATGAAGTTGCAGCCCAACCCGCGGTACCAGCGAATCAGCTCCACCGGCGTGGCCGCGCCGCCGCCGGCCACAATGCGCGCGTGATCCAGACTGAGGGCGCGGCGAATCTTGCTGCGCGTCAGCGCACCCACCAGCGGCAGCGCCAGAAGCAGCCGGAGCCGCTTTGCGGGAACGCGCTCGAAGACCTTCTGCTGAAAACGCTCATAGAGGCGCGGCACCGAGAAAAAAATGGTGGACCGGGCGCGGGCAAGATCGGAGGGAAATCTCTCCAGGCTCTCGACAAAGTAGATTTCCAGCGGTGAAAACAGCGCATTCATCTCGATCAGCGCGCGTTCGGCGATGTGCGCCAGCGGCAGGTAGGAGAGCACGCGATCGGTCTCCGGCAGGTTCGGCGGAAACTGCGGTTTGATCGACAGCCCCATCATGCTCAGCCCTTGAAACGAGTGGATCGCGCCTTTGGGCTGGCCGGTGCTGCCGGACGTGTAGATGATGGTGGCCACATCCATGCCGTGGCGCAGGGGGCTCTCCGCCATGGGCGGCTGGGCCGCCAGCAGGTCCTTCCAGTGCAGGCTGTGGGCGGGCAGCGATGCGGGATCGGCATCGGGACAGGCGATCGTGACGATCGAAATCGAGGCTTTCCGCGCGGCGGGCAGGGGATTGTCGAAACGCCCCAGAAAACAGGCCACCGGCCCGCAGTGATCGCAAAGGGCGGCCATCGCCTGCGAGCTGGCGGCGGGAAAGAGCGGAACGCTCACGTGCCCCGCCATCCAGATGGCGAAATCGGCCATCAGCCACCAGGCGCTGTTCTTGCCCAGAATCATGATGCGCGAGCCGGGAGGCCAGTTTTGCGCCTTCAGCCAGGCCGCCATCCGCCGCACCTCCAGCATGGTTTCGGCCCAACTCCACTCGCGCACCGCGCCCGGCACCGGCTGCACCAGAAAACGCATGGCGGCCCGCTCCCGCTCGCATGTGTAGAGCCGTTGCAAGGGAAGTTCTTGCGGTTGGAGCACCGGCCTGGCGGCCGGGTTGGAACAGAAGAGACTATCCTCAACGGTCAATTCCATAGAGCGCCTCAGGAGCGAAATACTAACCGATGGGTAAAATAACCATTTTGCTGGACGTTTGTCACGAAGTTTTTTACCATGAGGACAGAAAATTCTTTTCAGCGTGGTCCCGCGCTGACGCGACCGCCTGCCGAGGCGTGGGCCTGAAACACGGTATTTCACTGAAACGAAAGGAAATGGATCCTATGTCCAGCCTGCGCGGAAAAGTATTGATGATTACCGGGGCCAGCCGCGGCATCGGGCTGGCCATCGCTCTGCGCGCAGCGCGAGAAGGAGCCAGCATCCTCCTGGCGGCCAAAATGACCGAGCCGCATCCGCGTCTGCCGGGCACCATCTTCACGGCCGCCGCGGAGATCGAGAAGGCCGGCGGCCAGGCGCTTCCGCTGGCGGTCGACATTCGTTTTGAAGATCAGATTCAGCAGGCCGTCGAGCGCGGGGTAGCACACTTCGGCGGCATCGACATCCTGATCAACAACGCCAGCGCCATCAGCCTGAGCGGAACGGCGGAGACGGCCATGAAGCGCTTCGATCTGATGATGGGCGTGAATCTGCGCGGCGCCTTCGCCTGCGCGCAGGCGTGCCTGCCGTTTCTGAAGCAGGCGGAGAACCCGCACATTCTCACGCTGTCGCCGCCCATCGATCTGCGCCCGAAGTGGCTGGCGCCGCACCTGGCCTACACCATCTCCAAGTACGGAATGAGCCTGTGCGTGCTGGGCATGGCCGAGGAGTTTCGCCCACTGGGGATTGCGGTCAACGCGCTCTGGCCGCGCACGGTGATCGCCACCGCGGCGCTGCAGGCGATCCCCGGAATGGCGGGCGCGCCGGCAAGAAAACCGGAGATTGTGGCCGAAGCCGCTTCGGTTATCCTGAAACAAACAGCGCGTTCCACTACGGGGAATTTTTTCATCGATGAGGATGTGCTGCGCGCAGCCGGGGTGACCGACTTCCGCGCGTATGAAACCCAGCCCGGGCAGCCCATGCGGACCGACCTGTTTCTGGATTGACCGCCGGAAACGCCGCATCGCACCGGCCCTTGGCGGGATCTTCTTCGATGAGGGGCCAGGACGCAGACACCGAAGGCCGGAGATTCGAGGGCGCACCGGCTTCGCCCACCTCGGGACGGCCGCTGGAAGAGGGAGAGGGTCATTGCCTACGGAAAGCAAGGATTCCGCACAGGTTGTACCGGCGCATGAGCCATGGAAGGCCTTCGATGTCCGCGCACAGCACCGCATGGACACCAAGCGGGATGCGGTGCTGCAGACCGCCGCAAAGCTCTATCTGGAAAAGGGCTATCACAAGACCTCGATGAGCGAGCTTGCCGCGCGGTTGAACATCACCAAGCCCGCCCTTTATTACTACTTCCGCAACAAGGAAGAGCTGCTGGTGGAGTGCTACCGGGCGGGCATCGACTCCATTGAGTCTTCTCTGCGCGAGGCCGGCGATTGCGAGGGCACGGGCCTGGAACGGCTGCGCGCCTATATCGAATCCTACGCCACGGCCATCGTCACCACCGATTTTGGCCGTTGCGTGCCCATGCTCGATGAAGCCGAGCTTTCCAGCCCCGCGCGCCGCCAGGTGCGCGACCTGAAACGCCGCATCGACGCCGCCATCCGCGCCATGATCGAGCAGGGAGTTCAGGACGGGTCCATCGTTGCCTGCAACGCCAAACTGGCCTCCTTCGCCATCGCGGGCGCCATCAACTGGATCGGAACCTGGTATCGGCCCGGCGGCGGCCTGGGCACAGAGGAGATCGTTTCGGAGTTCTCGCGCCTGCTCCTCGCGGGACTGGCTCCGCGAGCCTAGCTCCCGCCTCGACAACGAAAGAACCGGATTCCTGGGTCCGCCGCGGAACCCTCATCGGGCAGAACACCCAATTTTTCTTGATCTTATCGAATCTTCCCTGCCCTCGATTTCTTCCCGGTTGACATTTGACCTCGCGTTCAGTACTATTCGTTCGCCAGGGTTGGTTGGCGATTATTTGACCCGATGGTCAGTTTTCATGGAGCGTAATCGCGCCGGGCAAAGACGGAAACGTCACGCATCCCTGGCGCGAAAGGAGATTGTACGATGGAGCTTCAGAGCAGTCCAGACGCCGATTCCAGGGCGGGAGCGAGCCAATATCCCATCCGGCGGGTGGCCGTGCTGGGAGCGGGAACCATGGGCGCCCGCATCGCCGCGCACATGACGCACGCCGGCGTTCCGGTGCTGCTGCTGGACGTGGCGGCCGCCGGGCAGGACCGCAATGCCGTGGTGGCGCGCGCAGTCGAGGCGCTGAAGACCTCCAAACCCGCGGCTCTGGCCCAGCCTTCGTTGACGGCCGCGATTGCGACCGGCAACTTCGAGGACGATCTTGCGCGCCTGCGCGACTGCGACTGGGTCATCGAGGCCGTGGCCGAAAACCTCGAGATCAAGCGCAGCCTGCTGGCGCGCGTCATCCCCCACCTGCACGACGCGGCGATTCTGACCACGAACACCAGCGGACTGCCGGTGGCGCTGATCGCCGCCGATTTTCCAGCCTCTGTGCGGCGACGCTGGTTCGGCACGCATTTTTTCAATCCGCCGCGCTACATGCGGCTCCTGGAACGGATCGCAACGCCGGAGAGCGATGGCGAGGCCATGGCGGCGGTTGCCGAGTTCGCGGACCGCAAACTGGGCAAGGCCGTGGTGGCCGCGCACGACACGCCCAACTTCATCGCCAACCGCATCGGCACCTTCGCCATGCTCAATACCGTCCGCATCATGCAGCAGCAGGGACTGACGGTGGAAGAGATCGATCTGCTGACCGGCCCGGTTGTGGGCTGGCCGAAGACGGGCACCTTCCGGCTGGCGGACATGGTCGGCATCGATGTGCTGGGACACGTGGCGCGCAACTTTGCCGCCAACGCCAGCGATGAGCGGCAGGACGTGAAGCTGCCCGCGGTGATCGAGCGGCTGATGGAACGCGGCTGGCTGGGCGACAAAACCGGCCAAGGCTTCTACAGGAAGCCGCGCGGCGCAGGCCGCGACCAGATCGAAGTGCTGGACTTCGAGAGCTTCGCGTACCGCCCGGTGGTGCGCGCTTCGCTGGCGGAAGTGGAGATGGCCAAGACCAACGAATCGCTGGCGGGGAGGATTCGCGCGCTGCTCGGCGGCGATCCGCGCGGCAAGGCGGCGCGTTTTTACCGGCAGGCTTTGCCGGAACTGTGGAGCTATGCCGCGCATCGCATCGGCGAGGCAGCCGAATCGATCGTCGAAATCGACCGCGCGATGCAGACCGGTTTCAATTGGGAGCTTGGCCCCTTTGCCATGTGGGATGCGGCCGGAGTGGCCGAAGCCGTGGCTCTCATGCGGGCCGCGGAGATGCCGATTCCCCCGGCGGTGGAGGCCGTGCTGGCGGCCGGCGGCGGCTGGTATCGCGAGGACGGCGAGGAGTACTTCGACGCCGCCAGCGGCGGCTACAAAAAGCGCAGGATCGATGCGGAACTGGCTCCGGTCAGCTTCTACCGGAAGCACAACGGCGTGGTGGCGGGCAATCCCGGCGTTTCGCTGGTCGATCTGGGCGATGGGATCGCCTGTTTCGAGTTCCACTCGAAGATGAACAGCATCGGGCAGGACATCGTGCAGTTCCTGCGGCAGGCGCTCGACCCCGGCAGCGAGCACGTGCGCAACTTCGAGGGATTCCTCATCACCAGCGACGCGGCCAACTTCTCGGCAGGCGCCAACCTGATGCAACTGCTGATGGCGATTCAGGATCAGGAGTGGGAAGAGATCGATCGGTTCACCCGCGCCTTTCAGGCCATGACGCAGGCCATCAAGTTCTGTCCGCGGCCGGTGGTTGCGGCTCCCTTTGGGCTTTGTCTGGGCGGCGGCACGGAGATTTGCATGCACGCGTCGCTGCGCCAGCCGCACCTGGAGCTATATACCGGGCTGGTGGAAACCGGCGTGGGCCTGGTGCCGGCCGGCGGCGGCTGCAAGGAGATGGCGCTGCGCGCGATAGCCGCAGCCCAGGCGGTGAAGCCGGACAGCCGCGGGGATTCGGTCGAAATCTATGACGCCTTTCGCGGCGTCTTCGAGACCATCGCCATGGCGAAGGTCTCCACCTCGGCGCTCGAAGCCCGAAGCCTGCGCATCGTGGCGGCTGGCGACACGGTAACGATGAATCGCGAGCGGCTGGTGGCCGACGCCAAGGCGCAGGCGCTGCGGCTGGCGCGGGCCGGTTACCGTCCGCCCTTGCCGCAAATCGCCCTGGCCGCGCCCGGCGAGAATCTGCGCGCCACGCTGCAGATGGGCGCTTACTTCCTGCGCCAGGGCGAGTACATCAGCGATCACGATGTGAAGATCGCGCATCATGTGGCGCATATCCTGAGCGGTGGAAAGCTGCCGGCGGGAACTGCCGTCCGTGAAGAGTACCTGCTCGATCTGGAGCGCGAGGCCTTTGTTTCCCTTTGCGGCGAGCCCAAGACGGCCGAACGGATCGCGCACACGCTCAAAACCGGCAAACCGCTGAGGAACTGAGTTCGGGCAAGCCGTCAAGGCGCGGAGAAAGTGATCGATGCCAGCAGGTAAGGAGGCGAAAGAATGCGGGATGCAGTGATTGTGAGCGCGGTGCGCACGCCGGTGGGCAAGGCTCCGCGCGGCATGTTGAAGAATACCCGCCCGGACGAGTTGGGCGCCGTCGCGGTTCGCGCCGCCATCGAGCGGGCGGCCGGGCTCGATTCCCGGGAGATCGACGACGTGATCATCGGCTGCGCCATGCCGGAGGCGGAACAGGGCATGAATGTCGCCCGCGTGCTTGCCCTGCGCGCGGGCGTGCCGATTACGGCTTCGGCGATGACGATCAATCGTTACTGCGCCTCCGGTTTGCAGTCGATCGCGCTGGCTGCGGAGCGCATCGGCTGCGGCGGCGCGGAGGTAATCGTGGCCGGCGGCACGGAATCGATGTCGCTGGTGCCGATGGGCGGCAACAAGGTCGCCATCAATCCCTGGCTCGCCGAGAACTTTCCCGGCTCCTATCTGACCATGGGGCTGACCGCCGAGCGCGTCGCCGCGCAGTACGGCGTGAGCCGCGAAGACGCGGACCAGTTTGCCTGCGAGAGCCATCGCAAAGCGATACAGGCGATCGCAGCGGGAGATTTTCAGGAGGAGATCGTCCCGGTTCCGGTCCGTGTGGCCTCAACGGAAAACGGCAAACCGGCGGTGACCGAGGTTCAGTTCACCGCCGACGAGGGACCGCGCGCCGATACTTCGGTGGAGGCGCTGGCCAAGCTCAAGCCGGCCTTCCATGCCAAGGGCGTGGTGACGGCGGGCAACAGCTCGCAAATGTCGGATGGCGCGGCGGCCGTGGTGGTGATCTCCGCCGAGCGCGCACAGGCGATTGGCGCGCGGCCGCTGGCGCGGCTGGTGGCCTATGCCTACGCCGGCTGCGAGCCGGAGCTGATGGGCGTCGGGCCCGTCTACGCCATTCCGAAGGCCTTGAAGCTGGCGGGGCTGACGCTGGATCAGATCGAAGTCATCGAGCTGAACGAGGCTTTCGCCACGCAGTCGCTGGCCGTGATCCGCACGCTGGGCCTCGATCCGGCGCGGGTCAACAAGAGCGGCGGGGCGATCGCGCTGGGCCATCCGCTGGGATGCACCGGCGCCAAACTGACGGCGACCCTGCTCGGTGCGATGCAACGGAGCCATGCCCGCTACGGGATGGTCACCCTGTGTGTCGGCGGCGGCATGGGCGCGGCCGGCATCTTCGAAAACCTGCAAGGATAAAGGAGAACCGATGGGCACAGCAGCGGTTTCGTATTCCACCCGCAAAGTCAGCGGCGGCGCTTTCCTGGTCGAGGATCTGCAACCGGAGGAGGTCTTCACGCCGGAAGATCTGAGCGAGGAACAGAAGCAGATGGCGGCCATCGCGGCCGACTTCGCCGAGAAGCAGATTCTGGGCAACATCCAGGAGATTGAGGCCAAAAACTACGCCTTGTCGCGCAAGCTGATGCGCGATCTGGGCGAGCTCGGCATGTTGTGCGTGGATGTGCCGGAGAGTTATGGCGGGATGGAACTGGGCCAGGTGACCTCAGCCCTGCTGACCGAGAAGCTCTCAGTCTCCGGCAGTTTTTCGGTAACCTTCAGCGCGCATGTGGGCATCGGCATGTTGCCGCTGATCTGGTACGGAACGCCGGAGCAGAAGCAGAAGTACCTGCCGAAGCTGGCCAGCGGCGAGTGGATCGCCGCCTACGCGCTCTCGGAGGCATCGGCGGGATCGGACGCCATGAACATCCGCACGCGCGCCACGCTCGCGCCCGACGGAAAGTACTATCTGCTGAACGGCGAAAAGATGTGGATCTCAAATGCCGGCATGGCCAGCCTGTTCACGGTCTTCGCCAAGATCGATGGAGAAAAGTTCACCGCGTTTCTGGTCGAAGCGGGAACGCCGGGACTGACGGTCGGGCCGGAAGAGCATAAACTCGGCATCCGCGGCTCCTCGACCTGTCCACTGGCGCTGGCCGATTGTCAAGTGCCAGCGGAAAACGTGCTGGGCGAGATCGGCAAGGGGCATCACATCGCCTTCAACGTGCTCGATGTGGGCCGCTACAAGCTGGGTGCCGCAGCCGTGGGCGGAGCGCGCACGGTGCTGCGCGATGGCATTCGCTACGGCAGAGAACGCATGGCCTTTGGCAAGCCCGTGACCGCGTTTGGCCTGATCCAGGAAAAGATCGCCGACACGGCCGCGGATATTTATGCCGCCGAAGCCGCGGTGTATCGCACCGTAGGCGCGATCGACGCCGCCATGCCGGAGGGAGAAAAGACGGCGGAGCAGATTCAGAAGGCGATCGGCGAGTTCGCGGTCGAGTGCTCCATTCTCAAGTTCTGGGGCTCGGAGATGCTCGAGCGCTCCGTGGACAAGATGCTGCAAATCTTCGGCGGCTACGGCTACGTGGAAGAGTATCCCGTCGAACGCGCTTATCGCGATTCGCGCATCAACAAGATCTTCGAGGGCACCAATGAAATCAACCGGCTGATCGCTACCGGCTGGATGGTCAAGCGGGCTCAGCAGGGGCGGCTGGCGCTATTGCCGGCGATCAAGAAGGTCATGGACGAGGTGATGGCGGGACCCAGCCTGCAGGCGCCGCCGGAAGGCGTGCTGGGCGCGGAAAGAAACCTGGTGCGCAACGCCAAGAAGCTGGGCCTGTTCTGCGCCGGCGCGGCCTCGCAAAAATTCGGAACCGAGTTGAGCGAACAGCAGGAAGTCGTCGGCATGTTGGCCGACATGCTGGCCGAGATTCTGGTCTCCGAATCCGCACTGCTGCGCGCCGAAAAGTGCGCCGCGCGGATGCCGATGGGCGTGCGGCTGGCGAAGTATTTCATCGCCAACTCCTTCCGTCGCATGGTTCAGCTCGCGGAAAAACTGGTGGCCGGTGTAGCCGAGGGCGACACGCTGCGAACGCAGATGGCGATTGTGCGCCGGCTGGCCCGGCACGAGCCGGTCAACACGGTTGCGCTGGGCCGTGAGATCGCGAAGGCCATGGTGGCGGCCGGCCGTTACACGGTCGAAGAGGTTCGCGGCTAAACGCAAGCGAGAAAGCAGGCCGCGCCGGCTGCGCGGCCTGCGGAGGATCGAGATGCGCATACTTGCCATCGTTCGCCAGGTTCTGGATGCCGAGGAGAGCGTCTACGTCGATGATCGCGCCGTCGATCTCACGGGCCGCAAGCTTGTCCTGGACACCATGGACGAGTACGGCGTGGAAGAGGCGCTGCGCATGCGGGAGCGCGGCGCGGAAGCCGAAATTGTGGTGGTGGGCATCGGCCCGGCGCGAATCGAGGAGGCGCTGCGATCGGCGCTGGCGATGGGCGCCGACCGCGCGATCCACGTGGAGACCGGCGAAGAGGTGGATCCGGTCGCTCTCAGCGCGGTGGTGGCGGCCATCGCCCGCAAGGAAGAAGCGCAGATGATCTTCTGCGGCGGGCAACAGGCCGATTGGGATAGTCAGGCGCTGGGCGCCGCGGTTGCCGAGCGTCTGGACTGGCCCGCCCTGACCTGGACGCGCAAGCTTGAGCTGAAGGCAACGACGCTGGCCGGAGAACGCGATGCCGAAGACGGCGTGGAATCGTTTGTGGTGGACCTGCCCGCGGTGGTGACCACGCAACAGAATTTGAATGAGCCGCGCTATCCCACGCTGCCCAATGTGATGAAGGCGAAACGAAAAGAGATTCGCCGCGAAACGCTGGAGTCTTACGGCGTGGCTTGCAAGCTGCGCAGCCACGGCGTGGAAGCGCAGGGCCGACAACGCCTGCGCCAGGTCATCGATGGCCGCGACGCGGCCGCCGCCGCGTCGCAACTGATGGCCATGCTGCGTGAGAAAGCCGGGGTGATCGCATGAGGATCGTGGTGGTGGCGCACGCGGAGGGGCGC
>JAJYFB010000103.1 GCA_021785495.1 Acidobacteriota bacterium | reverse complement strand
CCCGCGCCACGAGCAGAGCCGTCAGGATCAAATTCGCGATGGTCGCCAGCGCAAAGCAGGTGAGGGGCTGGGGCGTGTGCATGAACGTTGAACGCTCATCGAAGAGCACGGGTCGATACACAGGAAAGAACAACAGAGCGGCGATTCCGGCGCCATTCCGCAAGTTGCTCGCAAGGACTTTCATCGTTTTTCGAAAAGGACGAGCGTGCGCCCGTTCGCGAGCTCGCATTGCGCCGCAACGCGAAAGGTGGGGTTGAATGCCGTTCGCATTCCGTCCAGATCGAGGTGACGATAGAGGGCGTCACGGCCGCGCAGCAGGAATTGAAACTGGGGGTCACGCTGTGGAATCCACTCCACCAGTGCGTGTTTGCGCGTGAGGCGCGCTGTGAGTTGCGCAATCTGCTCCAGCGGAATCTGGTCCGTCAAAAGCAGATGGTGCATGAGCGCGAGCAGAAGCACAAGATCGAATTTGCCCTCCAATCGTTCCAGGAGCGAGAACGTTTCGGTGTTATTCCAGCCCAGCGCAGGAGTCGGACGGGCGATGTCGGCCGCGAGCGGCAGTACGTTCCATCCTTCCGTCTGTGCGTTTCGCCAGAGCTGCTCCACCGCGGTGGGCTCGCGGTCGATGGCGACGACTCGTGCGCCGTGCGCGGCGGCAAGGCCAGAGTAGGTGCCCGTGTTGGCGCCGAGATCGAGAACATTCTGCGGCCGTGCCTCGGAGAGCGCACGCGCCACGAATGCCTGCTTTGCTGCGTGGTCCGCTGCAGAATAATGATGCGCTGAGGTGGTGTAATCGCTCCATTGGCTGGGCGGCAGTGGCGGCGCGGCGCGCTGCACCCGGCGGCGCAAGCGGGCCAGGTTGTCCAGTAAAACTGCTGTGGCGATCTCTGGCCTCTGTCGCATGGGCTTTGCCAACCGGCTGTTCGCACGAGGACGGTTTGGATTGGCTTCAAGCCAGGTGGGCAGCGTAATCGTGCTGAGAAGACCAGGACGCAACCGCTGAAGCCAGGACAGGGCCGCGTACAACGCACCGGGCTCGTACCCGTCGCGGCGCAGTTGTGTCGCGGCCAAAGGCCAGCCGAGATGTCGCTGCGCGAGCAGCGGCAGCAAAAAGCTGCGCACGAACTGCCCCTGCGCGAGCCAGAGCGGGCAGCCAGATTCTCGTTTTTCGAAAGAAAGAACATCGACGAAGACCGGCCGTGTGCCTTCAAAAAGAACGTTGGCTGGAATCGCATCCTTCAGGATGTAACCAGCCGCAATGGCGTCTCTGCAAAGATCGAGCGTCAACTCCGCTGCGGCCCGCAACTGTGCGGGGCACCACTCCCAGGCGTAAGAAATGAAAGAAATCCGTGGATGCTCAAGCTCCAGGAAATTGCCGCAATCCATTGCGCGGGCAGGCGGAATACAGCCTCTGCCGACCCATTCCTGAAACAGGGCGGTGCGCAGAAACTCCAGTGTGGAGGACTCGAAGCCGGGCTGGATACGCCGCCGCACCGTACTGGCGTCCAAGCGAACGGAACCGGCCGGATCCCGAAAGGAAACGGGACTACCGGCTCTCATGGTTGCCTGAATGGTTCATGGCAAAGACTTCGACCGCATCTGGAGAGTCGAGATCCGGTTCCGATTCCGGCGCGGTTATGGACAAAAGATGCGCGTTGGCAACAGGCTTCTTCGTGCGCCCGAACAACCGCCGAATCTGGTAGCGAAAATAGAAAGCGATTGCGGAGAGCGTCGCGCCCAGAACTTGCACGGCGAGTAAACCAGAGCCCGGATCGGCGTACCCATAGGCCGGCCGCGCGGAGACCATCGCAAGGCCAACCAGGCAGATCCCTGTACTGACAAAGTAAAGTACGCGCCGCATCTGCGATGTTCCTTCCGTGGATTGGCTCATGCTCCTGCCAATCGTCTGGCTGTGAGCGGCTTTCGGATTCGGCGCGTCAACGCCGTCGCTGCAAAAGCCGCTGCGTACAATAAAAAAACCAAAGTGCAATTCCGTCGATAGAACATTTCCAGATTACAGTACCGTCATCATCATTGCCGATCCCGATGAAACTTCGCAATCCATGCTGCGGTCGGATGACCAGAACACGGAAAGCCCACGAGGGGCAAAGTGTGCAATTGCCGCCGCCATGCGCCGGACACAAAAGCAAGTGCCGCAGAGTATCGACAAGGATGAAAAGAAGTTGGCTTGAAAATGCCGGGCACAGTTCTTCGGCTTTCATCCTGACCATTTTGAGCATGACGAAAGTTTGTCTGATTTTGCGGGACAACGGATGGAAGCACGTTTTTTCTGCGCCTGCCTGGTTGCGGTGTCCGCGCTCTCCGGCGGAGCGGTCCATCGGCCGATGCTGGCTTCTGGTTCAGT
This sequence comes from Acidobacteriota bacterium, assembly GCA_021785495.1. Classification (GTDB taxonomy): domain Bacteria; phylum Acidobacteriota; class Terriglobia; order Terriglobales; family Acidobacteriaceae; genus Telmatobacter. The sequence goes on along the minus strand of JAJYFB010000103.1, from coordinate 8,499 downwards.
CTTTGTTTGAGTCTGCCGCTTGGCGCGCGCTTCGGCCCGCGTGCTACTCTGGGCTCATTCAAGCGAGGTTTTGTCAGAGCATCATGCCCTCTCTTTCCGTGGCGATCGTCGCCTGCAACGAAGCGGAGAATATCGGCCGCACGCTGGCCAGTGTGGCCTGGGCCGACGAGATCAATCTTGTCGATTCCGGCTCGACCGACGCGACCCTGGAGATCGCCCAGGGCTACGGCGCGAGCATCTTTACTGAGCCGTGGAAGGGCTACGGCGCGCAGGTCAACTCCGCGCTCGATAAATGCACCGGCGACTGGATTCTCAACCTCGACGCCGACGAGTGGCTTTCACCGGAGCTGGCCGAGGAGATTCGCGCGCTTTTGAGCGGTCCGCCGCGCTATCGCGCCTACTGGGCGCCGCGGCTCAACCAGATCTTCGGCCGGTGGATGCGCCACGGCGGCCTTTATCCCGACCGCAAGCTGCGCCTTTTTCGCCGCGGCTGCGCGCGTCTGCGCGAGGATACCGAGCCGCACGCCACGCCGAAGACCAGCGAAAAGACCGGGCGGCTGAAGCATCCCATCTTCCACCGCCAGTACCCGACGGTCGACTATTACATCGAGCACATGCAGCGCTACAGCACGGCTTCGGTGCCGCTGGTGCTGCGCAAAGGGCGCACCAGTGCGTCGCTGGGCGCGTTTGTTGCGAATACGGTGCTCAATCCTTCGTTGACCTTCATCAAAAATTACATCTTTCGCGGTGGGTTTCTCGACGGCCGCGAGGGGCTGATTTTTCATCTCAACCACTCGGCCTACGTGAACTGGAAGTTCGCCAAGGCCTGGGAGCGGCATCGCGCGGACGGCGGCAACTCCGCGGCCGAGTCTTCAAGCGCGACGCGCGGCAGCGGCCTGCAATGACGACAGCTCCAGCCACGGAGAATCCGCCCGCCCGGCCGCGCCATCTGCTGGCGATGACGGCCACGATTGCGCCCGCGCCGAATGCGCAGGTGCGGCGCGCCTCGCCGCAGGTGCGTCTTGAGGATTACAAACGCGCCCTGCGCTTCTGGTTGGCCTATCCGCACGCCGCCGCCGAGCGAATTCTCTTTCTGGAAAACTCGGGCGCCGATCTCGGCGAGTTGCGCGCGATTGCCGGGCGGGAAAATCCCCTTGGCCGCGCAGTCGAATTTCTCTCGCTGCCGGTACAGGCGATTCCGCCTGGCTTGAACTACGGCTACGCGGAGATGCAGATGCTCGACGAGGGCCTCGCGCTCAGCAAGCTGCGCGGCGAAACCACGCACCTGATTAAAACCACCGGCCGGCTGATCTTTCCGGCGCTGGGCCGGGCGCTTGATCTTGTCGAGAAACGCTTGCGCCGGTCGCAGGCGGAACTCGAACTGATGATCGACTGCCGCAAACTCGGCTTTCCACGCCGCGGCGCAGACGCGCAGGTGCAGCTCTTCGTCTGCTCACACAATTTTTACGATCGCGTGCTGCGCGGCGCGAATCGCGAGATGGGTCAGAACGGCGCGCGACTGCTGGAGCAGTTGATCTTCCGCAAGGTGATTCCGTTCAAAGGTCAGCCGGGTTGCTTTCTGCGCTTTCCTGCGAACGTCGATCCGGTGGGTTACTTCGGCTGCAAGGATCGCCGCTACGACTCGCCGCGCACGGCCATCAGCCGGCGGATGCGCGCCTTCCTGCGCGTGGTTGCACCAGGCTACTGGTGGTGAAGTTCGCGTAGCGCAAACGCGCTTCTCAGCCCGCTTCCACCAGCCCGTAGCGGCGCTGCCAGGATTGTTTGAGCTGGGTGCGGACGCGGGCGCGCTCTTCCTCGGCGACTGCCGGTCCGGGATCGACGACGAAGCGCGCGGCCTCCTGCTTGGCCAGCTCCAGCAGTTTGCGGTCGCGCAAAAGATTGGCGACGCGAAAATCCGGCAGGCCGGCCTGGCGGGTGCCGAAGAACTCGCCGGGGCCGCGCATCGAAAGGTCCAGCTCGGCCAGCTCGAATCCATCCTGCGTGCGGACCATGGCGTTCAGCCGCTCCTCGCCGAGGGGCGAGATGCGCTCGCCGGTCATCAAAATGCAGTAGCTTTTGGCCGCGCCCCGGCCCACGCGGCCGCGCAACTGGTGCAACTGCGCCAGGCCGAAGCGCTCGGCGTGATCGACAACCATCACCGTGGCGTTCGGCACATCGACGCCGACCTCGATGACGGTGGTGGCGACGAGCACGTCGATCTCGCCGCGCTGAAAGCGGCGCATGACGACCTCCTTGTCGTCGGCGTCGAGCCGGCCGTGGAGCAGGCCGACGCGCAGCCCGTCGAGCGGTCCGGTGCGGAGTTTTTCGTGCATCTCGACGGCCGAGCGCAGGCCGGAGCGCGCATTCGGATTGGCTTCCTGCGCGGCCTTCGGGAACAGATCCGCGGTTTTTCCTTTGCGCGTGGTCTTTCGCGCCGGCGCGAAGACGGCACGGCCTGACTCGGCCAACTCGGCGAGCCCCGCCGATGCCGCTTGCATCGTTCCCGCCTCCGACTCGTCGTGTGAAAAATCAAACTCCGGCTGGTCGTCCTTCGAGCCTTCGATCACCGGGTAGACGACGTAGGCCTGGCGGCCCTGTGCGACCTGTTTGCGCACGAAGGCCCAGACCTCGTCGGCGCGCTCGCCGGCCACGCGGCGCGTGACGATGGGCACGCGGCCGGGCGGCAGCTCGTCGAGCACGCTCAGATCGAGATCGCCGTAGAGCGAAAGAGCCAGCGTGCGCGGGATGGGCGTGGCCGTCATCACGAGCACATCGGGCTCGGGCTGGTTGGGCTTCTTCATCAGCTTGAAGCGCTGCAAGACGCCGAAGCGGTGCTGCTCGTCGACGACGACCAGGCCCAGCCGGTCGAACTCGACCTTCTCTTCGATCAGCGCGTGCGTGCCGATGACCAGGTTGGCCTCGCCGCGCTGAATGAGGCCGCGCGTGAGGCGCTTGCGGTCGTCGTCGAGCGAACCGGTCAGCAGCACGATCCGCGGTTTGCGCGAGGAGCGCTCGAAGAGCTTGCGCGCGGCCAGAAAATGCTGCGTGGCCAGAATCTCGGTGGGGGCCATCAGCGCGGCCTGGTAGCCGTTCTCCATGGCCACGAGCATGGCCTGGAAAGCGACGATGGTTTTGCCCGAGCCGACGTCGCCCTGGAGCAGGCGCCGCATCGGGTTGGGCGCGCGCATGTCGGCGACGATCTCGCCGAGGGCGCGCTTCTGCGCCGCGGTGGGATGAAAGGGAAGAATCTCGCGGAGGGCCGCGCGCACCTTGTCGTTGGCGGCGAAGGCGACGCCGAGGCGCTCTTTCATGCGCCGTCGCTTGAGTTCGAGGCCCAGTTCGAGATAGAACAGCTCCTCGAAGATCAGCCGCCGGTGGGCCGGGGTCGCGGCGCTTTGCAGCGCGGCGAAGGGCGTGCCTTCGGGCGGAAAATGCACCTCGCGCAGGGCCGTCTCGCGGCTGGGCAGGCCGAGCCGCGCGAGCATCGACTGCGGCAGGCACTCGGGAACCGCGCCGCCGAGGCCTTCGAGCAGGTGGAAGATGACCTTGCGCTGCCAGCGCGAGGCCAGGCGGCTGCCGCCCAGCGATTCGTAGACGGGCGTGATGCGGCCCACTTCGAGCAGCCGCGTCTCGGCGTCGGCGCTCGCGTCGGGCAGAATCTCGAACTGCGGTTGGATCATCTTGAAGCCGCCCGAGGAGCGCGAGGGCTCAACCTTGCCGTAGACGGCGACGGTCTGGCCGGCCTGGAATTTGCCGCTGAGATAGGCTCCGTGAAACCAGATACATTTGAGCGCGAGCCGGCCCTGGCCGACGGTCATCTCGAAGAGCGGCATACGGCGAGTGCTCAGGAGCGCCGCGCCGCGCACCTCGCCGATGACGCTGGCCATCTCGCCGGCCTTCAACTCGTCCAGGCTGCGCGGGTTCTGCCGGTCTTCGTAGCGAAAGGGCAGATGGTAGAGCAGGTCTTCGGCGGTCTGGATGGACTTTTGCGCGAGCAGGTCGGCGACGCGCGGGCCCACGCCGCGCACAAACTTGATGGGAGTGTCGAGAGCGGGCACGTATCGATGCTACAACCGGCCAGGGCTGGCTACAAACGGAATGCGCAAAGAAGCCGGGCGGTCTCCGCAGGCATTACCATGAAAGAAGAGCGGGCAATGAGCAGGCGGCGAAGACAAATCTCCGGGGCGACGCATCCGTGGGGCGGAGTGTCTTTGTTTTTGTCGCGGTTGCCGCGAGGGAGCGTTGGGACGGCCTTTCTTGCGCCGGCATTTTTCGTTCTGGCCGGTTGCGGCGGCCAGTTGGCCGGGTTTGGCGCGGGCGGAAATCTTGTTGTTTCTCCCGGCGCGGCGGCCATCGACACCAATTGCACCGGCTGCAACGCCACAAACACCGCCGGTGGCGTGGTGGAGCGGTTTGCGGCGACGCTGGATGGCGCGGCGGCCGGCGTCAAGTGGTCGCTTGCGGGTGGCGACGCCAACGCGGGCGCGGGCGTGATCGACGCAAATGGCGCGTACACGCCGCCGGGCTACCTGACGGCCGACAGCGCACGGGTGATTGTGACCGCCTCGCTTGCCAGCAATCCTTCCCTTGCGGCCAGCACAACGATTCTTCTTCGGCCAGGATTCCGGCAGCCGCTGACGCCGGAGAACGTCGCCCTGGGCGCGGGCGCCTCCGCGACGATTACGAGCTATCTGGCCGAGGCGGGCGGCGCGGCCGGCGTGCGCTTCGCCCTCGCCGATTCGCCGACGGGATCGAACGGAGGCCAGGGGACGTTGAGCGACGCAGGATGCACGCGATCAAGCCGCGCATTCACCGTCTGCACGGTGCGCTATACGGCTCCGGCTTCGATGGCAACGACGTCCGCAACGTACGTCGTTGCCACGGCGGACGGCACAGGCGCGAAGCAGGCGGCGGCGGTGCTGCTGAACGCGCAGGGCGTCGCGAGCAACCCGGTCGAGCACCAGAGGCAGATGGCGACGCCCGTTCTGCTCGGCGGCTCGGGCGGCAATAATAACGACTACGACACGAAGAGCGATCGGGTGGAGGATTGCTGCGGGGGCACGCTTGGCTCGCTGATCCAGAACAGCAGCGGCCGGCAGTACCTGCTCAGTTGCAATCATGTGCTGGCGGGCAGCGACCAGGCCAGCGTGGGCGAGACGATCGTGCAGCCGGCGCTGATCGACAACAACTGCACGCCCAGCGGCGAGGGCGCGGGGATAGCCCCGGTTGGCGCGCTGACAGCCTGGTTGCCGCTCGGATCCAGCGCAACGAATGCCGACGCGGCCATCGCGCAGGTGGACTCGAACGCGGTGAACGCCAATGGCGCGATTCTGGAGCTGGGCGCCGCCGCCAACGGAACGCTGGCCGCCGCGCCGCCCGGCGTCTCGTCCACCGGCGGCCGTGGCGAAACGGGCGCGCTCAACCTGACGGTGGCCAAGAGCGGCCGGACTACGGGCCTGACCTGCGGCCACATCGCCGCCATGCGCCTTACCGTCAAAGTGGATTACTTCAAGGACTGCGCCGAAACCGTTCCCTACCGGACGAAAATCTTCACCAATCAGCTTGGGATCGAAGGCAAAGGCTTTGGCGACGCGGGCGATTCGGGTGCGCTGGTGGTGGACGCGAGCAATGCCGAGCCGGTGGGGCTGTTTTTCGCCGGCGGCCTGGCCGACTCCGGGCTGAGCGAGGTTGTGGCCACTCCCGCGCCGGAGGTGCTGGCCGAACTGGGCCGGCAGGAGGCGACGAGCTACTCCTTCGTGGGCGCGGCGGACCATCCCGTCCGCTGCCTGGACTATGGCGCAGGCGCGGCGACGGCCGCGCAAAGTCTCGCCTCCTCTGCGACGCCGTCGGAGCAGAGGCAACGCGCGCTCGAGCAGGCGCGGCAGCGCATCAATTCCGCGCGGGGCATTCTGAGCGTGGCCGAGGGCGAAAGCAGCGACCGCCCCGGCGAAGCGGCCGTAATCTTTTACGTCGATGCGAGCAAGAACGCGCACGTGCCGCAGACCCTCGACGGCGTGCGCACGGTGGTCGTCTCCATAACGGCGCAGGCCATTCAGGCGGGCGCTACGCCAGCGCAGGCGGCATCCACTGTCCAAACTCCGCTGACCAGTTCCGTCTTCAACCAGGCCGCAGCGGTGAAAGATCGGATTGCATGGCGGCTGATGGAACAGAATCCCGGCTTCTTTGGTGTGGGCGTGGGCCAAAGCCTCGACAATCCCCGCGAGGCTGCGCTGGTCGTCTACGTCGATCGCAACCAGATTCCGGCCGCGCTGCCGCCGATCATCGACGGCCTGCGCACGCGCTACGTGGTGATGAGCCGGCTGCACGTCACGCGCTCGTACCTGCAAGGGGCGATGCGCGCCACGGGCCGCTGCCTGGCGCACCCGGCAGTGAGCGCCGACAAAGCCTGGTTCCTCCGCCGGCCGCTGCTGCCGTGAGCGCGATTCCTGTTCTATTCGACCTGAACCGTCGTATCCAGCAAAAGATGCGTTGAGGAATCGCCGACGGCGAGGCGCACGGGTTCGGTCTCGACGCGGAAGCCGTGTGTCTGCACGTCCCAGTAGGCAAGCTGCGACGCATGAAGTTCGATCGAGACGGTCTTCGTCTGGCCGGGTTCCAGTGAGACTCTCTGGAAGCCCTCCAGCTCTTCGTGCGGGCGCGCGACGGCCGAGTGCGGATACTCGACGTAGAGCTGCACCACCTGGTCGCCGGCGCGGCTGCCGGTGTTCGTCACATCGACGTTGACCGTCAGCGCGCCGTCCTTGGTGAGCTGCTGCGCGCTGGTGCGCAGGTTCGCGAATTGGAACGTCGTGTAGCTGAGGCCGAAGCCGAAGGGATAGAGCGGCTGGCCCTTGAAGTACATGTACGTGTAGCCGTCGCGAATGTCGTAGTCCATGCGCGGCGGAAGCTGACGGGCGGATTGGGGCCAGGTGCGGACCAGATGGCCGCCAGGGTTGTCGTCGCCGAAGAGAACGCGGGCCAGCGCCGTGCCTTCGTCCTGCGAGGCGTGCGCCATGGTCAGAATCGCCGGGATGTGCGCCTCGGTCCAGTGGATGGTGTACGGAAAGCTGGTGATGAGCACGACCACTGTGCGGGGATTTTTCAGGAAAACCTGCTTGATGATCTGCTCCTGGTTGAGCCGCATCATTTCGCGGTCGCGGCCCTCGCGGCCGTCGCCGGGATCGGTGCATGGCAGCGTGCCGCCGTCGCCGCTGGGCGTGTTGAACCAGGCGTGGGCCTGGTCGCCGCAGGTGGGGTTGTTGCCGACGATCACGACGGCAACGTCGGAGCTGCTGGCGGCCTGGAGCGCGGCGTCTTCGCCGTCGGGCGTGTCATAAGCGGCGTAGTTGATCTTCACCTGCGGGCCAACGGCCTGGCGAATCCCGTCGAGCGGCGTGACCGCGTAGGGCGGCGTGCCGCCGTACCAATCCCAGTGGACCACGTTGGCCAGCGGGCCAATGACGGCGATGGATTTGATCTTCTTTTTGTCGAGCGGCAGCAGGTTGTCCTGGTTCTTGAGCAGCACGACCGATTCGAGGGCCATCTTCAGCGAGACGGCGCGGTCGCGCTCGGTCGTCCACGGCAGCGGCGCGTCCTTGATCTTCGTGTACGGAACCATCTCCGGCGGGTCAAGCAGGCCGAGCTTCAGCGTGATGCGGAATTTGCGGCGCAGCGCCTCGTCCAGATCGGATTCCTTCAGCGAGCCGTCCTTGAGCGCGGCCTTCACCTCGTCGCGGTAGCGATCGAGAAACTGGTTGACGCCGGCCTTGATGCAGGCGACCACGGCGGCTTCCTGGTTGGGAAAAGCATGGCGCGGCTTGACCAGCAGCGAGACCGCTCCGCCGTCGCTCGACACCACGTCCACGCCCCATTTGTCGATGACGATGCTGCGCAGGATGGGGTTGATGGCCATCGGCGTGCCGTTCCACGCATTGTAGGAGGCCATCACGGCCTTGGCGCCGCCGTCGAGAAAGGCCATGCGGAAGGGGACCGAATAGTACTCCCAGAAAAGCCGCTCGTCGAAGTTGGAGGACGAGTCGTTGCGGTTGTTTTCGTTTTCGTTGGCCAGAAAGTGCTTGAGCAGCGGGGCCGCCTGCCAGTACTTCGGATCGTCGCCCTCGAGGCCGCGCGCGAAGGCCGTCGCCATGGCGCCGTTGAAGAAGGGATCCTCGCCGTAGACCTCTTCGCTGCGCCCCCAGCGCGGGTCGCGATCGAGGTCCGACTGCGGTCCCCAGAGCATCAAAATCTGCCGGTTGTAGCGCGCGGTCTGCGAGAGGAAGCGCGCCTCGTAGCCCTCGACGCCGGCTGCCGCGCGCACCAGCGCCGGATCCCACGTTGCGCCCATCCCCGGCGGTTGCGGGAACTGCGTCGTCGTGACCGGCTGCCGCCCGAAGCGCGTCTCGCGCTGCACCACGCCGTGAATGCCCTCGGAGCTGCCGATGTTCGGCACGCCCAGGCGTGGAACCCCGGTGACCGTGCCCAGGCAGTCGATCTTCTCCT
>JAJYFB010000102.1 GCA_021785495.1 Acidobacteriota bacterium | reverse complement strand
ATCTTCGGCAGGTGCGGGCGCGCTCAACGAAGTGATGGAGCGCAAAACCGACGCGCTCATGCATCGCACGGCGCATCGCCCGATGGCGGCCGATCGCATCTCGCTGCCGTTGGGACTGTCGGCCGCGCTGGGCGCGTTGCTGCTGGGCGCGCTCGGCCTCCATCTGTTCAGCAACGGGCTGACGGCGCTGCTGGCGCTGCTGACAGCGCTTGTCTATACGCTCGTCTACACGCCGCTCAAGCGGCGCACGCGGTGGGCGACCTTCCTCGGCGCGTTTCCCGGCGCCATGGGCCCGATGCTTGGCTGGACGGCGGCGCAGGGCCGCATCGCGTGGCCAGCCGTCGCGCTGTTTGCCATCCTCTTCGTCTGGCAGTTTCCGCACTTCATGTCGATCGCCTGGCTCTATCGCGCCGATTACGCGCGGGCCGGGATTCGCATGTTGCCCGTGGTGCAGCCGGACGGAGTTTCGACGGTCGTCGTCTCGCTGCTGCACGCCGCGCTGATGATTCCGGTCAGTCTGCTTCCGGTGCTGCTGGGCACGGCGGGCGTGGCCTATGCGCTGCCGGCGTCCGCTCTGGGCCTGGTCTATCTTGCCGCCACCATCCGCTTCGCGCGCATCCTCAAGCCGGTTCCCGAAGCTGAAAGCCGCCGCGTGGCGCGCGAACTGCTCAAGGTCAGCGTGCTCTACCTGCCGCTGCTCTTCGCAGCGCTGATCTTCGGCGCAAGCCGAATGCACGGATAAGGGGCCGCGCAGAAATAACTCGTACATATTTCTGAGAGGGCGTTAAGCTGCAAACCCAAAAAACAACGCTGATGTGCAGTTTGTTTCTGCGCGGGCCCTAAGGCGCTATCCCGCAGCGAGGTTGCCGCTCAATTGCGCATACAGCCATGCGCGGGCCATCGTCCACTCCCGCTCGACGGTGCGCCGCGAGAGGGAAAGCGCTTCGGCGGTCTCGGCGACGGTCAGTCCGCCGAAGTAGCGCATTTCAATAATCTGTTCCTGGCGCGGATCCAGGCAGGCCAGCCGTTTCAGAGCCTCGTCAAGCGCCAGCAGACCGGACGGCGTGTTGGTGCGCACGGGAAGCGACGGATCCAGCGACAGCGGAATCTCCATGCCGCCGCGTTTCCGGCAGAGACGGGCACGCGCGTGATCGATCAAAATGCGCCGCATCAAATGCGCCGCCAGCGCGTAGAAGTGGGCGCGATCGGCAAAGCGCGGTTCGCGCTGCCGGACGAGCTGGAGATAGGCTTCGTGAACCAGCGCGGTGGGTTGCAGCGTATGATCCTTGCGTTCGTTCCGCATCAAAAGCGTGGCGCGGCGATGAAGCTCCGCGTAGACAAGGGGCATCAGCGGCTCGATGGCCGAACGGTCGCCTCGCGCGAGACGGCGCAACAGTTCGGTTACGTCGGAAGCTCCGGAACTCACAAAAGTCTCCAGGACCGGCTGGCTAAAATGGGACGGCTGCTCGTCTCAATTTTATCGCAGGGAGCGATATTCCTGGCGTGCGCGCCCAAGGGGAGCAAAATCCGGATCGGCGTTGCGCCAGAGCGCGAACAAATCCTGATACGCATGACGGCTGGCAGCCCCATCGCCCTGGCCGGCCAGAGCCCGCGCCAGACCCCACTGCGCCATGGCCAGGTTGGGCGAGTTGAGAATCAGCCCGCGATGCGCCAGCATGAGCCGGAACTGTAGCGCGGCCTCATCGTACCGGCGCAGCGCCAGCAGCGCCTGGCCGCGCGCCAACGCGGCATCCATGCACTGGCCCGGCGTGAAGATGCCCAGGTCGTAGGGCTCGGTTCCGGCGAGCGCCGCGATGGCCTGGATCGCATGGCCTCCAGCCAGCGCCAGACGCGCCCGCAGAACCGGCGCCCAGTAGGACTGGATCAGCGTGTTCCGCGGATTGGCGCTGGAAAGCTCGGCCACCAGCGTTCGCGCCCGCTGCGCTTCGCCGAGATAGGCGTATGCCAGCGCGGACAAGGTCTGCACGTCGCTGCCATCCGCCACTTTGGGGTTGGCCAGAGCGTCCTGCAGCAGGGATCGGGCCGCGGCCGCGTCGCCCAGTTCCGCCTGGCGAACCGCTTCGCTCGCCAGCCAGTTGGCGCTGGTTTCCGGCGTACCGGCCCGCAGGCTGACCTGAGCGCTCTTCCGGGCCATCTGTTGCGCCGACGACAACTTTCCTTCGAGGCCGTCGGTCTCCGCCTGGGTAGAGAGCAACGTGTCCTCGGCTCCGGGAATCTGCGCCGCGCCCGCCACGGCCTGCGCCATGCCCGCGGCATCGTCCCGGTAAAAGGCCAGCAGATACTTGTCGAGCTGGATGTTGACATCCTGCAGATTCATTTCACTGGCCTGATCGAGCACGGTCTGCGCTTCGTCCGGGCGATCGACGGCCAGAAACAATTGCGCCAGATTGCCGTAGGCCGGGGCATTGCCGGGAATCTCGCGAATGGAACGGCGCTGCAGGTCGATGGCCTTGTCATATTGCCCGGTCAAAGCGTAATCGACGCTCAGATTCATGATCCAGGCCGTGTCGTGCGGATAGACGCGCGACCACTCTTCGTAGGTTTGCATCTCGCGATCCACTTCGCCGGTCACAAACCCGTAGTAATGCGAAACGATGTAAAACCGCTCCCACTCGGTGACGCGATCCCGCCGGTCGTAGGCCTGCAGAAGAACCCGGTTGGCGCGCTTGGTCTCGCCCAGATTGCCGTAGATGGTGCCCAGTCGCGCGTAGGCCATGGCGAAGTTCGGATCGATCGCGGTGGCCTTCTGGAAGTACGGCAGGGCGGCAGCCTCGCCGTGCTCGTTCCAAACCTGCGTTCCCTGCGTAAAGGCGGTCAGGGCTTCAAAGGAAGGGGTGGTGGCTTCGGTCAGCGGCACATCGTAGCGGCGAATTGAGGCAGCCGATTCGCCCAGCACCGGCCGGATGGCGTCGGCGGCGCGATCCAGCGCGTCGAGCACCGAATCGCGGTACTCGACGGGAAACTGCCGTTCGGCGAGCGTTCGGCCGGTGGCGCACTCGATGGCGCGAATGCCGACGCCATAGCCACTGGGAATGTTGGCGATGAAGCCCTGCAGTACGACCTGGCCGTTTTCGCGCTGGCAGACCTCGCGCGCCACCTCCTCGGTCAGCCGTTCCTGCGGCGAGCGGCCCATGTAGCGCAGCCCCTGGCGGATCTTCTGCGCGGACATCAACGACAGGAAGGGGCTTTGCTGCAACTTGGCGGCCAGCGAAATATTCAGCGTGTTGTCGAAGACCGATTCGCCGGTCGTGTTCACGAAGTCGGCCAGCACGACGGAGACCATCTGCACCGGCGCGGGCCTGGCCCGGTCGTGCGTCGCGTACAACCAGAGTCCGCCGGCGACAAGAGACAGGCACGCCAGCGATGCGCCAGCCAGCCACGTTCCTGCGATCCGGCGCGGCTTCACGCCCGGTGTCGAATCCCCCTCGCCGGTAGAAACCCCGGCCGGCGGCAGCACTGGAGCGGCAAGCGCAGCGACAAACTCCAGCGCCGTATGAAATCGCTTCTTCGGATCGCGCTCCAGGCAGCGCACCAGCGCGCGATCCCAGGCCGGATCGAGATCGGGACGCAGGTGCGAAGGAGGCTGCGGAACCTCAGTCATGCGCCGTGCCGCCGCATGAAGCGGAGAACGGGCGGTGAATGGGTTGTGGCCCGTCACCATCTGGTAGGCAATCAGGCCCATCGAATACAGATCGGAGGCGGGCGTCAGCGATTGCTCCTCGATCTGTTCTGGCGACATGTACGCGACGGTCCCCAGCAGCATCTGACTCGCTCCGGTCGTCGTCTGCGCCGTCAGCTCGTGATCGCCTTTGGCCATGCCGAAATCGGTAATCACCGCCCGGAGCGCGCCGTTGCGGTCCGGTTCCAGCAGAATATTGCCTGGCTTGAGATCGCGATGCAGAATGCCCTCGGCGTGAGCCGCGTCCAGACCGGCGGCAACCTGTCGCAGGATCGCGATGGCTTGACCGGCCGGAAGACACGGTTTTTCTTCAAGCTCGGCCGCCAGCGTCCGGCCATGCAGCAGTTCCATGGAAAGGAAGAGAATCGGCTCTCTCACCGCTTCGCGATGGCGAAAAATGTCGTAAATCCGGCAAACATTGGGATGTGTGACCTGCCGGGCGAGCTGAACTTCGCGGCGGAATCGTTCGCACATGCCTGGAATCGCGGCAATCTCCGGCCGGACGATCTTGATCGCCACGGGATGGTTCAACTCCAGGTCCAGCGCCTCGTACACCTCGCCCATGCCGCCGGCGGCGATGAAACGCACAACGCGAAACCGGTCGGCCAGAACAAAACCCGCGTCAAGCCGCCCGCGCACCCCTCCGGGCGTCTCCAATCCATCAAGCGCCGTCTGCAATTGCAAAAAGGAGCCCGCGCTCTCGTGCGCGCGCAGAAGTTCGCCGAGACTTTGCCGCATCGCCTCGTCGAACGATACATCGTTCAGCACCCGTTCCTGGTCCGGAGCAGCCAACTCCAGCAATTCATGAAAGTGGTCTTTCAGAAGTTGCCACCGATCCGGGTTGCCGTTCATGTCCTGGATCTCTGGAGCGCTCATACAGCATTTATACCTTAACGCAAAATGCGGGGACCAGAATATCTGCCGGGCGGGCAGGACAAACGCATTTCAGCTTGCGGGATGATTTTGTTTTGAAAGGGCACGGCTGAAGCCGTGCCCTTTCAAAGCTGTTCCGGGCGGCAATGCGAAATCCAAATGCGTTTGCCCTGGCCGGGCGGGTGGGACGAGGAGGGAGCGTATCAACGGTTTTATGACAGGCGCTTTTCGAGTTCAGATCGCGCCTCTTGACCCTGGCGCCTCTTCTTTTGGCCAGGAATGCGTACACGTTGGAAGTCCCGCGGTAAAGACCGGCCCGCGAAAGCTGCACCGGTTGCAAACTCGTCTGTACCGACAAATCGGCCGGGAGCGGCTCTCAACCTCTCCCGGCCGGGTTTTGCGTTTTGGCGCCGATTTTGCCGCAGCGCGGTTACTTGATGACGAGTGTGACCGTTCCCGAACTGGTGATGGTCTGCGTCGTGGATTGTTGCGAGCTGGCACTGCCTCCGCAGCCAATCGCGCTCACGCCGATAGCGAGTCCCAGCGCAAGCAGGACCGTCAGCCAGACCCCCTGGCGCGCCCACTTCTTGCGCATGGCAATCAGTGGCAGCAGCAGGATGGGCAGGAAGATCATGCTCGTCGCACTGGCGGTGACAACCTCCGTAAAGACCACGGTAATCACGTACGTGCCGGCCGGAGTCGTGGGAGCGGTTGTGATGGTCAGCGTATTATTGCTCGCCGCGTAACTGCACGACGCGCCGTTGGGCAGGTTCAGGCATTCGACACTCTTGTACTGCGCCGAAGCAGGCAGGGTCACAGTGTAGGCCGCCGCGGAGCCTGCGGTGATTGTAGCTGTCGTGGTTGTGACGACCGGCGCTGCATTGGAGCCGGCCGAATCCACTTCCATCTGCAACGCATTCGATGTGCCGCCGCCCGGAGCCGGCGATTGCACGGTAATGGCGGAGATGCCCGCTGCGGCGACATCGCCGGTCGGGATCTGCGCTGTCAGCTGCGTACTGCTGACGTACGTGGTTTTTTGCGGACTCGCGCCCCAGTAGATCGTCGACGAGGGAACGAATCCACTACCGTTGACCGTCAGCGTGAAGGCGGTTGGTCCGGCCACGACAAACGCAGGCGAGAGGTTGGCGATCACCGGAACGGGGTTGGTTGGCGGGCCAACGAGCGTCACCTGCACCGCGGCTGGCGTCGAGAGTGCGTCGTTGGCGAGGTTGCCGTTGAAGGTCACCACGTCGCTGCTCATCAACGATGCCGTCGCGGTGTAATTCATCGCCACCGCGCAAAGACCGCCAACCGCCAGCGTCCCTGCGCCGGAGGAGTTCAGCGCGCAATCCGTCGAGGACGCAGGCGTCACGCTATAGTCCGTGGAATCGCTCTGCGTCGGCGCCGTCGCCGTGTACACCAGGTTGCCGGAGTTGAGCAGATCCACGGTTTGTGCGCCGGCTCCAAGCGCAAAGCTCACATGGGCCTGCGTGCGGATCAGCTTCAATACTCCGCCCGCCGAACCCGTGTAGAGATTGCCGGCCGCGTCGATCGTCAGTGCGGCAGGCGTGATGCCGGCCACGACGAAGGCTGCGCTATTGCTGCTGGCCGGAACGGCGACAATCTGCGCCGTATCGGCAATCAGCAGGTTGCCCGCCGCATCGACGGCCACCTGGGACGGAGCCTTGGCCGGTGTGGTCACCGTGCTGCGCACGCCCGTGGCCAGGTTGTAGCGATAGACCGCCGCTGCGCCTGGATCGGCGATCAGCAGATTGCCGCTCGGATCAACCGCCAGTCCGGCGGGCGTCGTCAAGGCACCCGCAGAAAGGGTGATCTTTGCGCCCGTCAGCGGATTGATTTCGTAGACGGCCTGGGCCGCGGAGTCCGCAACATAGAGGTTATTCGAGCGATCGACGGCCAGCCCGGAGGGTTTGCCAAAGGTAAACGGCAGCGCTGAAGCTGCGCCGGCAGGCGAGATCTGCGTGACGGTGTCAGCCGAGGTATCGGCCACAAAGACGTAGCCGCGTGGATCGACAACCACCGCGCCGGGCGCGCCGAGCGTTGCCAGCACGGTTCCCGTCGCGCTGCTTCCCTGGGCTACGGCCGAGGCGGCAAAGCGATCGAGATTCTTGCTTGTTGCGTCGGAGACGTAGATGTTTCCTGCGCTGTCCGTAGCCAGGCCCGCAACCGTCAGGCCCGAACCAAAGCTGGTTTGGCTGGCCGGATCCACCGTTGCGCCCGCGCCCAGACCAAGACCTGCAAGAGCAAGGGCTGCCGTGTTCCCATTGGCGCTGTTGACCGCCAGCGGCGTCGAGCGCGCACCGGGAACGGCCGGCGTAAAGCTGGCCTGGAACACGCAATCCGAGGTTGAATCTGCATTGGCGACACACGAGGGAGCAGAAAGCGCCCACTCCTTCGACGAACTCGATGCAACGGTCAGCCCGCCTGTGCTGGCCAGCGTATCGCCGGGAACAAAGTGCATCTCGACTGGCTGCGTTTCGGTTGCTCCCGTTGCGCCGCCGGCAAAGGACAGTCCCGTCGCGACCTTGCGAATGCGCAGGTCGAGCGTATCGCCCAGGTAAACATTCCCGAAGCTGTCCACCGCAACGCCGAGGCCATTGCCATTGCTTCCGAAGATCGCCTGCGTGGCCGGGCAGCCATCGCCGAGCGAGTCCGTCGCGCTGGCGCAGGCCGTCGTCGCACTGGAGGCCAGCGCACGAATCAACCCGGACTGCGCATCAAGGAACCAGATCGCGCCGTTGCCGTCGGAGATATAGAGGTTATCGTTGCCGTCGATTCCCAGCTTTTGCGGATACATCGTGACACTGGTCGATGCAACCGGCTGCAAGGCGCTGGAAGCTGTGGCCGTGCCGCCGCCGGCGATGGTATACACATCGCCGTTGACCGGAGCCGTGATTCCCAGCTTGCCCAGCAGATGATCGAGCGGCGAGTTGGTTCCGCAGGTGACGCAGACCGCGCGCACGGCCGTGTTATCCGCGATGAAGACGTTGAGGTTGCTATCGACCATCACGCCCTGCGGGTTGTTGAATTCCGCGGCGATTGCCGCACCACCATCGCCCGCGTAACCCGCCGTTCCCGTTCCCGCGAAAGCGTGGATGTAGCCTGCGCTATCGACAACGCGAATACGGTTGCCGCTGGTGTCGGCGATGTAGATATTCCCCAGCGAATCGCCCCAGGCGCCACGCGGCGAATAGACCGACGCAGCCGTCGCCAATCCGCCGTCGCCCGTGGAGGCCTTGGTTCCATTGCCAGCCACGAGATACAGCAGGCCGTCGGCCGCGCGCACTTCATAAACCTTGTTGTCGTTGTAACCCGCGATATAGATGTTCCCCTGCAGGTCCGAAGCCACACCGCGCGCCTCATTCAACTTGACACTGGTGGGTGTGCAGCCGGTTCCATTGGCCGAGGTCGAGGCCGGAGCCACACAGGCCGTGCCGGAAACGAGCCCGGCAAAGTTGCTGACTGTTCCGTTCGGTGCGATGCGCCGGATCAGATGCGGTTTGCTATCGGTGAAGTAGACATTGCCGAACGGGTCGGCCGCGATGCCGCGCAGATCGTCTCCGGCCGTCAGCGCGATGGCCGTTCCCTGGCAGCCGTCCCCGTACGAATCGGTCGCCGCGGCACAGTTGGCGCTGGCCCCGCCGGCCAGCGTCGACATCGTATAGCCAAGGGCCACCGGGGTGGACGGCAGCGCCGTGGGCATGTAGGCGTTGACGGTCACGGACATCGCCGCCGAACTGGAAGCGGCGAAACTGCCGGAACCGGCGTAGGAGGCGGTCAGCGAATCTGTACCAACCGGGAGCTCGGCAGAAAAGGCCGCTGAGCCGTTGACCAGAGTCACCGATCCCAGCGCGACCGGCGTGCTGCTGGAGGCCGTAGTGTAGCTGAGCGCAACCGTGCCGACGGGGACGCCGCCTGCCGAAGCGAGATTCACCGTCAGAAGGACCGGCGAGCCCAGCGTTACCGTGGTGGTGTTGGCCGAGAGGGCTGTCGTGGTCAGCGCAGCTCCCACGGTCAGCGCCGCGCTGGCCGACGTGGAGCCGGAATTGGCATTGTCGCCGCTATAAACAGCCACGATGGAATACGCCGTGGCGCTCAGGGGCAGATTCAGCGAAGCTGTCGCCGTCGCCACGCCGCCCGACGCAGCGCCGAGCGCGGCCGTGGCATAAGTGTAACTTCCCGTCAGACCACCGCCGCTCACCACAAATTGCACAGTTCCGGTTGGATTCGCGCCCGTTACGGAGGCCGTTGCCGTCACCGCCAAACCATAGGCGCTCGATGCCGAACTGAGCGAGAGTGCGGTTGTACTGGAGCCCAGGCTGCCCGCATTCACAATCACGGTATACGAACCAAACTCGGCGTAATACGGTGCGTTACTCGCAGGAACATAGTTGCTGTCGCCTGCATAGGCCGCCGTAAAGGTATGCGTGCCGACGG
This sequence comes from Acidobacteriota bacterium, assembly GCA_021785495.1. GTDB lineage: Bacteria > Acidobacteriota > Terriglobia > Terriglobales > Acidobacteriaceae > Telmatobacter. The sequence goes on along the minus strand of JAJYFB010000102.1, from coordinate 1,842 downwards.
TGAGTCCGCTCAGAGGAATTGCGAGTGTGTCGCTGTTGCCGGGCAGCGTGGCTGTATACACATCGTTGGTCAACGTATCGGTCAGCGTCACGGTTCCCGTGGGATATGCAGCGCCGCCGACCGCTGGCGTCAGGATGACGACCGCGGTTGCGTTCTGCCCTTCCGTAATGGTCTGCGGCAAACCGGCTGGTCCGGTCAGTTCCGGAGCCAGATAGGTAAAGCTGCACGAAGGCGGCTGCAGGCTGCTTGCCGTAACGTTGTTGGCCAGCGTGTCGCCGTTCGATCCGGCAAACGTGGTCCATGCGGAGACGAAGTTCGGCGATACATCGCCAGGACCGAGCGTAAGCTGGGCGTTGGTCTCCGTGCCCGCGCTCCCAGTGGTCACAAACGTCGAGGCCGCGACGGCGCCGGGGAAGGTGACGTTGTCGAGCGTGACCTGCAGCGGATTGATGGTGCTTCCGTTCGCAGCGCCGGTGAACTGGAGCGTGCCCGCGCCCGATGCGTCGTTCAGGAAGACGAGATTTTGCATCAGAATGCCGTTGAAATTCGGCGTCAGCGTACCGCTGTTGGTGTTATACAGCGGCGTGAACTGAATATCGGTCTCGTGATCGGTGAAGCATGAGTTCGAATACTGAATATTCGTCACCACGCCGCCGCGATCGTTGGCCGACTTGATGCGGATCGCCGTCGAGTTGCTGTCAGAAATTCCGCCCGTAAAAGTTCCCGTCGAGCTTACCGCACTGCCCACGCCCGCAAAGCCATCGCCCGCCGACATGTTGCCGTCGAAGAGGACATTGCTGACGCCGGCTTCCGTAATGCTGCCAATCGACTCACCGTGACCGGCGAAGAAATGATTTTGCGTCACGGAAATGTTGGCCGAAGGATGCGTACCCGATGCGCCAACGGCCACATTGTCGTCGCCGTCGGAGACCCAGGAACGGGTGATCGTCCAGTTGGTGGCGTTGCCGGGATCGATGCCGTCCGTATTGCGTGAGGAAGTGGGCGTCACGATCTTCACATCCCACGCGGTCACATTCGAGACCTCGCCGGTCGTCGAGATATGGAAGAGCGGCGAGTTCCGCAGCGTGATCTTGTAGAGCGTGACGTTGCTGGCGCCCGACTCGATCTGAATGAAGCGCGGATTCTGCTGATTCCCTTCCCCATTGGCCTGGGTCGAGAGATTCCACCAGCTATAACTGGAGGGACCGGCGTAACCACTGGAGGCGAATCCATTCAGCAGCGGATCGCCGCCACGGCCGTCGAGCTTGCCGTAGCCCATAATGGCCGCGTTCGTCGAGGTTTTAGGAATATCGATGAGCGGCAGGCACGACGAGGTGGCGCTATTGCCGTTGATGGTGCCGCAGGTGTGCGTGCCGGCGACCTTGTCGTAATCCTGCGCGTTGCGCGAGAAGAACAGCACCACGCCGGGATCGACCAGCAACGTCACATTCGGCGGCATCGAGAGGGGACCACTCAGGAAGGCGTTATTTCCAGAGCCGTCGATCGACAGCTCCACGGCCTGGCCGGGGTTATTGGCCGAGCAGCTATTCAGCGCAGCCTGAATGCGCGCGCCGTCCGGATTCGTGTTCGTCGCGTCGACCGAGCTGGGAATATCATTGTTCACCATGGCGATCGCGGCCGTGAGCTGCTGGCAGACGGCCGGAAAGACCGGTTCAGTCACGGTGCGCGTGTCGCCGGTAGCCACCACCGTGGCCGCGCTGGCGGCAGTAATCGTCAGCTGTCCAGTCGTGCACGGGAAGGTACAGTCTGCCCCGGCACGTGCGCCTAGGGAAGCCGTGATGGAACATTCGGACGGCCGGCGGGAGCTGCTGGCGGTCGTAG
>JAJYFB010000101.1:886-10986 GCA_021785495.1 Acidobacteriota bacterium | reverse complement strand
CAAAAGGCCTTTGCTTTTGTTCTTGCCTTTGCTTCGGACGGTTGCGGTCAGGCCCCTTTGAGGGGCCAGCAACCGTAAAGCCACCGGCTCTGCCGGTGGATACTTACTTCTCTGGACGATTTGGCGCACCCTGGTGGGTCTCCATCAGGAACGCCGGCACCAGCCGCAGCATCGACTGCTCAAGCGGAAAGAAAGGCTTCTTGCGCGGCAAGTTCAAACGCGCTGGCTGGGACAATGACTACCTGCTCCGACTCTTGGAGCTAGTTGGAAATGCGATTGCCCTGCCGCGTGCGCCGCGGGTTCATTGCAGCGCGCTGGCGCTTGTGCTACGGTCAAGATTGTGACTCCCCGGATCCGGTCGCGCCTGCCGGAGACTTCGGCATGAGGTACGATCCAGCGCGGTTTGTCCGCCTCTCCGCATCAGGCGTGATGCTCCGTCGGCGCCACTCCAAGGACGCAGTGACGCGCCCGCGTGGAAACCGCAAATCCAATCCAGAGGCGAGTCCTTGTTTTCATCTGCCGCGACACCCACCCACGCAACACACGCCGCCCCCTTCGGCATTCCCGCTTTGCGCATCGACGAGCTCAGTCCGGAAGAACGAGCCGTCTACGCAACGCTCAAAGCGGAACATCTGCCGCAGCACGTGGCCATCATCATGGACGGCAACGGCCGCTGGGCCGGACGCCGTTCGCTCAAGCGCTTTCTCGGCCATCAGCAGGGAGCCAAGGCCGTGCAACTGGTCACCGAGACGGCCTCGCGTATCGGCCTGCCGTGGCTGACCCTCTATGCCTTTTCGTTGGAAAACAGCCTGCGCCGGCCTCGCACCGAGGTCAGCTTCCTGATGCGCCTGCTGAAGACCTACCTGAATACAAATATTGAACGCATGATGCGCAACAACGTGCGTCTGCGCTCGATCGGGCGCACGCACGAGCTGCCGGACGATGTGCGGGAGCGGCTGCACGAGGCCGAAGAGAAGACCGCGCGCAACACCGGAACCACGCTCACGCTGGCGCTCAACTATGGCGCGCGCTCTGAACTGGTGGACGCCGTGCGCGGGCTTGCCGAAGAGATCCTGCACCAGCGGTTTGCCCCCGGGCAGATCGACGAGGAAGCCATTCGCCGGCATCTTTACACGGCGCAAATGCCCGATCCCGACCTGCTGATCCGCACCTCGGGCGAACTGCGCATCTCGAACTTCCTGCTCTGGCAGATCGCCTACACGGAGATCTTCATCACCGAGCGCTACTGGCCGGACTTCCGCGGCTTGCACCTGCTGGAGGCCATCGCCGACTTCCAGCGCCGCGAACGGCGCTTCGGCGGCATCGGCAAGGACTGCGGCGAAGTGGAAGAAGACCCCGAGCGGATGAAGGTGACCGTACGCTGAGGAGGGCCGCCGGCTGGACCGCCCGGTAAATCCACCGGAACTGAATTTTGCAGGCGCCTCAGTTGCGTGTACCACTTGCGGCCGAAGAATCTAGCGGCCCAGCACGGCCCGCTGCGCGGCGAAGATCTCCTGAAGGCCGGCTTCGGCCAGGTCGAGCAGCGCATTCAGTTGTGCGCGCGAGTACGATCCCCGCTCGGCCGTGGCCTGCGTCTCGACCAGGCCGCCGTCGGCGGTCCTCACCACGTTCATGTCGACTTCGGCCTGCGAATCCTCTTCGTAGCAGAGATCGAGCAGCGGCTGGCCCTCGACGATGCCCACCGAGGTGGCCGCGACCAACTGCTTCAGCGGCGAAGTTTTGAGCGAGCCCGCCTTGACCAGCGCATCGAGCGCGATGGCGAGAGCGACGGCCGCGCCCGTGATGGCCGCCGTGCGCGTGCCGCCGTCGGCCTGGATCACGTCGCAGTCGAGAATCACCGTGCGCTCGCCGAGCGCGCGCAGGTCGACGACCGAGCGCAGGCTCCGGCCAATCAATCTCTGGATCTCATGCGTGCGGCCGCTGATCTTGCCGCGTTCGCTTTCGCGCGGCGTCCGGGTCGCCGTCGCGCGCGGCAGCATGGCGTACTCGGCCGTCACCCAGCCGCGGCCGGAGTTGCGCAGCCAGCCCGGCACGCCCTGTTCGACCGTGGCGCAGGTGAGCACGCGGGTGTTGCCGAGCGAAACCAGGACCGAGCCTTCTGCGGTGCGGACATAGCCGGGGGTCAGGGTGAGCGGACGCAACTGGTGGGGGGCGCGGCCGCCGGGACGCAGCGAGGAAAGAGGAGCTTGCATAGAGAAATTGTACGGGAATGGGCCGGACTGCCTGCGTGGCGCGAGGAGGAAAGAACGCCGGTTCCGGGATGGGAAGGGAAGCCTTCCCGGTCCCGCAAAAGGAATGGCAATGTAAATCAATGAAATAAAAATACTTATAGAATTTTCCAATCGCCCGCTCGTCCCATTTTGAAACTCCTTTCCCGGTCCGCACGCCTCACGGCAGTGCGGGCAGAATTTTCATCCCTCGGTTTATCAACAACTTAGAAATCGCGTTCAGGTTTGGCACGCGACGTGTATAGAAACAGGACAGTTCCCGCTGTCACGACGGAATCGGGAAGCGGACGAAGAACGAGGGACGAAGAACAAGGGACGAGGGACGAGGGACAACCGGCAACGCACAACTGCCTTGAAAGGACCGGCATATGCAATCAAGCGAACCGACAACAACCACGGCCACCACGGCCGCAGCCTGGAACGGAGTCGAACGCCGACGGGTGGAGCGGGTCGTCGAGACTCTGGCCGCGCTCGGCAACCGGGGCGAGAGCCTCGCCGAGGTCGCGCACGACGCGCGGAACATGGTCACGGCTCTTGCGCTTTACTGCGATCTGCTGGAGGAGCCCGGCGTGCTGGCAGCCGGCTTCACGCACTACGCGCAGGAGCTGCGGCTGGTGGCCGCGGCCAGCCGCCGCCTGGTGGAAAAACTGGTCGCCCTCGATGCCGGCATGAGCCCCGAAGGCAGGCTGCAGAGCCTGCTTGAAACCAGCGCTGTCCGCCGTGCGGCTTTGACCGGGGCGGCGGGCAAGATGGCGCAGGAAGCCGTGACGACCGGTCCGGCCGCCGGCCGCAGCCTGGAGACGCCGTCGGCGTCCGGAACGGACTGGGGTGGTCCAGCGCCGGACCGGCAGGACCGGGCCGGCCGCAGCCGCGACCGTCTGGAACGGACGCAAACGGCCGTTCTTCCGGCTCCGGCATCGGGCGATGTACGCACCAGACGCTGGGATCTGCTGCCGGCACTGCCGGTGCCCAATTTGGCCTCGGAACTGCTAGCCAACCGCAATCTGCTGGCCGCTCTGGCCGGCCCATCCATGGCGCTGACCATCGGAACCGACGGCGGCGCGCAGGCCGTGCAACTGACGGGCGAGGATCTGACCCGGCTGCTGGTCAACCTGGTCAAGAACGCCGCCGAGGCCATGCCCGAGGGCGGACGGATTCACATCGGCCTCCGCGAACAGGAAACGGCGCCGGGCGCCGCCTCCTGCCTGCTGCTGACGGTCGAAGACAACGGTCCCGGAATCCCGGCCGAATCGCTCGAAGCCATCTTTACCTCCGGCTTTACCACGCGGGCCCAAGCCGTCGCGGCCGGAGGCTGGCCGCAGAGCCATCGCGGGCTGGGGCTGGCCATCGTGCGCTCGATCGTCGAAGGCGCGGGCGGACGCATCACGGCCGCCAATCGCCCCCAGGGCGGGGCCTGCTTCACGCTGGAACTGCCGGCGCAAAAAACAGGGACGAAGGGACTGAGGGACGAGGGACGAAGGGACTAGGGACTAGGGACGAGAAATGAGAAAACGCAGGCGAGGCGGCATCGAGGTTCGATCCCCCGCACCGCTCCTGAACTCTGAACGCTGATCCCTGACAACTGAGAACTGACAACTGACAACCGACAACTGACAACCGACCAAGGCGAGGCGAATACAATGCTGGAGACAGTCTTTTCCACACGGACCATGGAGTTTATGCCACAACTTGCCGAGCCGGCGGCGCGGCTGCACCTTCTGGTGGTCGACGCCGACGCGGCCGTTCGCTCGGCCTGCGCCGAGATCGCCGCGAGCCTCGGCTACGCGGTCGAGAGCACGGGCGACCTGGGGCAGGCGCGGAGTCTTCTGCGTGGCCACACCGCCGACATCCTTCTGGTCAATCTGCCGGCGGGATCGAATGAGGGGCTGGAACTGGTCGCCGAGGTCAAGCTGCTCTACCCGGAGACCGCGGTGATCGCCATGACGGCCACCAGTTCGGTGAACACGGCCGTCGAGGCCATGCGCTGCGGAGCTTCGGATTACCTGACCAAGCCCTTCGCCATGGACGAGCTCTCGACGGTGCTCGACCGCGCCGCCTCGAGCCACGCTACCGACACGGCCACCCGCCAGTTGCGCGAGCGGCTGCGCCTCTCCGAAGGGCTCGGCTCCATGATCGGCCGTTCGCCGGAGATGGAGAAGATCTACCGCATTCTCTCGAAGGTCGCGCAAAGCACCCATCCCGTGCTGATCCTCGGCGAGAGCGGAACCGGCAAGGAGCTGGTGGCGCGCACCATCCACGCCTACGGCCCGAACGCCCAGAAGCCCTTCCTGCCCGTCGATTGCGGCTCGCTGGCGCCGACGCTGATCGAAAGCGAACTCTTCGGCTACGTGCGCGGGGCCTTCACCGGGGCCAACCGCTCGAAGGACGGATTGCTGGTCTCGGCCGAAGGCGGAACCATCTTTCTGGATGAGATCGGCGAGCTTTCGCTCGACCTGCAGGCCAAGCTGCTGCGCGCCCTGCAGGAAAAAGAGGTGCGGCCGGTCGGCGCTACGCATCGCGTTCCCATCAAGGCGCGGATCGTGGCCGCCACCAACCGCGACCTGGCCGCGATGGTCGAGAAGGGCTCCTTCCGCAAGGATCTCTTCTACCGGCTGAACGTGGTCAACCTGCGGCTGCCGGCGCTGCGCGACCGCCGCGAGGACATTCCGCTGTTGGCCGCGCACTTCCTGGACCGCATCAGCAAGGAGCACAACCGCAAGTTCGTCCTCTCCGACGAAGCGCTGCGCACCATGATGCGCCACGACTGGCCGGGCAACGTGCGCGAGCTCGAACACGCCATCGAACGCGCCACCGCGCTCTCTTCCGGTCCGGTGCTGCACCTGGGCGATCTGCCCACGCAGTTGCAGCAGAGGGGCCTGGAGGCGCGCCATGCGGCCTCGGCGGCGGGCGAAGTCGCCGCGGAAGCCGGCGCCCCGGAGATCAAGACACTGGCCGACCTCGAGCGCGAGGCCATCCTCGGCGCCATCCGCACCCTGAACGGCGACAAGCTGCAGGCCGCCAAACTCCTCGGCATCGGCAAGACCACGCTCTACCGCAAGCTGAAGGAGTACGGCATCGCCGACCCGCTGCAGGACGAGTAAACCAGCAGCTTCCAGCTTCTAGCTTCTGGCTACGAGCTGGGAGATCTGCCGCCTCGCTTGTCGGGACGCGCCGGCATGGAGCGACAGCCGCCGCAAGAAAAGACCGCGGCGCCCGCTGACGCTCTCAACGCAGATCAACGTGAGCTAGCAGCTAGAAGCTAGAAGCTGGGAGCTAGGAGCTGAATCATGAGCATTCTGATGGTGACGGGAATCGAAGGCGCCCGCAACTGCGCCGCCGCCGTGGGCGCGCAACTGGGCATGGAGATCGAAGTGGCCGAGGGCCGGCGGGAGGCGCTGACCGCCTTGCGCCGCCGCGAATACCTGGCCGTGGTGATCGACGAAACGCTGGCCGAATGCGATCCGGCGGCCGCCGAGAAGATCTGCGAGATGGCCGGACTGGCCATTCCGCTCCAGATCAATTTCGCGATCTCGGGCGCCTCGCGGCTGGTGCGCGAGATTCGCGCCGCGCTCGGCCGCCGCGACCGCGAGCAGACGGTGGCCCGCCGCGCCGCGGCCGCGGCCATCGAGAGCGAGCTGAAGACGACGGTCGCCGGCCTTCTGCTGCATTCGCAACTGGCCCTGAAGGGCGGCGAGGTGCCGGCCGCCGTGGCCGAGCGCCTGCGCACGGTGGCGGATCTGGCCGGCAATCTCCGCCAGCAGTTGAACAGCCCTTCGGAGACGCGCCGAGACGCGCGATCCTGATCACGGCCTATGGCGATCGATCCGGTTCGAGACGGACCCGCACACAGACCGAGCAGTCTCATCGGGGTTGGCAACGTGGGCGCGGTCTGCTGACGGGATCCGCCAGAGGACCGGGGAGCGAACCCTATCCCTCGTCACATCACCATCCGTCCAGAACAGACGGCGCTATCTTGGACGGCAGTGAAACTATACATATTTTCGGAATCTCTTTGGTTGGTTAAACTGCATAGAGATTTGCGCCGATATTGATTCCGATGCTTCGGAAGGTTTATAATCTAAACTGAGCGGAGGATTCCATGGACGCCCCAATCGAAACCCTGACCCCGACCGAGGCCGCCGTCGTGTCCGGCGTATCGGTGCGCGATGTGCACCGGGTGATCGACGAGCGCATCTTGCCGGAGAATTTCTACGACACGCGCGAGGCCAGATTCATCAAGAGCGATGCCTGTGTGTTCATTGCCTTCTACTTTGGCGCAGCCAACCGGCTGACTTCGGAGGAGCGGCAGCGCGCGATCGCGCTGGCGAGCCGGTCTGCCTCCGATCCGGCGCTCTCCACGAAGATCGTTCAGGACGGGTTTCTAACGATCGACCTTGCGCCGTTTTGGAAGGGGGTGGATGAACGTCTGTTGCGTTTGAACGCGGCCCGCGCCCAGGTCTCGGTGGATGACGAGATTCTGAGCGGAACTCCCGTGATCAAGGGAACGCGGGTGCCGGTGTACGATGTTGCCGCGTCCGTCGCTGCCGGCATTCCGATGGATAGGATTCTCTCTTCCTATCCCAGCATCAATCGGGAACAGGTGGAACTCGCCGTACTCTATGTGGACGCCAATCCACAACGCGGAAGACCCAGGCAGCGCATGGTGCCGCCCGCAGGTGCGAAGATGATCTCGTCTCGCCGCAAGCTCCGGTCGATTGCACAGTGACGAAACTTCTCATCGACGAATGCCTCAGTTCAGAACTCACGCTCATGGCTCGACAGCGAGGCGAGCATTCAAGTGGTTCGCTATAGTCATCCACACGCAACAAACAGGCCGGCAAAACACGGAGAGTGATAGCGGGCTACCGGAGAGCTATCGTCAGATGGCCAGCCGCGCAGGGTGATCCATGCGCGCGAATCTTTTCAAATCCGCCACAGGGATCAGATTGCGGGCTCCGATTCTCCGGGAGCTGAGTTGCCGGTTGGCGAGCAGGTAATCCATTGAGCGGACGCTGATGGAGAGAATCTCTGCGGCCTCTTCGCGGCAGACAAGCAGCTTGTCTTGTGGAGCTACCGTCACCCTGGCGGGCGGCTTCTTCAAATCACCATTCATTCTCGGCATAGGAACTCCCGGGGGATGGAAATGCGCCTTGCCTGCCGACTCCGGCTGAACCTGCATCTTGACAATAGCGCATATGCGGCCTACAAGGTGCGGCGGTCGAAGAAGGCCAGCCGCGACGCTCATTACCTCGGCAATCTCCCCATCCTGAACAAGAGCGGACAACAGGTCATCCCCTCGGAAGAGATCGACGTACCGACTGCGGTCGAGCGGTTGATTCAGAAGCTGGAGATGCCCCGCTCCAACGTGTGGCCCCAGTTCGCGGCGCGGAATCTTTACGACCTCCTGGAGGAGGAATCGTTCAGCAACATTGAGGCGCTGAATCGGGCGCTGACGCCGCATTGGATGGCGCTGTGGAAGGCGGCGGCCACACAAATTGCTGACGGAATTCCTCGCACAAGGCGCGTCGAAAGGGGGCAGATGATGCTTCGTCGGCTGTCGATTCCACGATACATTTGGCTGCTCGTCGCGCTGTTGTTGACTTGCGTCGGAGATTCGCCGGGAAGAAGGACGGAATCGCCGATTCGGGATCTTCACCGCAGCGACACGTTCCGTCGACAGAAGGCGAAATACCCTCACCCAAAAACGCTATGACCGACGGGCTCCTAGGAGTGCGTTATTTCCGGGCTGGGCTGGCCGGCGTACGCGGCCGGGGCCGGATCTCCTCGGCCGGAACGATGCCGCGCCCTTCCAGAATCGAATAAAAATGGTCCGCGGGCAGGCCGCCGATGTGATCGACGGCGCCCGATGGCCAATGCACCTCGACGCTGTCTATCTTGGTGGCCGCGCCCAGGCCGAAGTGGAGGCGCAGATCGTTCTGCGAGAGATAGCTGCCGCCGCTGTGCACCTCGCCGGTCTGCGTCATCCCGCCAGCCACGATCTTCACCCGCGCATTGAGCGCCAGGCGGTTGCTTTTGGTTCCCGCCAGCTCGAAGCTGACCCAGTGGTGGCCGGCAACGCCGGGATTGCGCAGGATCAATGGCTTGCCGTCGAGATCCTCGACGACCACGTCCATATTGCCGTCGTTGAACAGATCGCCGACGGCCAGACCGCGCCCCACGCGCCTGGCTTCGATCGCCGGCCCGGCCTCCTGGCTGGCGTCGCAGAACTTTCCGTCGCCCAGGTTCATGCTGAGCAGCATCGGCTGCCGGTAGCCGGGATCGGAGGGAATCTTGTCCACCTGCGGATAAACATGGCCGTCGGTTGTGATCAGGTCGAGCCAGCCGTCGTTGTCCAGATCGACAAAGGCGGTTCCCCACTTCACCCACGGCAAAGCAGAGACCGCGACGCCGGATGGAAACGAGACCTCCGTGAAGTTCCAGTCGCCGTCGTTGCGATAGAGAGCCGGATTCTCGTTCTCAAAGTCGTTGACGTAGAGCGAGGGACGGCCGGAGTGATCGTAGTCGCCGACGGCGATGCCCATCGAAGCCTGCTCGGAGCCGTCGTTGCTGAAGGCGGTTCCGGATTCGTAGCCGATCTCCTCGAATTTCCCGTTGCCCGTATTGCGATAGAGAAAATTCGGCGTGGAGTCGTTGCCGATGTAAATGTCTGGACGGCCCGTGTTATTGAAATCCGCCCAGATCACGCCCAGCCCGTAATAGCTGTTGGGATCGCTGACGCCGGCCTGCTTGGAAACGTCGGTGAAAGTGCCGTCGCCGTTGTTATGATAGAGCGCGTCGCCCCAGCCCTTCAGTCCACGAGGGCCGCACTGCACTTCGACGCCGCGATACTTGCAGAAGGATGAGCCGCCGAAGGTTGGCATATCTTTCAGCGAGAAATCGACGTAATTGGCCACCATCAGATCGACGTAGCCGTCGCCGTCGTAATCGCCGAAGGCCGCGCCGGCCGACCAGCGGCCGTCGCGCACTCCGGCCTTGGCCGTAACGTCGGTGAAGGTGCCGTCGCCGTTGTTGTGATAGAGAATGTTGCCGCCCATGCAAGTGATGTAGAGATCCGGCCAGCCGTCGTTGTCGTAGTCGCCCACGGCTCCGCCCATCGCTATGCACGGCGTGGTCAATACGGCCTGCTTGGTCACGTCGGTGAACGTGCCGTCATGATTGTTACGGTAGAGCGCGCCGAGGACGGTCTGTCCCTTCAACTGCATGTCGATGGTCGGTGCATTCGTAAAGTAAATGTCCGGCCAGCCGTCGCGATTGTAGTCGAGAAGGATGACGCCGCCGGTCATGGACTCGACGATATACTTTTTGTCCGGCGAAGAGGTGTGCGTGAAGGTGATTCCGGCCTTGGCCGTCACATCGTCCATCTGCGGAATCGTCCGGTTGACGCACTTCGGCGACTTTGCGCCCGGCGGCAGCGGCCCGGTGATGGGCGATCCCATCCCCTGTGCATGAAGCAGGCCAGCAAAAAGAAGCGGCAAGGCGAAAAGGGGCAGAATAGCCCGCAGTGAAGGCTTTAACAGCATACCGCAATTGTAAATTGGTTTATCCCCAATCCCGAAGTTCCGTTTTCTGTTTCGAGCAAGACCTGGGAAAACAAGAGAATGAAACCAAAGACTGCGGACAATCCACTGGAGCGTGCCAACTTCTCCGTTGGGTCAGGGGCGTTTGTTGGCCAGGCGTAGGTTGGATCGTTCGGTAGCCAGATCGATCCTGCGGTCGACCAGCGTCTTCATGGCCTCGCAGTTCTTCAGTTCGCGGCGGACGGCGGCGAGATTTTCCTGGCGCACGAACTTCGAGCTGCTCTTTCCCTCGCGCGTAAAACGGACCTGATCA
>JAJYFB010000101.1:0-876 GCA_021785495.1 Acidobacteriota bacterium | reverse complement strand
TTCTGGGCGGCGTGAACTTCGAGTTCCATCCCGGCGTGACGCAGACGTTCAACTGCGTCGACAAGACCTTGATCGGCCTTTGCTGCTGCCCCGAGCGGGCCCCGTCACCAGCCTGGTGCGCCTGGCCGATGACATCAAGACTCCCATCCTCTGCGCATCCCCACGATATCAGATTGACGCGCTTTTGGAATTTATACCACGGCCTATCAGTTGGGCAAAGCTTGTTTGTCAGCGTTCACCCCTCTTTGTCGAAAATCGGAGTGACGGAGATGGGCTGCTACAGACCTCTACACATCAGATGAAACGCCATATCGCCTGTATTGTCATGATTATGCTTAGCTTATGTAGACGGTCCGCAATTTAGCCGAAGGACCGGGATTTGAGACCTAACCTGTTAATGCGATACCCTGTCGTTATGAACCTCAGCGGAAGAAAACTGTTGATTTTGGGGGCTAATCCTGAAACCGTCGCACTTGTCAACACGGCTCGCGATTTGGGTGTTTACACCATCGTTACCGACTTCAACCGCCACGCCTTCGCTAAGAACTTCGCCGACAAGGCCTGTGACGTGGACGGAATGGATGTGTCCGGCCTGATTGCCCTAGCCAGGGATGAACGTGTGGATGGCATTCTTGTCGGGGTGGCTGATCGACTGATAGAGCCCTATCAGCAAGTTTGTGCTGCCTTGGGTATGCCTTGCTACGGGACTTTGGAGCAGTGTGCCATTTTCACAGACAAACAGAAGTTTAATCAACGATGCGTTGAATACGGGATTTCTCCGATTCCTTCATTTCATATTGATCGCGACTTTTGCGAGGATGATTTGGTGCGGCTGCGTTTTCCACTGTTCATCAAGCCGGTAGATGGCAATTCCGG
>JAJYFB010000100.1 GCA_021785495.1 Acidobacteriota bacterium | reverse complement strand
ACAGGCGAAGCGAGTTCTCCGGCGTGCGCTGGCCCTCGACGGCCAAAAGAGCGGCCAATGCCGCCTCATGAGCCTCCAGGCGCACGCCCACCCAGGCCGTGAGCGCCTCGGCCGATGTCGCGCCGCCAGCCTCCCAGACGTGAAGCGATCGCGCGGCCGATTCCTGCAAAGTTGCAGCAGACATGGCGGGAAATCCTCCGAAACTTTAGGGTAACAAGCCGATGCCGCATCGTGTCGCGCGCGGCATTCCCTTGCAGGGCCGGAGTTTTCCACCGCCCGTTGCAAGGCGGTGGAAAACTCCGGACGCGGCAGCGGGTTTTTCGCGTTTCTTCTGCTTTCGGTTGAATTTCCGCCTGTTTCGCAGTATCCTTAGCTTGCAGACGCGTTTGTCCGCCGGTTCACCGTGTGCGCACCGGCTGGCGGAGAGATGAGTGGGCCGAAAGCCCACTTTTTATTTGCGGCAAATTTGGCGCGAAAAACCCCGAAAAACGCGGGGAAAACCGGAGTTCGGCCGCCTGGAGGGCGGCGAGGCGCAATGGCGGCGAGGCTGGACGAAATCCGGAAGGCGGCGCAACGGGTGGCCGCTTCGCATGGGCTTGATGTGGTCGAGGTCGAGCTGGCCGGGCCGGCCAAGGACCGCACGTTGCGCGTGACCATCGAGAAGAACGCCGAGGGAAGAGCGCGGCTGAAGGCGGCGGCCGCAGGCGGCGGCGAGGAGATTCCCGAGCGAGTGCGATCGGGAGAGCTTTCGATCGAGCAGCTCTCCGGCGTGACGCACGAGGATTGCGCCGCGTTCAGTCGCGACTTCGGAGTTTTGCTCGATGTGGAAGACCTGGTTCCCGGCGAGGCGTACACGCTCGAAGCCAGTTCTCCCGGTCTGGACCGGAAACTGAACCGGCCCGATGAGTTCGAGCGGTTCATCGGTTGCCTGGTGAAGGTGCGCACCTTTGAGCCGGTGCGGAACAACCGGCATTGGCAGGGACGGTTGATGGCCGTGGATGAGACCACGTCCAAAGCCGGGAAAATACGGATCGATCTGGCGGCGATGAAGCAAAACAGCAAGAGCCGCAAAACGGGTTTGGAAACGGTCGAGATTGAACTCGGCAACATCGAGCAGGCCAATCTTGCGCCGGAAATGTGAAAGACAGGGACTAGGGACCAAGGGACTGAGGGACTAGCAGCCCGTGGGACGAGGGAACCTGGAGACCGGGGGACCGAGAGACATCAGGATTGAGGAGTTCAGGGACGGAGAGGCTGGGTCGACCAGAGCCCAAACCGGGCAGACGGTTGAAGAAAATCGGAAACGGGACATCAACGAAAAGTAGGGAGTTCTTCGTGGTTCCCATGCTCCCTTGGTCCCTTGGTCCCTCAGTCCCACGGTTCCTCAAAACGAGAGAGCAGGAAGTATGGCCACCAGCGCTTTATATCAAACCATCGAGCTTCTGAGCCAGGAGAAGGGCATCGACCCCGCCATCGTTGTGGGCGCGGTCGAAGAGGCCATTGCCCTGGCTACACGCAAATATTACAAGACCCAGGAAAACATGCGCGGGGAGCTGAACAAAGAGACCGGCGAGATTACGGCCTACATCTACAAGACGGTGGTCGCCGACGAGGAGCCGATTGAAGACCCGGTGAACCAGATTACGTTGGCCGAGGCCAACGAGCTGGCCCCCGGCGCCGAGGTGGGCAGCGAGATTCGCATCTATCGCGACACCACGCCGCTCGGCCGCATCGCCGCGCAACTGGCCAAGCAGGTGATCTTCCAGAAGGTGCGCGAGGCCGAGCGCGACACGGTCTTCCAGGAGTATGCGCACCGCGAAAAGGAAGTGCTGAACGCGACCGTCAAGCGCGTCGAGGGTCAGGACGTGATCTTCGATCTGGGCAAGGCCGAGGCGCGCTGTCCCCGACGCGAGCAGTCGCGGCTGGAGCAGTTCACCGTGGGCGAGCGCGTGCGCGTGGTCTTGATCAAGGTCGATCGCGCGGCCAAGGGGCCGCAGGTGATCGTCAGCCGGGCCGCGCCGGAGCTGGTGCAGAACCTTTTTCAGTCCGAGGTTCCCGAGATTTACGACAATACCGTGGCCGTCAGGGCCATTGCGCGCGAGGCCGGCGAGCGGACGAAGATCGCCGTGCAGTCGCGCGACAAGGATGTGGACCCGGTGGGCGCCTGCGTGGGCATGAAGGGCATGCGCGTGCAGTCGATCATCCGCGAGCTGCGCGGCGAAAAGATTGACATCATCGAGTACAGCGACGAGATTACGACCTTTGCCGAAAAAGCGCTGCAACCGGCCAAGGTGAGCCGCGTCTCGATCGTCGATCTGGGCGAAAAGCAGCTGGAAGTGATTGTGGACGACACGCAGTTGTCGCTGGCCATCGGCAAGAAGGGCCAGAACGTGCGCCTGGCGGCCAAGCTCCTCGGCTGGAAGATCGACATCAAGAGCGAAGAGGAGAAGCGCCAGGAGGTCGAGCAGCAGATGCAGGCGCTGTCGGGTGCGCCCTCCACGCCGATCGAGCAGGTGACCGAGCTGGGCGAGAGCATCCTCCAGAAGCTGGTGGCCGCCGGCGTGACCACGGTCGAGGCTTTGGCCGACATGACGCCCGAGCAGCTCGAAGAGATTCCGGGCATCGGCGAAAAGACCCTCGAAAAGATCTCCGTGGCCGTGCGGCATTACTTCGGCCAGTTTGAAGAGGGCGAAGCGGCTGCCATCGAATCCGCCGAAGCGCAAACCGTTGCGCAAACCATTGCGGCGGAGACCGGCGAAGCGGAGGCGGCCGGAACGCAGGCCGAAGAACCGGCCCCGGTGGAAGCTGCGGAAACGGCCAATGCGGCAGAGGAACAGACAAGCGAGAATCCGGCGGTTGAAGAGACCGGCGCGTAAAATGCGCACGTTCTCCAGCCAAGTACAGGCGAACGCAAGGAAACGCGGCCAGGGCCACGAGGTAGCTATGAGCCACTGAGAGGCAGTTTGGCGGCACTGAATCGAAAAGAGGCGGATGAGTAAGGTTCGTATCAACGATCTCGCGAAAGAACTGGAAGTCAAGTCTCGCGCGATTCTCGACATTCTTCCCGCGCTGGGGGTTGTGAGCGGCAAAACCCACTCCAGCTCGCTTGAGTCCGACGAGGCCGACAAGGTTCGTGCGCACTTTTCAGGAGAGTCGCGCAGCGGCGTGTCTTCGACGTCCGCCCGTCCCGGCGCGCAGTCGATCGTTCCGAAGATCGACCTTTCGCACATCTCCAAGCCCGGCGACGTGCTGAAGGCCATTCTGGCCAAGAAAAAGGAAGAAGAGGACGAGGCGCGTCCTGTGCGGGTTCCGGCAAAGCCAGCCGAACCGGCAGCGCCAATGGCCAAGTCCGTGGTTCGCGCCGCCGCCGCCGTTCCTCCGGCCGCCCCGCCCGTGGCCGCAGCGCCCGAGCGTCCGGCTCCGCGCAAGATCGTGCCGCAGCCGCGCCAGGCGCCGCCGATCATCGCACCGCCGCCGGTGCATCCGGCAATCGCCAGCCGTCCTCCGGCAGGGGCCGTCGTGGCCAAGCCGCCTGTGGGCGCGGTGGCCGCCAAGTCTCCCGTGGCCGTCCCGACGGAAAAATCGGCGCATGAAGGCGGGAAATCTCCCGTCGCCGCCGCGCCGCGGCCGGTTGTGGTTGTTGCTCCCTCCACGGCTGCTCCCGTCGTCGCCAGGCCGCAGGGAACTCCGGCGGCGCACGAAGAAAAACATGCGGCCGCCAAGTCTCCGGCCGCTCCGGAAACGCCCGCGGCCGCCGCTGCGCAGGAGCCCGTTGCGTCCGGGAGCGCCCCGGTGGCCGCTGAAGTTTCCGCCGCCGTTCCGGCTCCGGCCGCACAGGCTGTCGAACCGGCGGCCGCCGTGCCCGCGGCTCCGGCTGCGCATCCGCCGGTCACCGCACCCGCCAAGCCCGCGGCTCCGGTGCGCCGCATGGTGATGCCGCAGACCGGACCGCGCCCGGTCTACAAGGCCTCGATTCCCACGGGCATTCCACCGGCCGCGCCCGGCGGCATTCAACGCGGCAAGCCAATCTTCGATCGCCGTCCCACCGGTGGCCCCGGTGGAATGGGCGGACCGGGCGGACCGGGACAACGCGGCCCCGGTGCTCCGGGCTCGTATGCCGGCGGCCCGCGGCCCAAGCATCCCACCCGCACCACGCCGGGAGGATTTCAACCGGGCGCTCCGGGCGGACGTCCTGGTTTTGGCCAGCGTCCGGGCTTCGGTGCGCGCCCCGGCTTCGGCCCGCGGCCCGGCATGGGCGCAGCGCCGCCGCCCGAAAACCAGCGCCCGCAGCGGGCTCCCTCGCGCGGACGCGGACGCGGTCAGCAGCAGTACCCGAAGACCAAAGAAGGCCCGATGAAGGGCTTTGTGCCGCCGCCGCGTTATAGCGGCATGCAGTACAGCAACGAACCGCTGCCGATTACCCGCGAGATCGTCGTCACCGAAGGCCTCAGCGTCAAGGATCTGGCCGAGAAGCTGGAGGTCCGCGGCAAGGATCTGATCGCCTCGCTGTTGATGAGCGGCGTCTTTGTCACCGTCAACCAGTCGCTCGACGCCGAGATGGTCAAGGAGGTGGCCGCCCGCTTTGGCGCCGCCGCCAAGGTCATCAGCTACGAAGAGGAGCTGGAAAACCAGGCCATCGAGGATGTGCTCGACACCGAGAAAATCGATGTGGTCGAAACGCCGCGCGCTCCCGTTGTCACGGTCATGGGCCACGTCGATCACGGCAAGACCTCGCTGCTCGACGCCATTCGCGAAACCGACGTGGCCGCGGGCGAGGCCGGCGGCATCACGCAGCACATCGGCGCCTACAAGGTGAAGTTCTCGAAGGAGGGCTCGCCCGCGCACGGACGCGAGATCGTCTTCCTCGATACGCCGGGCCACGAGGCCTTTACGCGCATGCGCGCCCGCGGCGCCAAGGTGACGGACATTGTCGTCATCGTCGTCGCCGCCGACGATGGCGTGATGCCGCAGACTCTGGAAGCCATCGATCACGCCAGGGCCGCCGAGGTTCCCATCATTGTGGCCGTCAACAAGATCGACAAGCCCGAAGCCAATCCGGATCGCGTCAAGAAACAGCTTGCCGATCGCGGCCTGATCCCCGAGGAGTGGGCCGGATCGAGCCAGGACAGCACGGTTTTTGTCGAGGTCTCGGCCAAGAAGCGGCTGAACCTCGACCTGCTGCTCGAAATGATCTGTCTGGTCAGCGACATCAAGGCCCCGAAGGCCACGCCCAGCCGCAAGGCCGTGGGTTCGGTCCTCGAAGCCAAGCTCGATCGCGGCCGCGGCGCCGTGGCCACCGTCCTGGTGCAGGATGGAACCCTGCGCCTCAACGACAGCTACATTGTCGGCAACACCTTCGGCAAGGTGCGCGCTCTGTTTGATGACCGCGGCCGTTCGCTCGAAGAGGCCGGTCCCTCGACGCCGGTTGAAGTTCTCGGTCTGGAATCGCTGCCCGACTCCGGCGATACCTTCCTGGTGGTCGCCGATCGCGACAAGGCCAAGTCCATCGCGCAGTACCGCAAGATGAAGGAGCGCGAGGCGCAGCTCGCCAAGAGCTCGCGCGTCTCGCTGGAGGCGCTGTCGGAACAGATCAAGCAATCGGGTGTGAAGGATCTGGCCCTGATCATCAAGGGCGACGTGTCCGGCTCGGTCGAGGTGCTGGCCGACTCGCTGGTGCGCATGTCCACCGAAAAGGTGCGCGTCAAGGTGCTGCACTCGGGCGTCGGCTCGATCACCGAGAGCGACGTTCTGCTGGCCACGGCCTCGAACGCCATCATCATCGGCTTCAACGTGCGCCCCGAGCGCAAGGCCGCGGAACTGGCCGCGCAGGAGAACGTGGAAATCCGCCTGCACTCGATCATCTACGAGCTGCAGGACGAGATTCGCCTGGCCATGATGGGCCTGCTCGAACCGGTCTTCAAGGAAAATTACATGGGCCGCGCCGAGGTCTTGAACATCTTCCGCATTCCGAAGGTGGGAACCATCGCCGGCTGCTCGGTGCGCGACGGCGTTCTCCGCCGCGATGCCGATGTGCGCGTCCTGCGCGGCGGCGAGCCGGTCTTCAAGGGCAAGATCGGATCGCTCAAGCGCTTCAAGGACGACGCGCGCGAGGTTACCAGCGGTATGGAGTGCGGCATCGGCATCGCCAACTTTGGCGATCTGAAGCAGGGCGATGTCATTGAGGCCTTCTCGACCGAAAAGATGGCCGCCGACCTGGGCGCGCTGACGTCGGCCAAGGCGTAACTCTCCCTCAGAACCCGGAAAAATCCCGGAGATCTTGCGATCTCCAGGATTTTCCGGGTGAGGCGCGAGCGGGAACGATTGGGCGGTCCTTCGCGGGCAAATCCAGGGGATTCCGCTGGACCTTGAGACGGAGACGATTCGAGGCCAAGCGGATCGCCCCGTATACTTTGCGTACAACGATGACGACGCGCAACGAAACTTTTCTCTCCACGATTCTGGCCACGACGCGCTCGACGGTCGCCGCCGCGAAGGCGGCCGCGCCTCTGGCCGATCTGGAGCGCCGCGCCGCAGCGCACCGGCCGCGCGGATGGGCTGCGGCCCTGCGCCGCCAGGCCGCGAGCAGGCCGGCCGTGATCGCCGAGATCAAGAAGGCATCGCCCTCGAAGGGGTTGATCCGCGCCGATTTCGATCCTGAGTGGCTGGCGCGCCGCTATCGCGCAGGCGGAGCCGCCGCGCTTTCGGTGCTCACCGACGAGCCGTATTTTCAAGGCAGCCTGCGCAATCTGGAACTGGCCTCGGCCGCCGCGCCGCTGCCGTGCCTGCGCAAGGATTTCATGGTGGACGAGTACCAAATCGTCGAAGCGCGCGCCCACCGGGCCGACGCCATCCTGCTGATCGCCGCCGCGCTCGAAGGCGCGGAACTGCGCCGCCTGGCCGAGGCCGCACGCGGTCATGGCCTCGATGTGCTCGTCGAGGTGCATACAGCCGAAGAACTTGCCGCGGTGCTTGACTCAGGCGTCGCCGCATTGGCCGATGCAGGCGCGCTCGCCATCGGCGTCAATAACCGCGATCTCAAATCCTTCGAGGTGCGCCTGGAAACCTCGCTCGCGCTGGCGGAACAGATCCCGACAAGCGCCGTGCGCGTCGCCGAGAGCGGCATCCGCACGCGCGACGACCTCGCCCGCCTGCGCCAGGCCGGTTTCGACGCCTTTCTCATCGGCGAAAGCCTCATGCGCCAGCCCGATCCCGGCCAGTCGCTGGCCGCTCTGCTGGCCGATGCGCCTGCCAGGCCGCTATGATTGCAATGATTGCACGGAAGCGGTACACTGCAATCGGCTCAGCCGCAGGATGGAGGTGCCCATGGCGACCAATCTGATTGTCCGCAACGTGCATCCCGAGATTGTAAACGCATTGAAAGCTCTCGCTACGCGCAACGGCCGCAGCGCCGAGGCTGAGCATCGCGCCATCCTGGAAGCCGCCCTGCGCAGGCCACGCAGGCGATCCATCGCCGAAGTTTTGGCTGCAATGCCGAATGTGGGCGAAGACGCAGACTTTCAGTTTCACCGATTCTGAGCATGTATCTCGTCGATACGAACGTGCTCAGCGAACGGCGAAAAGGCCGAAGGGCGGACCCTGGCGTGGTCGAGTTTTTTCGTCGCGCCAACAATGAGGTCTTCGTGCCCGTTCAAGTGACGGGAGAGATCGAAGGTGGTATCGAGCGGCTTCGGCAACGCGGCGATCTTGCCCAGGCTGAGAAGTTGGAGAAGTGGTTCCGAACCGTTCTCGTCGAATTTTCAGAGCATATTCTGGCTTTCGATCTTGAATCCGCCAGGCTGTGGGGAATTCTGATCGGCATGAACGAGCAGCACAAAGTCGATAAACAAGTCGCCGCGATTGCACTGTTGTACGATCTCGTCGTGGTGACGCGCAACGTACGCGACTACGCGGGAACGGGCGTACGAACGCTGAATCCTTTTCTGGCCGATGCGCCTGCCCGGCAGGTTCCCTGAGCGATGCCTCTCTGGATCAAGATCTGCGGCAACACCACGCTGGCCGATGCGCTCTTGGCCGCCGAGGCCGGGGCCGACGCGGTTGGATTCGTCTTTGCGCCCAGCCCGCGCCGTGTGACGGCCGCGCAGGTTGCGGCCATCACCGCGCATTTGCCGCAGGCTATCGAGAAGATTGGCGTCTTTGTCGATGCGGAGTTGGAAGAGATTGCGGCCACGGTCGAGGCGGCTGGCCTGACCGGCGTGCAACTGCACTTCGAGGCTCCGCCCGCGCTGCCGGCCCGCCTGCGCGCGCGATTCGGCCTGCGGCTGCGCATTCTGCGCGTTCTGCATTTCGATCCGGCGGCGGACGAGCGTCTCGACGCGATCGCCAGCGACGCCAACATCGACGCGCTGCTCGTCGATTCGCGCACCACCACGGCCATGGGCGGCACAGGGCAAACCTACGATTGGAAGCTCGCCGGCCAAACCATCTTTCAGCGCGCGGAGAGCCGCAAGCCCATCGTCGCCGCCGGGGGGCTGACGGCTGAAAACGTCGCCGAAGCCATCGCCACGCTGCGCCCCTGGGGCGTGGACGCCGTCAGCGGCGTCGAGGCTTCTCCGGGGCGCAAAGACCCGGCCAGACTGCGCGCGTTTGTCGAGCGCGCCCGGGCCGCCGATGCCGCGCAATAAGCGCAACCGGCCGTGAGAGCGTCGTCCGAACCTGAGCGCTCAGACCTGGGCGCGTTGATTGGCGAACTCGCGGCAAAAAACAATCGGGCCCCGCGACAGCCAGACTGCCTGCCGCGGGGCCCTTGGCGATGCGACGCGCGCCGGCGGTTGGCCGACGCGCGCCGCAGGGTTAGAACTGGTAAGAAATCGTGCCGTAGATCGCCCGCGGCGCGCCGGGATAGGCGTTGATGTAGCCGCTGGCGTTCGGATTCAGGGCGCTGAAGTAGCCGCCGCTCGAAATGTACTCGTTCTGGTTGTACTGCGAGTTGGCCAGGTTCAGAATGTCCAACTGAAGGTTGAAGGACTGCCGCATGAAGTTGATGGGCGCAACGATCGACATGTTGGCCGTGGTGTAGGAGGGTTCCTTCTGCTTGACCGGGCCGGCGTCGCCGTAGGCATCAATGGGATTGTTGCTCCACATCGACTGCGCGCCGGTGCTCTCGATCCAGAAGCGCGGTTCGAGCAGCTCGTGGTGATTGCGCTCGATGCCGTAGTAAAGGCCGGTATTCAGCGTGTAATCGGGGACGTACGAAACAGGCAGACCGTTGAGGAAGGTGCATCCGTTGGCGGGGCTCGATGTCGAACCGCACTGCGCGATCGTGCCGCCCAGAACATAGGTCGAGAAGTTCGCCGCCTCACCGGCGAAGTTCAGGAAGAAATGAATGTTGCTCGTCGGGTCGGCATCGAAGAAGATGTCCACGCCCTTGTAGGCCGAGTCGCCGCCGTCGGTTCCGGAGTTGCCGTTCGCCGTCGTGTAGTCGATCTCCTGGTTGGTGTAATCGTCGTGGAAGTAATCGATGCCGGCGATGAAGTTGCCCAGCGCCGGGGCGTGCGTGAAGTGGACCTTGCCGCCGAATTGCGCGTATTTGCTTTCGGAGAGCATGTAATAGGCGGGGCTGACCGACTGGAACATGCCGCCGCCGCCGCCAAGCAGCGGCGCGCGATAGGTAATGTCATAGCCGCCGTAGATGGTCAGCCAGTCGAGCGGCGTCACCGAGGCGTCGATCGAAGGTTCGACCGCCGCGCTGCTGGCGCGTTCGCCGCACATCGAGCCCTGATCCTTGGCGTTGGTTGGGCTGCCGAAGATGTTCTGGAACGGGTCGGAATTCGCGTTCTCGTACATCGCGCAGTGCGTGGAGGGCGTCACGCCCGGAAGGAACTTGAAATCGCGATAGGCTTCGTTGGTGTAGTCGGTGCCGTAGCCATTCACGCGCAGGCCGGGAATGATGTGAACGCGGGCGATGGGATGGAAGTCGTCTTGCGCGTAAAAGACCGCGTTGTCTTCGTTGAAGTAACCGTCGCGGAACTTGGCGCCTGCGCTCACGGTTTCGGTTCGGCCGCTGCCGCCATTGGCCGGATCGTAGAAGAGGTTGCGCGTGTTGTAGCGCTCGTGCATTACGTAGCCGCCAAAGTGAACGGTGTTGAAGGGCAGCACGATGGAGAGATCCGCCTGGTCGCCAAGCATGTCGCTGTGCGGATTGTTCCACTCGTTCACCTGGTTGCCCAGATTGAGCGTGTCTTCGTTGCGGCGATGGAAGCGGCGAATGTGGTTGAAAAACGTGGAATTTTGCAGAACCAGGGCGTGCGTGAGGAAGATGTTTTCGCGCATGTAGGCGAGGAACATCTCGTTGGTGTCGTATTTGTTGTAATCGGCGTAGGGCAGCGAGCTATAAAAGCCGCTGGTCGCCTGGCTGTAGCTCAGGTTGGTGCCCGGCTCGATCAGGCCCACGTCGGTGGTGGGAATGACCTGCGCGCGATAGCCGCCGGACTTGGCGTAGAAGGCGCCGAAGGTGAAGCTGCCGGCCGAGAAATCCTTGAGGGTCTTGCCGAAGACCGAACCGTCCTGCGCGGGGTTGCCAAAACCATCCGGCGCGGGGCGGAAGTCGTCGCCGCGTCCGAGGCCGCCGCCCACGACCGTGGACCAGCCGTGGAACTGGCCGGTGTTGCCCACGAAAGCGAAGTTCTGCTGGCCGTAGGGGCCGTCGCTGATGGCCATCGTCAGGTGATGATCCACCGTGGGCTGAATCGGCGTGAACTCGATCGATCCGCCCACGTCGTTATACCAGCGGTTCATCGGCTGGCCGGGACCGTAGGTGACCTCCAGATTCTGCATGACCAGATTTTGCGGCATGGTGGCCGACTGCCAGAGGCCCGTGGCGAGATCGGAGACCGGAATGCCGTCGAAGGTGACGCCCAGCGAACCGGTGCCGATGAATCCCGTGTTCTCGCCAGCCCATCCCTGTTGCAGTCCGTTCAGAAGCACCGTGTACTTGGTGGCTCCGGTCTCGCCGTAGCCGACCACGTTGGCGCCCGGCGTGGACTGGATCATCTGCGCGCCGCCGGCCATGGGGCCGGCCGTATCCAACTGTTTGCGGTCGAGCACGCGCACCGTGTCCGGCGTCAGCATCACGTCATCGCGCGAGGGCACGGGCTTGGCCTCGGGATCGACGGTGCCGCGCACGATCATGCTG
>JAJYFB010000099.1 GCA_021785495.1 Acidobacteriota bacterium | reverse complement strand
AAATTTGAGCTAGTGCAGCAGAAGGCCGACTTCGGTGCCGGAGTAGATACGCAGATCCACGAGTTCGCGCGCGGCTTCGGGCGCCAGCGCGAGCAGCCGGTCGATCCCGGCCCGGCAGCGTTCCAGCGCGGATGCGGGCGAATAGGCGTGGATCAGCCGCGATTCGAGATTGCCGAGGTCGCGAAAATCGATCGGTTCCAGTTCTTCACTGCGCTCGTCGAGTGCGTACAATTCAAAGTTCGCGGCGGCGTGGTTCAGTCCGGTCATGCGTTCGGCCGTCACGCGCCAGGAGCCAGCCGGGACAACAATCTTCAAGCCGCTGAAATGATGGCGCGCATCGGCGTGTTGACGGCAATAATCCAGCCAGAGGATGCCGAGCGTGAGCACGCCATCGACCATCGCCGCGGACTCAGCCGCGCCCACGCCAATCACGGCGTCGGCGGCCGAACCTTGCAGCAGCCGGCCGCGCACATAGGCGGGGCCGAAGCTGTGTTCGAGGTCCATCGCAGTGCGCAGCCCATCGATCTTCGCGCCGAGGAAATGCCGCGCCAGCGCGCGTTCGAGCAGCCGCAGATAGTTGCGTCGCGCGGTGTCGCGCGTGGTGGGCGTACGCCGTTCGCTCGATGCGATCAGTTCGAGAAACTGCGGCCGCGTTGCGCCCATTTTGCGCGTGACCAGGCGCAATGACTGCGCACGCGGCTTTACGTCGACGATGGTGCGGACCAGATTGCGTTCCTCGCTCCAGAGCTGAAGCAGGCAGCGCCCGTGCGACTCCTCGACCGAGCAGCGCGTGGCGCGCATCTCAAAAAGCACGCGGCCATCCTCAAGGAAAGCCGCGGCCGGATGCGCGGCCAGGAACTGCGCGATCGACGCGGCCAGATGCGCGGGCGCGGCGGCCTCCGCGCCCGGTTCTTCCGCAGCGCTCTTGCGTCGCGCCGGTGATGAACTCGGCGGCATCGCGCCCTCTTACCAGCCCATGCGCTGGCGCAGGCCGGTAATCTGTGCGACGTGATGCCGCGCGTGCCACTCGTAAATCGACAGATTCAGGGTCAGCGTCATGCGACCACGCTCGGGATGCGTAAATCCTTTCTGGAAATCATCCTCGCTCATCGCCCGCAGCAGGCTCACCCACCGCGCGTGCAGCGCATCGACGAACCGCAGCGAGTCTTCGATCGGCAACTGCGCATCCGGCAGCTGCGCCCAGGCGGCTTCGTCGTATGGCTTGATCGTGGGCCAGTCCTCGGTGAGCGCCAGCTTGAAGCGGATATACGCATTTACGTGGCTGTCGGCCAGGTGATGCACCACCTGGCGCAGGCTCCAGCCATCCTGGCGATAGGGCGTGTCGAGCTGAGCGTCATTGAGGCCGGCGACTGCATCGCACAGCCGCTCAGGCAGCAGACGCAGCGTTTCGATATGTGCTGCGCGCACACCGGGCAGTATCGCGGCCAGCGGCCGGAAACGCCCGATAGGATAGCGAAGATCGTCCGGATCGGTCATGAAAAGAACCTTAGCACGGCTTGCGTGCGGAGCAAAACCGGATCGGGAGAAAATTCGTGCCGCGGCTGCGATTTGCTGCCGGAAAGCGGCGCGAAATTCCAATTTTATGGATGGGGATGATGGCGCAAGTGATTCGGCTGATGGGAGCGAGGCAGTTTGTTTGGTTGATGCGAACGGGGTAGGTTCTTTGGCTGGTGTACGTGCGGTAGATTCTTTGGCTGATGTTCTTTGGGCAGATTGTTGTGGCCGTGCGGGTGCGCAAAATGGGGAGCTGTCGGGCGCGAGTTGGCGCGATAACTCGGCTTGGGATGATGATGAAAGATGCCGGCCCAGGCCGGAGCGACAAAGATCGTCGCCAGCAACGCGATGGCAAGCATCTTCTGCATCAAGCGAATCGTACCACGCGGCGGTTCCGCGGCGATAGCCGGCGGGGTCCGCGCGTATCGAGAAAGGTAACGTGCCGACGGCGACGTTTCTTCGTCCCAATTCGTCCGGCGTACACTGAAGATACGATGATGCCGCCAGAAACTTCCCCCGCTTCCAGCCATCGGCGCTATTTTTTCGAGAAATTCGGCCTGACCGAGCGGCTGCTGGAACGCTGCCTCGGCGAGGCGCTCAGCGCTGGCGGCGACTACGCCGATCTCTACTTCGAATCGGTGGCGGCCACCTCGCTCGGCGTGGACGAACAGATCGTCAAGTCGGCCAGCCAGGGCACAAGCGCCGGTTGCGGCGTTCGCGTCGTGAGCGGCGAACGCACCGGCTACGCCTATACGGACAATCTCAGCCCCGAACGGCTGCTGCACGCGGCGCGCACGGCGGCGCTGATCGCTTCGGGGCCATCCCGGCAGCCGGTCGCGGGCTTCGTTGCGAGGCCGACGGCCGATCTCTACCCAGTCCCGCCCGAGGGCTACAATCCGGATCTCGCCGCCCGGCTCGAACTGATTCTGCGCGCCGATCGCGCGGCGCGAGCCTTTGACAACCGCGTGACGCAGGTGCGCGCCAGCTATAGCGAGCAGCTTCGGCGCATTCTCGTCGTCGCCTCCGATGGCGCTTACGCCAGCGACACGCAGCCGCTCTGCCGGCTGAATGTTTTTGTCCTCGCCAGGGACGGCGCGACGACCACCAAAGGCTCGGCCGGCGGCGGCGGGCGCGCGGGAATCGAGCAGTTCAACGGCTCCAAAAGCCCGGAAAAACTGGCCGAAGAGGCCGCGCGCGGCGCGATTCTGCAACTGGCCGCCGTGCCGGCCCCTGCCGGCGAGATGGAAGTGGTGCTCGGGCCGGGCTGGCCGGGAATTCTGCTGCACGAGGCCGTCGGCCACGGTCTCGAAGCCGACTTTAACCGCAAGGGCGCCTCGGCCTTCACGGGATTGATCGGCCAGAGGGTCGCCAGCTCGAAGGTGACCGTCGTCGACAACGGAACCCTCGCCGGACGGCGCGGCTCGCTCAACGTGGACGACGAGGGAACGGCCACGCAGGAAACGGTGCTGATCGAAAACGGCGTGCTGCGCGGCTATCTTTCCGACAAACTCTCGGCGCGGCTGATGGGCATAGCCAACACCGGATCGGGCCGGCGCGAAAGCTACCAGTCGATCCCCATGCCGCGCATGACGAACACGTACATGCTGGCCGGCGAGGACGATCCCGCAGAGATCCTGCGCAGCGTCCGGCGCGGCCTCTACGCGGTCAACTTCGGCGGCGGCCAGGTGGACATCACCAACGGCAAGTTCGTCTTTTCGGCCTCGGAGGCCTACCTGATCGAGGACGGCAAAATCACGGCTCCGGTGCGCGACGCCACGCTCATCGGCAACGGCCCCGAGGCGCTCAAGTACGTCTCGATGGTGGGCCACGACCTCAAGCTCGACGAGGGCATCGGCACCTGCGGCAAGGACGGCCAGAGCGTTCCGGTCGGCGTCGGCCTGCCCACCATCAAGCTCGACAAAATGACCGTCGGCGGAACGGGACACTCTTGATCCGGCCCATGGGCCTCGCATCGCGGCGCGCCATCTCTTTCCGCGCTGCCGAAGCCTCTTCGGTTGAGTAGTTCGGCAACCGCTGGAGCAAGCGAGGCTCTAAGCAGACGCGCAGGATGGATCGCTGGCCTTCAACAGCATCAGCGTAATGTCGTCATGCTGCGGAGCTGCGCCCGCAAAGCGGTCGATGTCCATCAGGATCGCCTTGAGCGCCGTCTGCGGAGTGGCGTTGACCTGGGCGAAGAGCGCCGTCATCAGTCGCGCTTCGGAGTACTCGTCGGCCGCGGTATTTTCGGCTTCGGTCACGCCGTCGGTGAACAGCGCCAGCCAGTCGCCGCTGGCCAGCGTGGCCGCGCCCGCGGCATACTGCGTCTCTGCAAGGATCCCCAGCGGAAGTCCGCCCTCGGTCAGTCGTTCGAGCGAACCGTTTTTGCGGATCAGCATGGGCGGGTTATGCCCGGCGTTGACGTAAGTGAGCTGTCGCGATGCGCCATCGTACTCGGCCAGGAAGGTCGTCGTGAAGCGGCGGCCGTTCTGGCTGTTGCTGCAGGCGTAATGGTTCATGCTGGCGGCCAGTTCGGCAAGCGAATTGGCCGTAGCGGCCAGAGTCTTCAGGCTGGCCTGGTAGGTGGCCATCAGCATGGCCGCGGGCACGCTTTTACCGGCCACGTCGGCGATCGCAATCAGGTATGCGCCGCCCGGTGCGCTCGATCCCGGCCGGGGAAAAACGTCGTAATAGTCACCAGCCACGGTGTTGGCCGGTTTGGTCGCAAAAGCGATCTCCAGTCCCGGGACCGAGGGCGGCGACGGCGGCAACAGCCAGCTCTGAATCTCCTTGGCGATCTGCAGATCGCGCTTCATCACCACGCGATCGGTCACTTCCAGCACCAGCACGGTCAGCAGCAGCAGCTCGCCCCAGGTGCGCCCCGAAAGCGGACCGATGTAAAAGGTCACGCTCTCGTGGGCCTCGCCGCCTCCCCAGTGGATGTTGATGTTGATTGAGATCAGAATCAGCGCAGCCAGCAGCAGGATGCGCCGGGCCGGAGTCAGCTTGTCCACAACGGCCCAGAAGAACAGCCGAACCATGCGGAAAAAGTGCCGCACCCGGCCGGCGCCTGGCCGGCGCGTGCTGTCCACCTCCTGCGAGTAGAGCCGGCAGCTCAGGCGCACGTCGGCCTCGAACTGCTTCCACAGCTCTCCCATCGCCAAACCGTTGGACACGCGCAGCCAGAATCGCCGTACTCGCTGAAGCATCGCTTGCATCCTGAGGAAGATTGCCTGCCCCGACGCCATCCGGGCCATCCTGGCAGGATTCTACAGGAGGCGGATGTCGATCTTCGCGCCTGGCATCCTTGCCATGCGCGCATTCTTCTGCAAGTCAATTACGTTCGCGAGGGCATCCGTTGTTCCCTGCAAAATGCGCATACGGCGGAGACCCATGCAACATTCATCGCTGAGTCGCGGTTTTGAAAGGGCACGACTTGAGTCGTGCCGTAAAACGCTTGGAATGAATGGGGCTTTCGCCCATGAGGGATCTTCTTTTTCTGGTAGATGCTCTGAAATTGAACGTTGCAAGTGGCTTTTCAGCGCCGGAATGAAGGCCAAATCCGGACTCTCGCGCTTCTTGCGGGAGGTTTCGCCGTCGTCACGGCCACGCGCCGCCCGCCTTGCGCCCTCACTGCCCGGCAGCGGCATGAATCGCCAGCAAGGTTTCAAGCAGGGGCTTGAGGAGCTTGAGGTCGAGGGCGTTGGCCCCGTCGGATTTGGCGTTCGGCGGGTCGTCGTGTACTTCGAGGAAGAGGCCGTCGATGCCGGCGGCCACGGCCGCGCGCGCCAGCACGGGAATGAACTCAGGCTGGCCGCCGCTGACGCCGCCCGCCGCCGAGGGCTGCTGCACCGAGTGCGTGCCGTCGAAGACCACCGGAGCCAGCCGACGCATGATCGCCAGCGCGCGGAAATCGACGACCAGATTGTTGTAGCCGAAGCTCGATCCGCGCTCGGTGAGGAAGACGCGCTCGTTATCCGTAGAGCGAACTTTTTCAACGCCGTGGCTCATATCCCATGGCGCCACGAACTGGCCTTTCTTGATGTTGACGGCCCGGCCCGTGCGGCCGGCGGCCACCAGCAGGTCGGTCTGCCGACAAAGAAACGCGGGAATCTGCAGCACGTCCACGGCCTCGGCGGCCGCCTCGCAGTGCGCGGGCTCGTGTACGTCGGTGAGCACCGGCAGGCCTGTGTCCCGGGCGATGCGGCTCAGGATGCGCACACCCTCCTGGAGGCCCGGACCGCGAAAGCTCTTCACGCTGGTGCGGTTGGCCTTGTCGTAGCTGGCCTTGAAGAGGTAGGGAATGCCGAGATCGGCCGTGATGCGTTGAATCGCCTCGGCCATGCGGCGGGCATGGGCTTCGGACTCGAGGACGCAGGGACCGGCGATGAGAAACAGCCGCCCCGCGCCCACCTCGACCGGACCGATTTCAAAAGGCGTATTCACAAGCCCGATTGTACAGGGGCAAGGGCAGAGGACCATCGCCGGGGATTGCGCTCTTCCTGTCGGATCGGCATCTTTGGCCGGAACCGCCCGCGCCAACTCCCGGCGCGATGCCGTAGAATCGCCCTTGAGATGAAGTGTCCTTATTGTGGTTTCGGGCAGGATCGCGTCGTGGACTCGCGCGAAAGCAAGGAAGCCGACTCCATCCGGCGACGGCGCGAATGCGAGCAGTGCCTGCGGCGCTTCACCACCTACGAGCGCATCGACGAGATTCCGTACATGGTCGTCAAAAAGGACGGCCGCCGCGAGCGCTTCGACCGGCAGAAGATTCTCAGCGGCCTGCTGCGCGCCTGTGAAAAGCGGCCCGTCTCCTCGGGCCAGCTCGAAGCCATCGTTGACGCCGCCGAGGGCTACCTGGTCGACGCGCCCGAGCGCGAACGCACCACGGCCGAGATCGGCGAGCTCATCATGCAGCGGCTCAAGGGCCTCGACACGGTTGCCTACATCCGCTTTGCCTCGGTCTACCGCGACTTCAAGGATGTGAACGAGTTCAAGCAGGAACTCGAAGGCCTGCTGGCAGGCCACGGCATGAAGAAAAGCCGCTGATCCGGGAGCGCACACCCCCTCCGCGCCCCTTGCGCCCTCACGCCTGACCGGTGTCGCCCTTCGCTCTTGGTCCGTCCTTCCCGGCGACCGGACGGATGGCCCAGAGGCAATCCTGCGCGTCCTTCCCGCCTGCCCACTGAGACAAGCTGTCGCATTGCGCCCACCTCCAGCCGAAATGCTCACCGAAGTAGGGAAGATTCTTTTCGGTTATCCGTTTTTTTGCAATTTGAAAATTAAAATCTACGAAAATCCGTATGCGTAGGAGAGCGATGCGGGTTGCTCCAGGCTCATTGCCCGTAATTTGAACAACTTAAAACTTTAAGACGGCATTCACAAATGGCACACCGATTGCAATCAGAGGAGCCATTCGCGGTTGTACGCGGAGGTCACACCACTCGGCCTTGGTCTCGCGTGGATGTGCAGGGCGGAAAATCTATGAACTTGCGGAATTCGGACTTGTGGACTTTTCCCCGGCAAGCCATCGGACAACGCACAACCTGGATCGCAAAGGTTCTCACCCCCGGCCCCTGCGAAACAGAAAATAACCTCGGAGGATTTTCGATGCGATTTTTAGGTGCGAAGGGTGTAATGGCGCTCCTCAGCTCCTTGTTCGCGGTCTTGGTGCTGGCGGCAGCGCCGGCCAGCTACGGGCAAACTACGGCGAGCATGACTGGAACGGTATCGGACCAGACCGGCGCCGTGGTGCCGGGCGTAGTCGTCACGCTGACGAACAAGTCGACAGGCGTGAAGTTGACGCAGGTTACGAATGCAATCGGTACCTACCGTTTTACGGAAGTGCCTCCGGGGGCCGGCTATCAGGCCTCTTTCTCGGCCAAAGGCTTTTCGACGGTGGTTGTCCGAGACATCTACCTGATTGTGGCTAACACCCGAACCCAGAACGCAACGCTCTCGGTCGGCGCGCACGAAGAGATTCACGTGTCGGCCTCCAATTCCGAGGTCACTCTCGACACCTCCGACGCGACGGTCGGCAACAACATTGACGTCCATGCGCTGAATTCTCTGCCTGTGCAGCAAAGAAATACGCCAACCGCGCTCTTCGAAATGCAAGCCGGCGTCACCGATACCGGCTCGGTCGCGGGTTCGCGCGTGGACCAGAACGATGTCACGCTGGATGGACTGGACGTAAACGACCTCGCCACGGGCGGTGTGGGCTATAACGGCAGCCCAAATGGCATCGCCGAAGGCATTCGCACCCAGACCATCGTAGGTGGAGCGCCGGTGGATTCGCTGGATCAGTTTAGCGGCAGCGTGGCCGGCGGCGGGGCCGATAGCGGCCCTGGCAGCGGCGGCCAGTTCAGCTTGGTCACCAAGGGCGGCACCAACCAGTTTCATGGCAACTTGAACGAGTACAACCGCAATACCTCGTTTGTGGCCAACAGCTGGTTCAGCAATAACGCCACTCCCGCGGTTCCCCGCAATCATCTCATCCAGAACCAGTTTGGCGGCAACATCGGCGGACCAATCATGGTTCCTCATTTTTTCAACGGCAAAGACAAGGCCTTCTTCTTCTTTGACTTCAACGATAACCGCATCGTCCGGTCGTCCTTGCAGCAGAGAACCGTGCCTCTGGAAAACCTGCGCAGCGACACCAATGGCGGCCAGGGCACGATCAACTACATCTACGATGCGGCGGGCGATACGAAGTCCATGACGCCGGCGCAAGTCATGGCGATGGATCCGGCCGGCAAGGGCGTGGACGCCACCTGGATGACCGCCTTCACCAATCGTTTCCCGCTGTCGAACAATAGCAACAGCGGCGATGGCGTCAACTCGGGTGGCTTGGCCTTCAATGCTCCCGACAACGACATGGCGACGAACTATATCGGCAGGGTCGACGTCAACCTGAACCCATCGATGAAACTCTTCGCCAAGTTTGCATTCGTTCGCGAAGACACCGTGAACACACCAAATGAGTTTCCCGGCGATCCGATGACGGATCCGTACAGCGATCGTTCGTATAACTTCGTGGTGGGACATACCTGGATCATTGGCCAGAACAAGACCAATCGCCTGATTTTGGGCGAGGCTGTGGAGAAAATCTCCCAGATGGTCGAATGGAACCCGTCCAGTTCCACCTGGAATCCGAACGGAACCACGTTCTTTACCTTTGCCGACGGCACCGGACCGGCTCTGGCCTCCTCCATGTATCTGGCCCCGGGTGGCAACGCGCACCGTGTGCCCGTTCCCGTGCTGCGCGACGACTTTAGCTGGACGGTCGGCCGCCACAGCTTCGCGTTTGGCGGCAGCTTCAAGGACATCCTGGCGCACAACACGACGATCACGGACATCAATACGACCGAACTGGGTATGGGCGGCCAAACCCTGAGTCTGTGCGGACCTACGCCAGGCGCCTGCCAAAAGGGCAATTCTTCCTTGCCCGCCTCGGCCACGCTTCGTCCCACGGACATCCAAACATCGGGCAGCGAGGGCAACCTTGCCGAGTATGACTGGGATCAGGCCTTTACCTATATGCTGGCGCGCGTGGGCGAGGTCTCCTCCGTCTTCAACTACGATAAAAACGGCAATCCGCTGAAGCAGTTGACCGGCGATCAGCGCTACTACCGCAGCTACCAGACCCAGCTTTATTTCGAGGACACCTGGAAGGTTACGCCCGCACTGACGATCAACTATGGTTTGGGCTATCAGTATTTCACGGTTCCCTACGAGACGCGCGGCCTGGAGAGCGTGGAGCCCTATAGCTTCAGTGACTACATGCAGGCTCGCGTGCAACAGAGCGATCTGGGGCAAACCGGTCCGCAAGCGGTTCCGTTGATCGCCTATTATCTGGGCGGCAAGGGCAATGGATCCAGCGCCATGGGCCTTTTCCCGCCGGAGTACAGGCTTCTGGCTCCGCACCTCGGCTTTGCCTGGAATCCGAGCTTCGACAGGAAACTGGTCATCAACGGCGGCGCGGGAATCACCTACGACCGTACCGTGATTACGGCGATTCAGAGCATTCAGGACGCGGACTCGTACCTCTTCCAGCAGCCCCTTCCGCTGCCGCAGGGCATTTCAGGCGATCCCTACGACTCCGTCGCCAAGGGCCCGCGTCTGGATGGCGCCAACGACCTCTCGAATGTAGCCGGCATCATTGCTCCCGCGACCCCGACGGCGCCGTATGAGCCTTTCACGAGCGCCGCGGCCTGCGCCGGCGTTGGCTTCAGCCCCTGCGGTCTCGCCCTGGGCTCGGCCTTCAACGCGACCATCGATCCGGCCTTGAAAACGCCGTATAACATCAACTTCAACTTTGGCGTGCAGCGCCAGTTGCCCTGGGACATGGTCCTGAAGGTCAACTACGTCGGCCATCTGGGCCGGCGGCTGATCGGTCAGGCCGATGTCAACCAGGTTCTCGACTTTCCGGATAACACCGGCAAATCCACTCAGACCCTCGCCGAAGCCATGGGCGATCTGACCAAACAGCTCCGCGCCGGAGCCACCTCGACGACCGTCACGGCGGAGCCCTTCTTTGAAGACATGATGGGCGCAGGTTTCACGCAGTCCCTGGTGGCGGGCTTTGGACCGTTTGTCTACCGCGGCGACTTCGGGGACACGGTGCAGTACCTTGCCGCCAACGGCGCACCGCTCAACATGGGTTCGGCCGCACAGTTCTCGGAGAATACCTTCTATTCCAACCTGGGATTTTCGACGTATCACGGAATGTTGCTCACCCTCAACAAGAACCTTTCCCACGGCGTTTCGTTCGACTTCAACTACACCTGGTCGCACTCGATCGATAACACCTCCTCGTTCGCCAATTCGCAGGGCGACACGGGAATCGGCGGCATCGGCCTGATTTGCGACGTGATCCGGCCGCGCGAGTGCCGCGCCAGTTCGGACTTCGACATCCGGCATTACATCACGGCGGATGGCACCTATCAGTTGCCGTTCGGCAAGGGGCGGATGTTTGCAAATACCCTGCCCACCTGGGCGAATGACCTGGTTGGCCAGTGGGATCTGAGCGGCCTAATGATCTGGCACACCGGCGATCCGTGGTCAACGGTATCGAACGCCTTCGTGGCCAGTTACTCGAACGACGCGCCCGGCATCCTCGTCGGTTCACCGTCCACCGTAGCTCCGCACTTGACGAAGCTGCAAGGCGGCGGCGTGAACATCTTTGCCAATTCGACAGCGGCGGCGGCCGCCTTCGAAGGACCGATCGGTTTCCAGATCGGCCCCCGCAACGAGCTCCGTGGACCGCGTTTCTTCAACCTCGACCTTGGCCTGGCCAAGACGGTTCCTCTCAACTGGAAGAACATCAACCTGAACTTCCGCGCCGATGCGTTTAACGCATTGAACCACCCCAACTTTGAACTGCCTGCCAATAACGTCTACAACGGATACGATCAGGCGGACTTCACCAGCAGCTCCTTCGGCGTCATCAGTTCGACCGTCGAGCAGCCGGGCAACCTGAACAACGGAGCTCGCGTCTTGCAGCTTTCGCTGCGCATGGAGTTCTAAACAGTCAAACCTTCCACAAAAAAAGGGACCGCTTCGGCGATCCCTTTTTTCGTGCTGCGAATTTGTCCGGGGCTTTCCACTGGAGCCAGTCTGAAGCGGAACGGAACGTGTCGATGACGTACGGATGACGTACGTTCTCCGAAGGGTTAGCGAAGCTGGGTTCCTTACGTTTTGC
>JAJYFB010000098.1 GCA_021785495.1 Acidobacteriota bacterium | reverse complement strand
CGGTGCGCGCCACCGATCGCTATGACAACGTGGGCGCGGCCAAGACGGTGGTTTCCGCCGGGGAGAAATAGACGCCATGCGATTCGAACTCTACGTGGCGGCGCGGTATCTGCGCGCCAAGCGGCGGCAGGCCGTGGTGGGCGTGGTTACGGCGATTTCGGTGGCGGGCGTTGCGGCCGGCGTGGCCGCGCTGGTCATCGCCCTGGCCATCACCAACGGAATGCGTCGCGATCTGCAGGACAAACTCGTCGGCGCGACCGCAAACGTGCAACTGATGCAAGTGGAAGGGCAGGGCATTCACGATTGGCGACCGCTGCTGGCGCGTTTGCGCCATCTGCCGCATGTGACGGGAGCCGCACCGGAGCTTTACGAGCAGGTGGTGGTGGCTCGCGGCGCGCGCGATGGCTATGCGCTGATCGACGGCATTGAGCCCGACGACGAGAGCACGGTCAGCAGCATTCTGTCCACGGCCACGCCCAGCGCAGTCGCGGCGCTCCAGCCGCAGCCGGCCGGCGCGGCGCAGGCGGCGCTGCCGCCCATCGTTCTCGGCAGCGACCTGGCCGAGACGATCGGCGCCACGGTGGGCGATGCGGTGATGGTCGTCAGCCCGCAGGGCGAGCTGACGCCGATGGGCGGGCTGGTTCCCAAGTACATGAGCTTTCGCGTGGCCGGAACCTATCACTCGGGCTTTTATCAGTACGACGCCGAGATGGGCTTTGTGCGTCTGGCCGATGCGCAGCGGCTCTTCGACGAGCCCGATCTGCTTTCGGTGATGAGCTTCAAGGTGGACGAGATGAACCGCGCTCCGCAGATTGCGCGCGCGATCGAAAAGGCTGCCGGGCCGGGCTATATGACGACCAACTGGACCGAGCAGAACCGGGAACTGTTTCGCGCGCTCAAGCTCGAGCAGGTGGTCACGTTTATCGTGATTGGGCTGATCGTGATCGTGGCCGCGCTGAACATCCTCATCGCGCTGACGATGATGGTGATGGAGAAGACGCGCGACATCGCGGTGATGATGAGCTTTGGCGTCGCGCCCGGCCAGGTGCGGCGCATCTTTCTGCTGCAAGGGTTCCTGATCAGCGTGATCGGCACGGCGCTGGGGCTCGCGCTGGGCTACTTCGCCTCCTGGGCCGGCGGCCACTATCACTTTATTCATCTCTCGGCCGAGGTCTACTCGATCGACACACTCCCTTTTGCGCCGCGCGCGGTCGACGGCGTGATCGTCGCGGCGGTTTCAATCGGAATCTCCCTGCTGGCGACGCTCTATCCCTCGTCGGCCGCGGCCTCGGTGCTGCCGGCCGAGGCGTTGCGTTACGAATAGCCCACACGCTTGAGCGATTTTGCAAAAACTCCGTGGCAATTGGAATCATCTGGCGGTGTGCGGCGACGCGCACCGGAACCGAACGCCGGTGAAAAGCCCCGGAGGGATGTTCTTTCCACGGAAGATGCCCGGAACGAAATTTTGCAGATGGTTCAATCGATT
The DNA here is from genome assembly GCA_021785495.1 of Acidobacteriota bacterium. GTDB lineage: Bacteria > Acidobacteriota > Terriglobia > Terriglobales > Acidobacteriaceae > Telmatobacter. Next base: position 9,807 of record JAJYFB010000098.1, on the reverse strand, counting down.
CCATTGGACGCAGAACACGGAGACGCAGGCGCAGAGTCTTTCGCAAGAGCCGGCGAAGGAACGGCGTTCAGTTTTCGTTCGACTCCGGCAGGCGCAATTCGATCTTGTCGCCGAAATGCCGGGAGTTGTGCAGGTAGCGCACCCAGGCGGGAACGAAGCAGTAGAGAGCACTGCGCCGGAGGGCGAGCGTAAAGAGATTGCCCAGTTGAAACCGCTCTGCATAGTCGCGGACGATTGATTGACGCCGGGCGCGATCCTTGACGATCGAAATTCGGCCTTGCATCTGGACGCCTTCGATGTTTTGCCAGGCGCTGGTGGGGATGAAAACCGCAACGGTGGCCTCCGGGTTGCGGGCGCAATGCTTGCTGTGCAGGCTGGACCGGGAGGAGAACCAGTAAAGCCGCAGAGCATCGTCCGCGAGGTAGAACAGCGGCGTGCTGCGCGCGAGGCCGTCCTCGCCGGCCGTAGCCAGCACGAGCGTGGACTGGCTTTGAAGCAGAGCGCGAATGGATGCGATCGGAGTTTTCATCGTGGCCGGGGCGGTTCCTTCGGGCGTCAGCCCGTTCAAGCAAAATGCTACGCTAAAGTGGGCGCATGGGCGCGCTCGAACGAGGAGAGCGATGATCGAAATTGCCGAAAAAGACCTGCTGCAACAGTATGCCAGCGATAATTATTCCGGAATCTGCCCGGAAGCGTTGTATGCCATGGAATCGGCCAATCGCGGCCATGTGACCTCTTACGGCGACGATCCGTGGACGGCGCGGGCCTCCGACGCTTTTCGCCACCTCTTCGAGACCGACTGCGAAGTCTTTTTCGTCTTCAACGGAACGGCGGCCAACTCGCTGGCGCTGGCCTCGCTCTGCCAGTCCTACCATAGCGTGATCTGCTCGGACCGTTCGCACGTGGAGACGGATGAGTGCGGCGCGCCGGAGTTTTTCTCGAACGGCTCGAAGCTGATGGCGGCTCCGAGTCAGAACGGCAAGCTGACGCCCGAGGCGATTCGCGAGATGGCCACCAAACGCCGCGATATTCACTATCCCAAGGCGCGCGCCGTTACGCTGACGCAATCGACGGAGACGGGCCGCGTTTACACGCTCAAGGAACTGGGCGAGATCGCGGCCGTCTGCCGCGCGCAGGGACTCAAACTGCACATGGATGGCGCGCGCTTTGCCAACGCCTGCGCCAGCCTGGGCTGCTCGCCGGCGGAGATGAGCTGGAAGAGCGGCGTCGATGTGCTGTGCTTCGGCGGAACGAAAAACGGCATGGCCATCGGCGAGGCGGTGCTCTTCTTCGATCGCGCGCTGGCCGCTGATTTCGAGTACCGCTGCAAGCAGGCCGGCCAACTGGCCTCGAAGATGCGCTTTCTTTCGGCGCCCTGGGTGGGCATGCTCGAAAGCGGCGCCTGGCTGCGCAACGCCGAGCACGCCAATCGCTGCGCGCGCCAGTTTGCTCTGCTGATTGACGCCATCCCCGGCGTGGAGATCGCGCATCCTGTCGAGGCCAACGCCGTTTTTGTCGAGGCTTCAGAAGAGATATTCGGCGCCCTGCGCGCGCGCGGCTGGAAGTTTTACAACTTCATCGGCGGTGCGGCACGCTTCATGTTCGCCTGGGACAGCGATCGCAAGCGCATGGAAGCCCTGAGCCGCGATCTGTTCGAGTGCGCCACGGCGGCGGCCGATTCGATCAGCCGATAGAGACGCCTGCAAAATTCATCCTGCCGGTGGCGGGTTTTGCGGAAGCGCGACTTCAGTGGCGCTGAAGAGCCAGGAAGGATGCGCGAAAGACGGCAAGGGCCTCCGCCGATGAATTGTGCAAGAGGCCTCGAAGATTCCTTCCGCGGCAAATTCCGGTTGACGCGCCGCTCTTGTCGCGCTACTCTCGCAGTCAGAACAGGAATTGGCTCTTCACTCCAATCCGCAAGCCGTAGATCGGGCCTGGTTCGTGGGCTTGGCTTGGCGTTGCGCTCTCGCTAGATCTTTCCCATCCCTTCACAATCGGCCGTTTTACGCGGAGCTTCATGCGGGCTCAGGTGCGTTCGCATGGCGTCGTGCGGCCCGTTCCCTTGCAAAGCATCGTTCAGGAGGACGTTGACCCTTTGAAGATCGCTCTGGAGATTACGCCCAACCTTGAGCCCCTCTTCGGGACTCGCGACGAAAACCTCCGGCTGATGGAAGACACGCTTGGCGTCCGCATCGATCTTCGCTCCGACGCGGTCCACGTGCAGGGACCGGACGAGGCCGTGGCCCGCGTGCGGCGCATCTTCGAGGACTTCGAGGCCCTGCGCCGCCAGGGCGTTCATCCGCACAATGGCGAGCTGAACGGAATGCTGCGCCTGGTGGTGGCCGATCCGGCGGCGACGCTGCGCTCGGTGGCCGAAGCAGGCAAGCAGCGCTCCGTGGGCGTCAAGCGCGCCGTGCAGCCGCGCTCGCTCAACCAGAGCCGCTATGTCGAGGCCATCGAGCGCAACGACATGGTCTTCGGCGTGGGCCCGGCCGGCACCGGAAAAACCTATCTCGCCGTGGCCATGGCCGTGGCCGCCATCGCCGCCAAGCGCATCGGCAGGATCGTGCTGGTTCGTCCTGCGGTCGAGGCCGGCGAGCGGCTGGGCTTTTTGCCCGGCACGCTGCAGGAGAAGATCGATCCCTATCTGCGCCCGCTCTACGACGCGCTCTTCGACATGCTCGATGTGGAAAAGGTCGATCGCATGATCGAACGTAACGTTGTCGAAGTAGCGCCCCTGGCCTTCATGCGCGGCCGCACGCTCAACGACGCCTTCGTCATCCTCGACGAGGCGCAGAACACCACCGTCGAGCAGATGAAGATGTTCCTGACGCGCATGGGCAACAACGCCAAGGTGGTCGTCACCGGCGACATCACGCAGATCGACCTGCCCAATCCGCGCCGCTCCGGACTGGTGGACGCCATCAACGTGCTCGACGGCGTCGAGGGCGTGGCCTTTTGCCATTTCGAGGAGTCGGACGTGGTGCGCCATCCGCTGGTGCAGCGCATCGTCCGCGCCTACGAGAGCGCCCGGCCGCAGCAGCAGGAACTTCCGCTCGAAGGCGCGATTCCCATCGACGCTCCCGCGCGCGAAGAAATCGCCACCGCCAAGACAAAATCCTCCAAGCCGCAGTAGATTTTTCTCAAAAAGAAAAGGCCGCTGAAAGGTGCGGAAGCGATGGAATCGGAAGCCGCCGCAGAGAACCACTTCGATCACGAGGCGTGGCGTCCTTCGGTGAATCCGTGGCTGATCGCCGTTTCGGTGATTCTGCCCACGTTTATGGAGGTGCTCGACACGACCATCGCCAACGTGGCGCTCGATCACATCGCCGGGAGCATGTCGGCCTCCTATTCGCAGGCCACCTGGGTGCTGACTTCCTATCTGATCTCGAACGCCGTGGTGCTGCCGCTGACGGCCTGGCTCGGCAACCGCTTTCAGCGCAAGCGGTTTCTGCTCTTCTGCATTTTTCTGTTCACGGCCTCGTCTCTGCTCTGTGGGCTCTCGATCAATCTGCCCATGCTGCTGGCCATGCGCGTTTTGCAGGGCATCGGCGGCGGCGCGCTGGCGCCGATCTCGCAGGCCATCCTGATGGAGAGTTTTCCACCGCGCAAGCAGGGCACGGCGCAGGCTCTCTTCGGGCTGGGCGTAGTGGTGGCGCCGGTTGTCGGCCCCGTGCTCGGAGGCTGGCTCACCGACAGCTACTCCTGGCGGTGGATTTATTACGTCAACGTGCCGGTTGGCCTGCTGGCCATGTGGGCGATTCAGCAAACGGTCGAGGATCCGCCCTGGGTGCGCCACTCCGATCCGGGGCCGCTCGATGCGCTTGGCCTGCTTGCGCTCTCGCTTTGGCTGGGCTGCCAGGAGGTCTGTCTCGACAAAGGCCAGGAGGACGACTGGTTCGGCTCCTCGTTCATTCGCGCGATGGCGTTTTTAGCCGTGGCCGGTTTTGTCGTCTTCGTCTGGCGCGAACTGCGCGCCAAAAAGCCGATGGTCGATCTGCGCCTCTTCGCCGTGCGCAATTTTGCCGTCGGTACGGTTCTCATCTTCCTGACCAGCGTTCTCATCTATAGCATCGGCCTGCTGACGCCGCAGTTTCTCGAGTTGCTGCTGGGCTACACGGCGCTGGCCGCGGGCGTAGCCACTTCGCCGCTGGGCCTGGGCGCGGCCGTTTCCATGGTGATCGTGGGCATTGCCGTGCGCTGGATCGACGGACGCCTGATCGCCATCCTCGGCTTTGTCGTTTTAGCGGCGGCCGCTTTGCGCCTCGCGCAGATCAATCTTGCCATCGGTCCGTGGACGGTCTTCTGGCCGCAGATTCTGGCCGGCTCGGCGATGGGTTTTCTCTTTATTCCCGTCAATCTGCTGGGCACGGCGCCGCTGCGCCGCGATCAGATTGGCTCGGCCACCGGAACCATGAATTTGATGCGCAATGTGGGCGGCAGCGTGGGCATCGCCTGGGTGAGCACCATGCTGGCGCGCCGCAGCCAGGCGCATCAAACCATGCTCGGTCAGCACATGACGGCAGGCAATCTCACGCTGCTTCAGGATCTGCGCGGCATCGGCGGCTATCTTGCGGCCATGCGCGGGTCTTTCGGCCACGGCGCAAAACCGGCCTTGGCCGCGGCCTACGGCATGTTACAGCAGCAGGCTGCGTTGCTCTCCTTCATCGATGTTTTTCAGGATCTGGCGCTGGTGGCTCTGGGCGCGATTCTGCTGGTCGCCCTGCTCGAACGCATGGCCCCGCCGCGAGAGGGCGTTTCGCTTCACTGAGCTTGGCTTGCGCGTTCTCTCACTGCGCTTGCGCCTCCGGCGAAGACGCCGTTTGCCGGGCCGCGGGCGGAAGCAGCCGCAGCCGTTCGACGCGGCGGCCGGTCGAGGCGACCACTTCGACACGCAGACCAAGGGGCTCGATCGCGATCATCTCGCCGGCGCGTGGAATGTGGCCGGCAATCTCGCACACGAGGCCGCCGAGCGTGGCAGCTTCGGAGTCTTCGCCCAGCTCGACCGGCTCGCCCACCAGATCGGCGAGCCGGTCGGCAGGAAATCCGCCGGGAACGAGCCACGCGCCCGAGGCCTCGCGCACCGGCTCTTCGGCATGGGCGTCGTCCTCGTGCTCGTCGCGGATGTTGCCGACGATCTGTTCCAGAAGGTCTTCGATGGTGACCAGTCCCGCCACCGCGCCGTACTCGTCGATGACGATGCGCATGTGCTGTTTTTCGCGCTGCATCTCGCGCAGCAGTTCGTAACCGCGCTTGGTCTCCGGGACGAACTCGGCCGGACGCAGGATGGTGGCCACGGTGCGCGTGCGCGCCTCCTCGTCGGCGATCTGCAGCAGGTCATGCGCAAAGGCGAGGCCCACGATGTTGTCCAGCGCGCCGGAGTAGACGGGAACGCGCGAGTAGTTGTGATGTTTCAGCAGTTCGAGAAACCGCTCGAGGGTGATCTCGCTGGCGACGGCAAAGATTTCGGGCCGCGGCGTCATCACCTCGCGCACCAGCTTGTCGCCGAACTCGACGGCCGAGCGCACCAACTCGCGGTCGCTCTGTTCGAGAATGCCTTCCTCTTCGCCGGCTTCGATGAGCGCTTCAACGCTGGGCGCGGGCTCGCTCTCCGGGTTGGCTGGCTCTTCAGCCAGCGCCGCTACGGACGTGAAGAAGCGAATCAGGACGGTGACGGGCGAAACGAGCCAGAGCAGAAGAACGATCGGCCAAAGCAGTCGCTCCGCCCACAGTCCGTGCGTGCGGTTGAAGAGCAGCGAGGGAACAAGCTGATTGGCGAAGACCACCGTCAGCACGACGCCGAAGATGGCCTGCGCAATCTCGGCCGGATTCGGCGAGCCGGGCTCGGCAACACGCGCGATGAGGATCACGCCGAATTCGAGAGCGATGAGGCCCACGGAAAGCTGCATGAGCACGGCCGCCGCCAGTGCGGCGTGTTCGCGACTCAAGCCGAGGTGCGGCTCGATCCGCTCCTCCCACGCATCGAGATTTTCCTGAGCCTCGCGGCTGAGAATCTTTCCGAATTCGGAGTAGACGCGGTGCATGTACGAGGCCAGCACCGCTACAAGCGCGAACGTGGCGACGAGCGCAAGCTCAAGCGGCGTCATGGCCTGCGGCTCCGCGGGAGCGCGTGGTTCTTGCTCTGCGTGTGGGCGTTCTCCGCCTTGTTTTTCCGGGCGGGTACGCGCAGCGAGCGCGCCGAAAGAATCGCGCCGGCTTTTCGTTTGTCGGCTGCGGGCTTTCGCGCGCTCGGCGCAAGAGCGGGAGCGAGGGCGCGCTCGATCAGGCCCAGCGGCAGGCCCAGCTTTTTCCGCAGGCTTTGCTCCCGCCGCCGCATCTGGCCCGAGTCGGTTTCGTGATCGTAGCCGGCCAGGTGCAGAAGCCCATGAAGAATCAGAACCTTGATTTCGACGGCGAGCGAATGCCCTTGTTCCGCGCTCTGGCGCAGCGCCGTTTCGACGCTGATGGCGAGATCGCCTTTTTCGTCCATTTCAACGAGAGCGGCTGCAGGAAAGGAAAGAACGTCTGTCGGCTGATTCTTTTTGCGGAAGCGCCGGTTGAGGTCGCGCAGGGCGGCGTCCGTGGTGAGCAGCACCGTCACTTTGCCGCGCAGACGCACGGCCTGCTGCGCGTCTGCGAGAAAGCGCGCCAGCGTGCGCGTCGAAGGCAAGCGAAGGGCTTGCGGGATGCGGGCCGAGGCAGACCCGGCAGGTCGCTTCGCCGCTTGGCCCGGGGGCGTCGTTGCCGTTGCGGAAAGGTCCAGTTCTGGGTCGATGAGGATCATCGCTCATTGGCTCGTACAGGCAACTACAGCAGAGTACGGCTTAACTCCATCATAACGAATGCGACACGTTCCGGCTGGCTGACGGAGAGTTGACGCAAGTCGATGGGGTCGATTTGCAGTAGGGCGCGGATCGATCTGTGCGATGCGATTCTCTATCGTTTGGCCTCGTGGCGAACGGCGCCGATGGCGATCTTGGCGGCTTCCAGGTAATGCTCGGCGTCGCTGTGGCGGATGATTTCGTTTAGCGATGCGTAGGTGACGCAGGCGATGAAGTCGCGGATGTTGTCGTGTCCGGCCAGGTGCGGCATGGCGCGGCGAAAGGCCTTGAGCGCAGCCTTTTCCGCTTCGTAGTCGTCCCCGGTTTTGGCGATGGCTTTGTTGTAAGCGGTTTGCCAGGCACGAGTGCAGGCGTGGACCGCGGCATTTTCGCCGGGCTGTTCGACCGGTTGCGGTTCGGCATCGATCGAGGCGACGACGGCAAGTTTTTCGGAGTGGGACATGGATTGATCTCCCGTCGTTCGGCGCTTGGGCTGTCGAACTTCCGCCTGTTTCGGCAGGATGCGCGCAGGGGCGAAGAACTTGAGCCGTCTTCAAGGACCGGATCGACAGTTCACAGTGTAGCGATTGCGCGGAAATAAACGGCAAAACGCTTTGGCGGGAGACCATGCGTTCAGTCAAATCCCCAGAGTTCTGTTGCATCGTTCGCCACAGGATGGTGGGCGGATGTCGCCGGATGGCCGGCGAAGCGAAGGGAATCGCCCGAAGGGGATCATCGTCCAGGGCGCATTTCGTAAAAAATCCCCCCGCGCAGGAACGCACGGGGGGAGGGTTTTGATTCCTGTGGCTGGTGGCCGGTTTGTCTCTGTTTCCGGCTGCGTCTGTTTGCGCTACTGCTTCAAAATGGTGAAGCCGGGCGAGGTATTTCCGTTCGATGCGCGATCAGAGATGACCCACTCGGTCGAGGAAATGACATAGCCCAGTGCGTTTTTGTTGGTGGTGAGCAGACCGGTCGAATCCACCGTATAGGTTCCGGTGATCGATGTATCCCAGGTGAGGGAGCCGCTGCTTGTGCTGTCGGAGCTCTCGCCGGTCAAGTTTCCGGAGTTGAGTGTTCCCATGAAGGTGGATACGCCGGAGTCGGTCACCGGGACGAAGTAGGTTCCCACGTAGGTGGCGTTGCCGGGCGTGGTGGTGGTCTGCTGCTTCATATGGAAGAGACCGGCAGCGCCGCCCTCCTCGATGCCAAAACCGGTTCCGGAGCCGGAGAGATAGAAGGCCGGCGCCTGTCCGGCATTGGTGATCGAGACGCGTCCGTTGGATGCGACCGAGTAGTTGCCGCTGCCGGATTGGGAACTCTGCGTGCCGGCCTTGTTCTGCTGCAGGGTGAACGAGATGACCCCGGTGCTGCTGTTGGCATTGATCAGACCAAGGTTGACGGAAGAGGTTGGCGCGTAGCTGGAGGTGCCCCAGCCGGGACTGTCATTCGTGTCCACGTCGTAGATGATCGCGTTGCCGTTCAGATTGGCGCTGGTGAAGGAGGCGACCGTGTTCTGGGTGGCCGCGCCAGCCAGCAGCGTGGTGCTCAGATGCGAATCGGTCGAGAGAATGTAGAGTTTCTGCGCGTTGACGATGTAGGCCACGTAGCTGGTGGGCCAGATGGTTTGCGTTGCGGAGGGCAGCGCACTGGGTACGTTCAGCGTCAGTGTCGTGCGTCCGTTCCCCGCGTTGGGCGTGCCGTAGGTGCCCGAGAAGGTGGCCTGCGGGTAGACGCTGGTGCAGGTCGGGGTTCCGCTCGTATTGGGGCAGTTGCCATCGTTGAGGCCGATGTCCTCCATGCCGCTCGATACCGCGCCTGAACCAGACAGGGTCATGGTTCCGGCCACAGCCACCGGACCCTCCGTGGGCGTTGCCGAGCAGTTGCTGTTGGGCGTGGGTCCGCCGGTGAACAGGTAGACCGGGCAGGTTTCTCCCTGGATGCCGAAGGCATAGCCGCCGGTCAGGCTGGCGGCGGTGAAGTCCGCCGAGTTTTGCAGAGCGAACTCGCCCATCGAGCGCTGGCCCCCAGCGGTGCCGATGCCGGTTGTGTCATCAAATTCGATGAGGCTGCCGGCGGTCGCCACGTTGGACTGGATGGAGCCGGCCGAGAAGGCCAACTTAATGAATGGGGAAATGTTTCCTCCTCCGCCAGGCACTCCCGCCGGTACTCCCTGCAAATTGAGAGTCATCTGCCCCTGATTGGTGGCGGGCAGCGCGTAGCTTCCTGTCAACGACACGGTATAGGAACCGTAAATGTTTGTGATGTCGGCCGTGCCCGAGATGATATTGCCGTTGCCATCCGCTACAAAGTTTCCGACCGCAGCCATCTGGGTAGTGCTGCCATTATCGATGCCGTCAATCCAGCCTTGCACCAGAAACGCATAGCTGCCGCTGAGAAGCGCGTTGTTCGTGCCGGAGATGGCATAGACGGTCAGATTGTAATTTTCGGATGCCTTATTCGAATTGGCATCGGTGACCTGGATCGTGAGAAGGAATGAGCCGGTATCCGAGCTTGTCGGCGTGCCGGTGATCTGGCCGGTGGAGGCATTCAGCGTCGCCCAGCTCGGCATGCCCGCCGCGGTTGTTACAGCAAAGGTATATGGCGCCGTACCGCCGGTCACGTTGATCGTTTGTGAATAGGCCGTGCCGACCGTGGCCTCGGAAAGCGTTGTGGTCGTGATGGTGAGCGTGCCGGTCGAGTTGGCCGTGCAAGCGACTTGCACGCTGGTGACATTGGCCGAGGCCGTGCCGCTGCCGTTGGTGACCGTGCAGGTTTCGCCCGTCGGCTGCGTCTTGACGGTGACGTTGTAGCTGGCGCCGGAGGCGACGGCCGTGGTGAAGGTGAACGAGGTGGCGTTGACGGCCGGGGATGTCGACTGCCCGCTGACGGTTTCGTTCAGCACCAGGCCGCTGGCGGTGAGACCGCTGATCGTGCCGCCGATCGAGTACGTGCTGCTGGTCGAGTTGGCCGTGCAGGCGACTCGCGC
>JAJYFB010000008.1 GCA_021785495.1 Acidobacteriota bacterium | reverse complement strand
GATCTCGCTTCGCGCCCATGCTCAGTTCGAAGCCGATGGCCGATGCGATCATGGCCGATGGCTCGCCCAGCGACCAGTTCATCATTTACGGCGATCAATCCTCGGGCTCCAGCGTGATCTTTTACACCAACGGTTTCTTCCACGGCCGTCCGGCGCTGCTGGTGCTGCCGCGCTGCGGCCAGCATGGCGAGGGGTCGACCCTGCTCTGGGGATCGTGCTATCCCGACGCGCCGGATATTTTCCTGAGCAACGCGAAACTCCAGCAGATCTGGGGCGTGGGCCCGCGCAAGTGGATCTTTGCCGAGGATCCGGACCGGGCCAATGTCGAACGTGTGCTCAGCGGCCGTCTCTTCGAGGTAAAGACCCTCGCCGACAAGACGCTGTGGACGGACCGGCCGCTTCCCTAGAACCGGATGGAATGCACGGCGATTGGGCGATGCCGCCCGCCGCCCTGCCTTATGCCGAGGCGCTGGTCCGGGCGGCGAAATCCGCGCCGTGAGGCTGGGCTTGCTGCTTCTGGAAGCAGGAGCGGCAGAGCACGGGCCGTCCCTGCGTCGGCCGGAAGGGAACGGTCGTCTCCAAACCGCACGCCGAGCAGGTGGTGCGCGTCTCCGGCCGCACCCGCCGGGCGCTTCGAGAGCGTTTGGCTTTGCACGGCTTGCAGCGCTTGGGGTCGTTTTGAAACTGCTTGTCGTAAAAGAATGTCTGCTCGCCGGCCGTAAAGACGAACTCGGCCCCGCAGTCGATACACTTTAACACCCGATCGGTAAATTCCATGCCCGTCTTGCCTCGCAGGGAAGGAGGCCGAACGCGGCTGCGGCTTGATGCGATGATTGCCGGCCCCGGCTCCCTGTCTTCTTTCGTAGGACGTAACAAGGGCCCGGCCGCGAAAAGAAACGCGGAATGGAAAAGGTTGTCCTGCGGCGGACAACAAAAGAGCACGTGCAGAAACGTGCCCGGTTGTATCGCGCGCTGCGGCGTATTCCACGGGATTTTGCGTGGTGCGATTTCGCCCTTGCGCGGAGGTGCGAAGCATGTGTACGGAAGCTGCCATCGCTAACTAGGGAAAAATTGTTGCAGTTTGGGCGCCGCCGCGTTTTTTCTACTCTATTTCCAGGGTAAGCGCCGTGCGGCCTCCGAAGTTTCGCCTCGAAAGCCGCCGGAGCGCTCCGTTTAGCGGCGGGTGAAGAGTTAATCCTGCTCTTTCCGAGCCTTTTTGCGATTCCGCTTGCGCGCCAAAGCTGCCTTGACGCGGCGCTTTTCGCCGGGCTTCAGGTAGTAGGAGTGACGCTTGACTTCCTTGATGATGTCCTCCTGCTGGACCTTGCGCTTGAACCGGCGCAGCGCATTTTCGAGCGGCTCGCCATCCTGAACGCGAACCTCAGCCAAATCTTGCCACCTCCCCACCTGCCTGATGGGCTTTTTTGATGATAACCGACTTTGACCTGGCAGCCAAGACCTTTGCTTCCCGGAGCTTGGCGCGGCAGAGCCGCAGCGTGTGGCCATTCCGCTTCGGGCACGTGCGCGTGGACGCCGCGCCGCGCGCGTTTGCCTGGAAGTACACTACCGGTAGAGGTCGCGGACACGCATGATTCGCAGCTACCAAGGGCATACGCCCCGGACTCCCTCCAGTTGTTACATCGACGTCTCGGCGCAGATCCTCGGCGACGTGGTTCTGGGCGAGCAGTCGTCGGTGTGGATGAACGCCGTTCTACGCGGCGATGTGAACTCGATCCGCGTCGGCGCCTGCTCGAATGTGCAGGATTGCGCGGTGCTCCACGGCCAGCGCCATCTGTACCCGGTCGTCGTGGGCGACTGGGTGACGATCGGCCATAACGCCACCGTCCATGGTTGCGTGGTCGAGGATCTGTGCCTGATCGGCATGGGCGCGCGCGTGCTGAACAACAGCCGCATCGGCGAGGGATCGATTATCGCCGCCGGGGCCGTGGTGCCGGAAAACACCCTCGTTCCTCCGCGCACGCTCTGGGCCGGCGTCCCGGCCAAACTGCGTCGCGAACTGGGCGAGCAGGAGCGTGAGATGATCCGCCAGTATGCGCAGAACTACCTCGACTACGTTGCAATCTACCTGGGTGAACCGGGAGGATTGCTTTAACTGGCTGGCCGGCGGAGACGGGCGATGCGCCGCGCGCTCAGCGCACCTCCGGCCATGGCGAAGAGCGCCAGCAAAACCGTGGCGAAGGCGAGATCGGCAATCACGATGGCGGCATGGCCCTGGGGCGAGAGCATCCACTTTTGTTGCTCGGCCGCCTGCGCCTCGATCTGGGCTGTGTCGCCGGTGCCGAGCCAGCCCGCAAAGCGATTCGAGAACTGGGCGTCAAGATCGACAAAGTCCTTCCACTGGGCGTCAATCTGGCCGCCCTGGTGCAGCATGTAGCGCTTGGCGAAGAGCTGACAGCCGCCGGCGGCAAAGGCCAGCGAGCCCGCGAGCAGTCCGCAGACCAGTCCGATGCGTGCTCCGACGCCAGCCGTGATCCAGACCAGCCGCTGGTTGCGCGCATAGAACGCAACGGCCCAGGCCGCAGCCGCGCCCATCAGCAGCAGCCCAACCAGTCCGGCCGGTGAAAGCAGCGAGAACACGACTCCCGCGGGGATGGCCAGAGGCAGGATGGCGCGCAACGCCGCTTGCCAATCGACCGCATTCGCGTCGCGCAGGACGCCGTCGCAACGGTCGGGCTCACTGGCTGCCGAAGTTTCCTGGGACGAATACACCAATTGCGGCAGGCCGCAGCCAGGACAATAGCGATCCTCGGCCTGCAACGTTTGGCGACAACGGCTGCACGTCAACTCCATAGTCAAAGCCTATCGCATGGAGCGCGGAGTTGCGAACCGGCCATCCGGCCGTGCCGCGGTCCGCGCCGAAGTTTTCCTGGCTTGCAACAGGGTACGGTTGGCCGCGATCAGCTCCATGCGCTGCTCGACCGAACGGTGGCTCAGGAGCGGATCGGCCGGCGTGTGCAGAACGTAATCCAGAAGCCGGGGAACCGTGCTCGTGGCCACGTGCAGCCGCGTGTCCGACGAAGCGTAGTAAATGTAGACCTTGCCGCCGGGACGCGCGATCCAGCCATTGCTGAAGACGACATTTGAGACATCGCCCACGCGCTCCTCGCCCTCGGGCGCGAGAAAGTAGCCGGCCGGCTTGTGCGTCACGATCCACGGACGTTCCAGCTCGGCGAGGAAGAGATAGAGCACGTAGCGCAGGCCGGCGGCCGTGTTGCGCACGCCGTGGGCCAGATGCAGCCATCCTCGCGGCGTGCGGATGGGCGCGGGGCCAAGGCCGTTCTTCACTTCCTGAATCGTGTGATATTCGCGGCTATCGACGACGATCTCGCGGTCGAGGACGGCTTTTTCGATCTTCGCGGCCAGACCCCAGCCGATGCCGCCGCCTTTGCCCGTCTGAATGAAGTCGTCCTGCGGCCGCGTGTAAAAGGCATATTTGCCGTCGATCCATTCCGGGTGGAGCACGACGTTGCGCTGCTGCGGCGAGCGGGACTTGAGGTCGGCCAACCGCTCCCAGCGCTTCAGATCGCGGGTGCGGACGATGCCGCACTGCGCGACGGCCGAGGAAGTGTCCCAGGCGGGCGCCTTCGGATCTTTGCGCTCGGTGCAGAACAGGCCGTAGATCCAGCCGTCCGCGTGTTTCACCAGCCGCATGTCATAGACGTTCGTGTCCGGAGCGGTGGTTTGCGGCAGAAGAATCGGCGCCTCCCAGAAACGGAAGCGGTCGACGCCGTTGGGGCTTTCGGCAATGGCGAAGAATGATTTGCGATCCGCGCCCTCGACACGCGCGACGACGAGGAATTTGCCCTCGTGGAAGATGGCGCCGGCGTTGAAGACGGCGTTGATCCCCATGCGCTCCATGAGAAAAGGGTTGGTTTTTTCGTTCAGATCGTAGCGCCAGGAAATCGGCGCGTGGGCTGCCGTCAACACAGGATGCCGATAGCGCGCGAAAACGCCGTTGCCTCCTGGCGACTGGGCGTTCGGGCGCGCGAGAAGCCGCTCCTGTTCACGAAGCAGACGATCGACTTTCTTTTGAAACGCGGATCGATTCATGCGTGTTCTCCAGTGGCATTTTTACCGCCGCGACTGGCTGCGTCGAGCCGCGCCATCGCCTCGAAGCAGGCGCGGCTGTTGTGATAGGGGCATTTCCAGGGACCGGCCTTGTCGAATCCCGCGCCGGGCGCGCCGTCACGCCGCACCAGCCAGAACCACTCGCCATGGCGGCGGTCGACGAGAAAGTTTTCGATGAAATTCCAGCTTCGCCCGGCGGCTTCGAGAAAGTGCGGCCGGCCCGAAAGTTGCCAGGCATTGAGGAAGCCGACCACAGCCTCGGCCTGCGGCCACCAGTGTTTGTCGGTGTCGAGAATACCTTCGGGGCCGGCCTCGTAGAACAGGCCGCCGTCGGCGTCGAGGGCCTCGTCGTAGACGGCCTGCGCCATTTCGATTGCCGCCTCGCGCGTTCGGTTCAGCAGTTCGGGCTTGCCGAGCGCCTCGGCCGCTTCGACCAGCAGCCAGCTCCCTTCGATGTCGTGCCCGAAGGAGATTTTGCGCGAACGCGGCCGCCATTCCTCGTCAAAATACATGCGCAGATGGTGCGTCACGGGATCGAGAATGCGATCCAGAAAAAGAACGATCAGTTCTTCCAGGCGCGCGCGCGCCGTGGGGCTTTCCTGGACGCGGAGCAGGCCGGCGTAGGCTTCCAGAACATGAAGGTGGGTGTTCATGGATCGCTTTTCGTCCATGTCCACCGGGCTCAGCCGCTGATCCGCGGCGAGGCTCCAGTCGCGCCGGTAGGTCTCGAAGTAGCCGCCGCGCGCGGCGTCGTGGGCGACCGATTCGATCTTCTCCGAAGCGCGCAGCGCCAGATCCAAAGCGTTGTCGTCGCCCGTGGCGCGGCAGTACTCGGCCAGGGCGTAGAGAGCGAAGGCCTGGCCGTAGACGCGCTTTTCGGTTTCGAGCAGCTGGCCCTCGCAATCGAGCATCCAGAAGAAGCCGCCGCACTCGGCGTCCCAGAAAAAGCGGACGAGGTAGTCGCAGGCGCGCTGCGCGGCCGCGGCGCAGGCGGGATCGCGCAGCACGGCAAAAGCGCGCGCGAAGGTCCAGAGAATCCGCGCATTCAGGATCAGCCCCTTGGGCGCGCAGGCGTCGATGGTGCGGTCCTCGGCGATGCGGCCGACAAAACCGCCGCGTTCGCGGTCGATGGCGCGGTTGAGCCAGAAGGGCAGAATATCGTCAAGCAGTTCTCGCTCGACGCGCTGGCGAAGATCGTTCACAATCGTTTCTCCGTGGCCGGCGGCGGGACTACTCCGCGTTCAGGATGGCGTCGATGCGGGCAAGCTCCTCCGGCGCAAAGGCGAGGTTCGCCGCCGCGGCAACGTTCTCTTCAATCTGCGCGACGCGGCTGGCGCCGAGCAGCGCCGAGGTCAGGCGGCCGTTGCGCAGCGCCCAGGCCAGCGCCATCTGCGCTAGCGACTGGCCGCGCGCGGCGGCCAACTCGTTGAGCGCGCGCACCCGGCGGATGCGGTCTTCGCTCACGTCGTGCGCCTTCAGGAATCCGTGCGGCTTGGTGGCGCGCGAGCCCTCGGGAATGCCATCGAGATAGCGGCCGGTCAGCAGTCCCTGCGCCAGCGGACAAAAGGCGATCGAGCCAATGCCCTCGCGGTCGAGCACATCGAGCAGGCCGCGCTCGGGCGTTCGCTCGAACATGGAGTATTTCATCTGATGAATCAGGCAGGGCGTACCCAGTTCGCGCAGAATTTTTATGGCCGCCGTCGTTTGCTCGGGATTGTAGTTCGAGAGGCCGGCGTAGAGCGCCTTGCCGGAGCGCACGGCCTGATCGAGTGCGCACATCGTTTCTTCCACGGGCGTCGCGGGATCGGGGCGGTGCGAGTAGAAGATGTCCACGTATTCCAGGCCCATCCGCCGCAAGCTCTGGTCGAGGCTGGCCAGCAGATATTTGCGCGAGCCCCAGTCGCCGTAGGGGCCGGACCACATCGTGTAGCCGGCCTTGGTGCTGACGATCAGCTCGTCGCGCCAGGGCTTCAGGTCGAGGCGCAGAATCTCGCCGAAGGTGGTCTCGGCGCTGCCCGGCGGCGGGCCGTAGTTGTTGGCCAGATCGAAGTGCGTGATGCCCAGGTCGAAGGCGCGGCGCACCATGGCGCGGGAGTTCTCGAAGGCGTCCACGCCGCCAAAGTTGTGCCACAGGCCCAGCGAGAGCGCGGGCAGTTGCAGGCCGCTGCGGCCGCAACGGCGATAGGGCATGGAGTGGTAACGCTGCTCGTTGGCGAGGTACATCGCGGCTCCTTTGAGAAAGTTTCCTGCGGCGGCACGGTCAGTGTATCCCGGCAGGCGCGCTTGTGCGCGCCAGGACGGCTGCGTGATCGGGCGGACCCAGTGAATGCCGCACATTCTTGCGCGTGAATCGTGGAGACCGGCGCTACGGAACTCCGCGAGCCCCGCAAACTCCTCCAACCCCGCTGCTTTTTCAGCGCAGCACGCCCCGCACCTCGACCTGCTTGCGGCCGTCGGCGGGAACGGAAACGATGTTGCCGTCGATCGGCTGGCCATCAACGGTCAGGGCGATGTGATTGCCCGGACCCTTGCGCTCAATGGCGATATTGAAGGTGACGCCGCGAAAGATGCGCGTGGCCGTGAAGCCGGACCAGCCGGAGGGAATGACCGGCGCGATCTCCAGGCCGTCGTAGGTGGTGCGCACGCCCAGAATCCACTGCGCGATGGCGTGATAGTTCCACGCCGCCGTTCCGGTGAGCCAGGAATTTTTCGCCTCGCCGTGCGTGGGCGCGTCCTTGCCGGCGATCATCTGCGCGTAGATGTACGGCTCGCAGCGATGCACCTCGCTGATCTCTTCGCGCGCGGAAGGATTGATGCGCGAGTAGTAATCGTGCGCCAGATCGCCGTGGCCCAGGCGCGTCTCGCCGATCATCACCCAGGGGTTGACGTGGCAGAAGATGCCGGCGTTTTCCTTGTAGCCCGGCGGATAGCTGGAGATCTCGCCCATCTCGATGTAATAGCGGGAGTAGGCCGGCTGCTGCAGGACGATGCCGTGCTTTGTGGCCAGATGCTTGCCCACGGCGGCCAGCGCGCTGGCGGCCTTGCCGTCGTCGAGGCCGATACCGGCCAGGGCGCAGAAGCCGTTCGACTCGATGAAGATCTTGCCCTCGTCGCACTCCTTCGAGCCGATCTTGCCGCCAAAGTCGTTGTAGGCGCGCAGAAACCACTCGCCGTCCCAGCCGTGGGCCAGAATCGCCGTCTCCATCCTGGCCACCTCGGCAAGAGCGGACGCGGCTTCGGAGGCGAGTCCCCGGCGGCTGGCGATGGCCGCCAGTTCGCGGCCCGATTGCACGAAGAGGCCGGCGATGAAGACCGACTCGGCCACCTTGCCGTCCTTGTTCGTCGTCGTCTGGAAGCTCTGGCCCGGCGTCGCCGAGAAGCAGTTCAGGTTGAGGCAGTCGTTCCAGTCGGCGCGGCCGATCAGGGGTAGCCCATGCGGCCCCAGGCGCGACAGCGTGTAGCGAAAACTGCGCTGCAGGTGCTCGTAGAGCGGCGTCTCCGAGCCCGGCTCGTTGTCGTAGGGAACCGGCTCGTCGAGAATCGTCCAGTCGCCGGTCTCCTTGAGATAAGCCGCGACGCCCAGAATCAGCCAGTGCGGATCGTCGTTGAAGCCCGATCCGATGTCGTTGTTGCCGCGCTTGGTAAGCGGCTGGTACTGATGGTAGGCGCCGCCGGTGGCAAGCTGCGTGGCCGCCAGGTCGAGGATGCGCTGGCGGGAGCGGGCCGGCGCCATGTGGACAAAGCCGAGCAGATCCTGGTTCGAGTCGCGAAAGCCCAGACCGCGGCCGATGCCCGATTCGTAGAACGAAGCCGAGCGCGACATATTGAAGGTGGCCATGCACTGGTAGGCGTTCCAGAGGTTGACCATGCGGTTGGTGTGCACGTCGGGCGTGTCCACCTGGAAGATCTTCAGCAGCCCGTCCCAGTAATCGCCCAGCCGCGCGAAGGCCGCGTCGGCGTTCCCGGCGTCGAGATACTTTGCGATGGTCGGCTTGACGGTCTTCTTGTTGATCGTTTGCGAGCCGGGGGGATCGAATTTTTCAGCTTCGGGATTCTCGTGATAGCCGAGGACGAAAACCATCTGGCGCTTTTCGCCCGGCGCGAGTTCCAGATCAACCTGGTGGATGCCAACCGGCGACCAGCCGTAGGCGATGGAGTTCGCGAGCTTGCCGGCTTCGACGGCGGCCGGCCGGTCCCATCCGCGATAGGAGCCGAGAAAGGCGTCGCGCTGGGTCTCGAAGCCGGCCGTCTTCTCCGAGCAGGCGAAATAGGCGAAGTGGTTGCGGCGCTCGCGGTATTCGGTTTTGTGATAGAGAACGCCGTCCTCGACCTCGACCTGGCCGGTGTTGAAGTTGCGCTGGAAGTTGGCCGCGTCGTCCTGCGCGTCCCACAGACAGAACTCGATGCTGGCGAAGACGGAGACGCGCGCCTTGGCCGTGCGCAGATTCTCGACCGTCAACTGCCAGATTTCGATATTTTCGTCGAGCGGAACAAAGTAGCGGGTATGGGCGCGAATTCCCTCGAAGTCGGAGCCGATCGTGGAGTAGCCCAGGCCGTGGCGGCAGGAGTAATTCTCGGCGGCGTGGCGGGTGGGCTGCCATGAGGGCGACCAGAAGCGGCCCGAGTCGCCGTCGCGCAGATAGATGTACCGCCCGCCCGTGTCCATGGGCACGTTGTTATAGCGGTAGCGGGTGAGCCGGCGCAGCCGCGCGTCGCGATAGAACGAATAGCCGCCGGCAGTGTTCGAGAGGATGCCGAAGTACTGCTGGCAGCCCAGGTAGTTGATCCACGGCAAAGGCGTGTCGGGCCGCGTGATGACGTACTCGCGGCTCCGGTCGTCGAAGTACCCGAATTTCATCGCAATCTTCTCTTTCAAACAGGCCGGAACGGAGTCGGTCCCGGCGCGAGGCTTTGCCGCGCGTCCTAAAAAAACAAAGCTCAACCGTTTTCGCAGAGCATTTTTCTTTGACAACGAGGGCGCAATCAGTATACTTGACTCGCACCAAGCAGAGGGGAAAATCTGAAAGCCTAGGGCAGACTCGGCGCGCCACGCTCACCTCTCCGCAGCGGGGCGCGCCGAGTCCAGCGAGGACTGCGGGCCGCGATTCAGGCTTTCGGCGGGAGACAGGCAGGGCGCCGAAAGGTCCGCCGGTCCTGCCGACTGCCGGATGCCTGTCGCTGTAGGGCCCTGTGTCTGCCGCCCGGCTCGGATTTTTTGCACACTTCGGGTTTCGTTTTGAAATAGTTCGCCGAAGGGAATCTCCTTGCGAAGGTGCAGCCTTCCCGGCCGCGCCACGGGGCGCGAGCTGCAGAAATTGGGTGATTATGCATCTTCAGGCGATCGACATCGGCATTATCGTGGCGTATCTGCTGTCCACGGTGCTCATTGGCTACTGGGTCTCCAAGCGCGCTTCGCAGAGCATGCAGAACTATTTTCTGGGCGGCAACGCCATGCCCTGGTACGTGCTGGGCATCTCGAACGCCTCGGGCATGTTCGACATCAGCGGCACCATGCTGCTGGTCTACTGGATGTTCGTCTACGGCCTGAAGAGCGTGTGGATTCCCTGGCTGTGGCCCACCTTCAACCAGATCTTTCTCATGGTCTATCTCTCGGCCTGGCTGCGCCGCTCCAAGGTGATGACCGGCGCGGAGTGGATCAAGACCCGTTTCGGCACGGGGCGCGGCGCGCAGTTGTCCCATCTGATCGTGGTGGTCTACGCCTTTGTCAGCATCATCGGCTTCTTCACCTATGGATTCAAAGGCATCGGCGAGTTTGCGGTGATCTTTCTGCCGTGGCGTCTTTCGGCCAACGAGTACGCGCTGATCCTGATTGCCATCACCGCCATTTACGTCATCAAGGGCGGCATGATCAGCGTGGTCATCACCGAAGTCATCCAGTTTCTCATCCTCGCCGTCGCCTCCTTTGCCGTGGGCGTGATCGCCATGATGAAGGTGTCGCCGGCCGCGCTCCATCGCATGGTGCCGGCCGGATGGGACAACCTGTTCTTCGGCTGGCATCTGAACCTGGACTGGTCGCACCTGATTCCCGCCGCCGGGGCCAAAGTCGCCGAGGACGGCTACGGCCTCTTCGGCTTCTTCGTCATGATGCTCTTCTTCAAAGGCATTCTGATCTCCGCCGCCGGCCCGGCGCCCAACTACGACATGCAGCGCGTGCTTTCGGCCAAAGACCCGCGCGAGGCCTCGATGATGAGCGCCTGGGTGAACATCGTCCTTACGCCCCCGCGCTACTTCCTCATCATCGGGCTGACGGTGCTGGCGGCGGTGTTTTTCTCGGCCAACATCAACGCCATGGGGACGAACATCAACTTCGAGCAGGTGCTGCCGTATGCGCTTGAGCGCTTTGTGCCGACCGGTCTGCTGGGCTTCCTGGTCGCCGGCCTGCTGGCCGCCTTCATGTCCAACTTCGCCTCCACGGTGAATGCCGCGCCGCCCTATTTCGTCAACGATATTTACAAGCGCTTCATCAACCCGCACGCCGAGCCAGAAACCTACGTGCGGCTGAGCTACCTGGCTTCGTTTCTGGTGGTCGTGCTGGGCGTGCTGATCGGATGGAATGTGACTTCGGTCAACGCCGTGGTGCTGTGGATCGTCTCCGGCCTGTGGGCCGGGTACACCGGGTCGAATGTGCTGAAGTGGTACTGGTGGCGCTTCAACGGTTACGGCTACTTCTGGGGCATGGTGGCGGGCATCGTTTCCGCGCTGGTGCTGGCCTGGCCCAACCTGCTGACGAGCGTGCCCATCGTAAAGGCGTTGCTGGCCCGCTATTCCATCAATCTTGATGTGACGATCGTCTTCCCGCTGGTGCTTCTGTTCTCGCTGGCCGGCTGCCTGGCGGGCACGCTGCTGACGGCGCCCGAAGACGAGGAGGTGCTCAAGGACTTCTACCGGCGCGTGCGTCCGTGGGGCTTCTGGGGGCCGGTGCTCGAAAAGGTTTTGGCCGAGGATCCCGCCTTCGAACGCAACAAGGACTTCGGGCGCGACATGTTCAATATCGCCGTCGGCATCGTCTGGCAGATCGCCCTGGTCGCGCTGCCCTTGTACATCGTGATTCGCGCGTTCCGGCAGGCAGCGCTCACGCTGGCCGTGATTCTGGCCACTTCGGCGATTCTGAAGTTCACCTGGTACAACGATCTGGACGTGCGCGAAGCGCATCTCCAGGCTCCGGCAGAACGGAAGCCGTAGCGGAGAAAGCGTTACCTGAGCACCCCGCGACGTGCTACAACTAAAACAATGCCCAGAAAAGTCAACGCGAGGTCGAGCCGCGAGCCCGAGCCAGGGCAGCCGGTCAGCCTGCGGGTTCTGGGTGAGTACCTGAACCTTTCGCCCGCCACGATTTCGCTCGTGCTCAACGACGCGCCCGGCGTGCAGGCGATTCCCGAAAGCACGAGGGAGCGGGTGCGCGAAGCGGCGGCCAAGTTCGACTATCACCCCAGCTTTTATGCGCGCTCGCTGCGCAAGCGGCAATCGTACACCGTGGGCGTGCTGGTGCCTGAGCTGAACGACAGCTACGCCACACAGATCCTGGCCGGGGTGGAGGACTGCCTCATCGAAGAAGGCTACTTCTATCTGACCGCGAGCCATCGCCGCAAGCCGGACCTGATCGAAGAGTACCCGAACATGCTCAAGGAGCGGTCGGTCGAGGGATTCATCTTTATCGACACCGTTCTGGAACATAGCCTGAAGGCCCCAGCCGTGGCCGTGGCGGGCCACCGCGAGATCGATGGCGTGACGAATGTCGTGCTCGACCAGAAGCGCGCGGCCGAATTGACCTTGCGGCATTTGCATCGCCTGGGCCATCGCCGGATCGCGTTCATGCGCGGCGGCAGCCACAGCTCCGACGCCGACGAGCGCTGGGAGTGCATGCAGGCGATCGCCGCCGAACTCGGCATCCCGGTGCAGCCCGAGCTGACGGTGCAGCTCCGGTCGCGCATCTCGACGCCGGAACTGGGACTCGACCCGGCCAACGAACTGCTGCAGCGCAGGGTGCCGTTTACGGCCCTGGTTTGCTACGACGACATTGCCGCCATCGGCGCCATTCGCGCCATTCGCGACAACGGCCTGCGTGTTCCCGAAGACATCTCCGTCATGGGATTCGACGACATCCAGAGCGCGGCCTTTCACAATCCCAGTATTTCCACCATTCGCCAGCCGCTCACCCGCATGGGCGCCCTGGCCGCAAGTATTCTGCTGCAGCGGATTCGCGGCAATGCCGAGGCGCCGCCGCGGCTGACCGTTTTGCCGGAACTGGTGATTCGCGAGTCCACCGCCCCGCCCGAAAAAGCCTAGCCGCGGCCTCCGGCCGAGGAGAATCGCTGCGGCGGCGGCGACTCCCCGTCAGGCCCGTCCGCGCCCTGCGCGCTGGCCGATCTACGCTCGTTGCGTTGCAACAAAGGATGCAACGCAAGGCTGTACAATCGGCAATATGAAAGCTGCGAACGCCCAGCCGCTCATTGGCTTCAAACAAAAACTGGAATCGCGCCAAGCCCACATCGGCATCGTCGGCATGGGCTACGTCGGCCTGCCGCTGGCGCTGCTGTTTTCCGCCGAGGGATTCCGCGTCACCGGCTTCGACATCGCCGCCGACAAGGTGGCCACGCTCAATGCCGGCGGCTCGTACATCGTTCGCATCCTTCCCGCAGCCATCGCCGAGGCGCAAAAGGCCGGCTTCCGCGCAACGACTGATTATGCCGAGATTGCCGGGATGGACACGGTGGTCATCTGCGTGCCCACGCCGCTCGACGAACATCACGAACCCGACCTGAGCTACGTGACCGGTACCGTCCAGGCCATCGCGCCGCATATTCACGAGGGCCAGTTGATCGTGCTCGAAAGCACGACCTATCCGGGCACGACCGAAGAAGTGGTGGCGCCGCTGCTCGATGCCGGCAACCCCGGCGGCCTCAAGGTGGCGCGGGGCGCTGAAGAGACCGGCGTTCAGGTGGCTTTTTCGCCCGAGCGCGAGGATCCGGGCAACGACAGCGTCGATCGCCGCGACATTCCCAAAGTGGTGGGCGGAGCGAGCGCCGCCGCCAGCGCCATGGCCGCCGCTCTCTACGGCTCCATCTTCCGGCGCGTGGTTCCGGTCAGCAGCCCGGCGGCCGCCGAGATGACCAAGCTGCTGGAAAACATCTACCGCTGCGTCAACATCGCGCTGGTCAACGAGCTGAAGCAGTTGTGCCTGCGCATGGACATCGACATTCACGAGGTCATCGACGCGGCCAAGACCAAGCCCTTCGGCTTTCAGGCCTTTTATCCCGGCCCCGGACTGGGCGGCCATTGCATTCCCATCGATCCGTTCTATCTCTCGTGGAAGGCCCGCGAGTTCGACTTTCGCACGCGCTTCATCGAGCTGGCCGGCGAGGTCAACACGGCCATGCCCTACTTCGTCATCGAGCAGATGGCCGCGGCCCTCAACGAGCGCGGCAAGGCCTTCAAGGGCGCAAAGGTGCTCGTCCTGGGCGTCGCCTACAAGCGCGACATCGACGACCTGCGCGAGTCGCCTTCCTTGACGATCATCGAACTGCTGCGCAAGAAGGGCGCCGAAGTGGCCTACAACGATCCTTTCTTCGCCAAAGTCGGTCGCGGCCGCAAGTACGACCTGAACCTGACCTGCGCCTCGCTCGACCATCTGGAGCAGTACGACGCCGTCGTCATCGTCACCGACCACTCCAGCTACGACTACGCGCAGATTGTCGAACGCGCGCAACTGGTCGTCGACACGCGCAACGCCACGCGCGGCATCGACTCGCCGAAGATTGTGCGCTGCTGAGCGTGGAGCCTGGAAAGCCACATTCATCCGGCCGAAGACGGGCAGGAGCCGGCGCATCGAGCGCATCCAGCCCATTGCGGCTGTCTTTGCTGCACCGCAGAGCCACTGCGCGAGCCCGCCGAGCTTCCGTAGCGCCATCGCCGGGATTTTTCTGGGGTGAAAGATTGACGCTTCGCAAATTGCGAAGTAGAATAAGAACGTGCATCTCGTCACGATCAAACGTCTCGAACGGGCGTCTGAGGAGTATCGTGAGGCCGCTCGCGAGATCGGCGGGTGGGTCAAGATCGTCAAAGCCGCGCGTTGGCGAAACTTCGAGGAATTGCGGGCGACTTTTCCCGATGCCGACGATGTGGACGGTTTCGTGGTTTTCAATATCCGGCACAATCGCTACCAGCTGATGGTTGTCGTGCATTACGCCAAGTTCATCGAGGATCGGTTGACCCTGGGCCATGTTTATGTCGGTGCTTTTCTGACGCACAAGGAATACGATCGCTGGTGCGCCCTGACGCCAAAAGGGAGGGCGGAATGGCTTCAGTTCTAGCAAACCCGGTTCGCATGATCGAGCGCGGAGCCCCGCATTTGATCGAAACGGAAGATCAACTTGCGGCGTATACCAAAGCCCTTTTCCGCCTGACCGCCGAGCCGCGCCCGAGCCGCGCGCAGGTGCAGGCCATCGATCTGTTGACCTTCCTGATCGAACGCTACGAGGAGGCGCGCTACGCCGTTCCCGAGGCGTCGCCGACCGACGTGCTGCGGTTTCTGATGGATCGGCACGGGCTCAGGCAGCGGGATCTGGCCCGCGAGCTGGGCGGTGAAAGCGTGGTCTCCGAGGTGCTTTCCGGCAAGCGCAGGCTGAACGCGGCGCAGATCGAGAAACTCAGTTTCCGGTTTCAGGTTTCGCCCGCTGTCTTTTTCCCGGCCTGAGCGCTCAGGCCGGGTAAGCTCCGGCGATGTAACCCTCCAGCTCCTGAATCTTCTTCTCCTGGCCGCCGATCACCCACTTGACCATATCGCCGATGGAGACGATGCCCACCACGCGATCGCCTTCGAGCACGGGCAGGTGGCGAAAGTGGCCTTCGGTCATCGCGCTCATGCACTCGTCCACGGTGTGGCGCGGCGTGACGGAGACCACCGGGCTGGTCATGATCTCGCGCACCAGGGTGTCGTGCGAGGAATGCCCCTGGAGAATGCCGCGGCGCGCATAATCGCGCTCGGAGAAGATGCCGACCAGCTTTTCGTCAGACATGACCAGCAGGGCGCCGACGTCATGCTCGGCCATCAGCGACAGGGCCTCGCGCACGGTCTGCTCGGGCGAGATGGGTAGAATTTTGTTGAAGTTCTTGTGCTTGAGCACTTGATCGATGGTGCCGGTTGTCTTCATCGCGTCCTCCGAAATCGCTGGCAAGGGGAATGCCTTGGGCAGGCGTTTCGCCCCAGAAATTTTGCCGCTGTGGAAGAGAAGTATACGCCGGAAACTGTGCTTTTGTCGCGTATTTGCCGCGGAGTTTTGCCGCGGCAGCAGCCGGACACACAAGCCGGCCGAAGGAGCCCGGCGGCAGGCCGGAACGATTGCGGAGCCGGCGGGGATGGGTGCGGAACGGGACGCGGCAAGCTATTCCTTCGCGGTTGCATCGTCGTCCTCCCGGGCCGCATCTGAGAAAATGGAAGTGGTGAAGCGGCGGAATCATTTCGTGTCCTTGCGGGGCGGGCTGGCGCCGTGGAGCAAGCTGTCTTTGCGGGGCGGGCGCGGAATTTCCCTGCTGGCTGCGGCATTGCTCGGCGCCGGGGCGCTTGCGGCGCGCGCGCAGAATCCGACCTCGGCGGCCAATCCCTTCTGGGGCAGCGTGACGGCGCAGCCGGTCTCGGCCGCACCGCTCAATCTTTCGCTCGACGACGCCGTACGCCGGGGACTGGACAACAATCTGGGCCTGAAAGAGGCCGAAGCCGGCGAAAAGGCGTTGCATGGCGAGCGGACCGAAGCGTTGCAGGAGTTTCTGCCAGCCATCTGGCTGACCGGCGACAGCGGCTATCACATGACGAACCTGGTGGCGATGGGTTTCGGGCCGAAGACGATCGCCGCATTCGCGCCGATGTTTCCCGGCGGCAAGATTCCCGGAGGGCTCTCGGAGATCACGCGCTACAGCCTGACCGAAGGGCATATCCACTTCAGCCAGATTCTCTTCTCCGGGCCGGTGATTCAGGCCTGGAGAGCGGCCGGCGCCGCCGAGCGAGCGGCCCATTTCAACAAGACTTCGGCACGTGGAGAGGTGATCGAGCAGGTGGCTATCGCCTACCTGCGGGCAGTCGCCGATCAATCGGAAGTGGACAACGCCAACGCGCGTGTGGCCGAGGCGCAAGTATTGTTCGATCACGAGCGTCTGGCGCACGAAGCGGGAACGGCGGCGCATCTGGACGAGTTGCGCGCGCACGTGCAGCTTGAGGCGGAGCAGCAATCGCTGATCGCGGCCCGAAACCGGCAGGACAAGGACCGGATTCAGCTCAAGCGCGAGATCGGCGTCGATCCCGGGCAGGAGATCGCGCTGACCGATCCGGCGCCTTACAGCGAACTGGCCGCCGAGTCGCCGGCCGAGTTGACGGCGCTGGCCTACCGAAGCCGGCAGGATTACCTGAACCTTCAGAACCAGGCCGTGGAATATAAAACCGTACACGCGGTCTATCGCAGCCAGCGTCTGCCCACGCTCAGCTTCTATAGCGATTACGCGGTCAGCACGGTCAATGGCGCGGGCACGCACGGCAACTTTGTGGCCGCCGGCTCGTTGAGTCTTCCGCTGTTTCGCGAGGCGCGGCTGCGCGGCGACGAAGACGCCGCGCAGGCGCAGATGCTGGCCGTCCGGGCGCAGCTTGACGACCTGCGCGGCCGGATCGACGAACAATTGCGCGCGGCACTTCTCGACCTGCGCGCGAACCAGCAAATGATGGACGTGGCGCGCTCGAACGTGGACCTGGCCCAGCGGGCGCTCGACGATGAGACCGCCCGCGTGAAGGCGGGCGTGGATGACAACCTGCCTCTGGTTGCCGCGCAGGCCGCTCTGGCCACGGCGCAGACCAACCTCACCGAGAGTCTCTACCGGTACAACCTCTCGAAGATCGCGCTGGCCCGCGCCACCGGCCTTCTGGAGCAGCAGTACCGCGCCTTCCTCGGAATGGAACCATCCATCTCCCGGCGGTGAACGGCGCAACGATTTTCCGGCCGTTTTACGGGACGAATGCAGTTCGGCTTCTTCATCGCCGCTGCTTCCGCCTCGCGGAAGACGGAGCTATGCGGAGGAAGCTGGCTCTTTTTCTTTTTCGTCTTTGATGGCCTTTTGCAGCGTGTGCCAGGCCAGCGTGGCGCACTTGACGCGCGCGGGAAATTTGGAGACACCGGCGAAGACGGCCATCTTGCCCAGTTCCTCGACGGCCGCCGCTTCGTCCTTGCCGGTGACAAGACTGTGGAACCGCTCGAAGAGCTGCGCGGCCTCTTCTTTGGTTTTTCCCTTGACCATCTGCGTCATCATCGAGGCCGAGGCGCGCGAGATGGCGCAGCCGGAGCCCTGAAAGCCGATCTCTTCGATCTTGCCGCCTTCCATGTCGATGTAGACCGAGCAGCGGTCGCCGCAGAGCGGATTGTAGCCGTCGGCCTCGTGATTGGCCGAGTCCGGACGGCGATAGTTCCGCGGAGCCTTGCTGTGCTCGAGAATGATTTCTTGATAGAGTTCGCCCAGTTCGCCGCTCATTGAAACACCTCGTGCGCCTTGCGGATCGCAGCCACGAGCGCGTCCACATCCTCGCGCGTGTTATAGACGGCTAAAGAGGCGCGCGCCGTGGCCGTAATCTGAAACCGATCCATCACCGGCTGCGCGCAGTGATGGCCGGCGCGGATGGCCACGCCCTCACGATCGAGAATCGTGCCCAGATCGTGCGGATGCACGTTGTCCATCACAAACGAAAGCACGCCGGCCCGCTCGCGCGCCGTGCCGACCAACTGGACGCCCTGCAGCACGCCTACCTTTTCCGTAGCGTACGTCAGCAGATCGCGCTCGTGCGCGGCGATTTTCTCCATGCCAAGTTTCGTCACATAGTCAAGCGCCGCACCCAGCGCGATCGCCCCGCAGATGTCCGGCGTTCCCGCCTCGAATTTGTACGGCAGTTCGTTGTAGAGCGTCTTCTCGAAGGTCACCATGCTGATCATGTCGCCTCCACCCTGCCAGGGCGGCATGGCTTCAAGCAGCGCGCGCTTGCCGTAGAGCACGCCAATGCCCGTCGGGCCATAGAGCTTGTGGCCGCTGAAGGCGTAGAAGTCGCAGTCGAGCGCCTGCACATCGACGGCGAAGTGCGGCGCAGCCTGCGCGCCATCGACAAGAACCGGAACGCCCTGGCGATGCGCGAGGTCGATCATCTGCCGCAGCGGCGTGACCGTACCGAGCGCGTTCGAGAGCTGCGTGACGGCGACGAGTTTGGTGCGCGGGCCGATGAGCCGCGCAAACTCGTCGAGGATCAGTTCGCCGCGATCGTCGATCGGCGCGACGCGCAGCCGCGCGCCTTTTTCCTCGCAGACGATCTGCCAGGGCACGATGTTCGAGTGGTGCTCCATGGCCGTGATGAGCACCTCGTCGCCGGGGCCGAGATGCGCGCGGCCGTAGCTCTGCGCGACCAGATTGATGGCCTCGGTGGCGCCACGCACAAAAACGATCTCGCGCGTATCGGCGGCGTTCAGAAAGCGGCGCACGGTCTTGCGCGCGGCCTCGTGCGCCTCGGTGGCGCGCTCGCTCAAAGCATGGACGCCGCGATGAATGTTGGCGTTCACGTGCGCGTAGTAATAAGCGATGGAGTCGAGCACGGCGCGCGGCTTCTGCGTGGTGGCGGCGTTGTCCAGATAGACAAGCGGATGACCATGCACACGCTCGGCGAGGATGGGAAAATCAGAGCGGATCGCGGCCAGATCGAGGACGGCCGAATCATGACCGGCGCGATCGAAACCGGAGGGGGAAGCCGCGTCGTTGCCTGGCTGCACGCTTGAAGTGCGGGTTTGGTCGAGAGTGATCATTCGGCATCCTCCCCGTTCTGCGTTGGAATTTCTGCGTCCGCGTCCGTCTTGGCGGCGGCGACCAGCTCCATGATGCGCGCGTGGAGAAGCGTCGCGGCAAACTCGCGCACCACCGGATTGGCCATGCGGTCCAGCGACTCGGCCGCGAAAGCGTAGAGCAGAAGGTTGCGCGCCTCAGCCTCGGCGATGCCGCGCGCGCGCAGGTAGAAAAGCTGCGCGTTGTCGATCTGGCCGATGGTTGCGCCGTGCGTACACTTCACGTCGTCGGCGTAGATCTCAAGCTGCGGCTTGGTGTCGATGCGGGCCCGCGGCGAGAGCAGCAGATTGCGGTTGGTCTGTTTGGCATCTGTCTTCTGCGCATCCTTGGCGACGACGATGCGACCGTGGAAGACGCCACGCGCACCACCAGCTAGAATTCCGTTGTAAAACTGGCGGCTGTTGCAGTGGGGCCGCGCGTGCTCGACGAGCATGAAGTTGTCGAGATGCTGGCTTGCCGCACCGGTAAAGAGGCCGTCCAGCAAACACTCGGCGCCTTCGCCGTTGAGCACCGGGTGCACGTTGTTGCGCACGAGGCTTCCGCCGGTGAGGATCGAGTGCGAATCGACGCGCGCATTGCGCGCCTGCTCGATGCGCAGCGTGGAGACGTTGAAAGAAGCGAGATTTTCGCGCTCCACGAGCAGATGCGAGACCACGGCGCCTTCGGCGGCAACCAGTTCGGTCACGGCGTTCGCGAAGGCCGTCTCCGCGCCGAGCGAAACGTAGTCCTCGATGATGGCGACCTGGCTCGACGCTTCGGCAACGATCAGAGTGCGCGGATGAGAAGCGATGGCCGCGTGCGCTCCCGTCGCAAGATGCAAAAGATGAATGGGCCGCTCCAGCGCGAGGCCGCTGCGGATGCGAAGATAGGCGCCATCCTCCCAGAGCGCCGTGTTCAGCGCGGTGAAGACGTCGCGATCCATCTGCGCATAGCGGCCCAAGTGCTGCTCAATGCCTTCGGAGGCGCGGTCCTGGCGGCTTGCGTCCGTGGCTTCCGCCAAAGAGCGGACGAGCAAACCATTGGGCAAGCCGCTCAGCGCGGATAGCTCCGGCGCAAAACGGCCATTGACAAAGACAAGCTGGCAGAGCGCGCCAGAGAGGCGATACGGCTCAAGCTGCGCGGCCGTGACGGCGAATTCGCCTCTGGATGCGCGGCGAAAAGGCGTCTTCGCCAGCGCGGCGAGATTCGTGAAGCGCCAATCCTCCTCGCGCGTCGAGGGAAAGCCCTTGGCGTCGAAGCGCGCCCAGCCTTCCTCGCGAAGCTGCCGCAGCCAGACCGGCTCCTGCGCGACGGCGTGCGCGCGCGTCACGGCCCAGGCTTCACTGTACGTATTCAACCGCTCGGTTTCCGTTGCCATAGTTTCCGTCTCTCAATTCTTTCCGCGCAAAATCCGCCGGGTCCAGGGAGGCTGCGCCTCTTCCTTGCAGTCACTTGGAACCGCTAGGCGGAAAGCGCCTGCGTCTGCTCCGCCTCGGCCCAGCCGTAGCCCGTCTCTTCAAGTTCCAGCGCCAGCTCCGGCCCGCCCGAGCGCGCGATCTTCCCGTCCACCAGCACATGCACAAAGTCGGGCTTGATGGTGTTGAGCAGCCGCTGATAGTGCGTAATCACAAGAAAAGCGCGATCGGGATTGCGCAGCGCGTTTACCCCGCCAGAGACGATGCGCAGCGCATCGATGTCGAGGCCCGAATCGGCCTCGTCGAGAATGGCCAGCTTCGGTTCGAGCATGGCCATCTGCAAAATCTCGTTGCGCTTCTTTTCGCCGCCGCTGAAGCCCTCGTTGACCGAGCGGTTCATGAACTTCTCATCCATCTCAAGCAGCTTCATGCGCTCCTTGTAAAGCGGCAGAAAATCCATCGCGTCCAGTTCGTCCTGGCCGCGATACTTGCGGACGGCGTTCACGGCCGAACGCAGAAAATAGGCGTTGCCGATGCCCGGAATCTCCACCGGGTACTGAAACGCCAGAAAGACGCCCTCGCAGGCGGCTTCTTCCGGCTCCATCGCCAGCAGATTCTTGCCGTTGAACAGGACGCTGCCGCCGGTCACCTCGTAGGTGTCGCGACGCGCCAGCACCGACGAAAGCGTGCTCTTGCCCGAGCCGTTCGGGCCCATGATCGAATGCACCTCGCCCGCGTTGACCGTCAGATTCACGCCCTTCAAAATTTCGTGGCCATCGACCGCGGCGTGCAGATCGCGAATTTCCAGTAGCGCCATTGCTGTTTTCTCCATGCTTCCTTTGCCGATTGCGGCGCGGCCCATGTCGCGCCCGCTGAAAAATCCTTGCCGGTTTTCCGCTTTGCCGGTTTTCATCCCGCCCCTCCGGGGCGTGTAGCTTCCGGTGATTTCCTGTCCCAGGGTTCCGCTGCGCTTCACCCCGGGCTATTCTCGTTTGGCCCCTCCGGGGCCGTTATTCAGCTCTCCGCGCGCCGTTTCCCGCGCCCCGGGCCCGGCAGCCAGAATCCCTCCTCAGCCCACGCTGCCTTCGAGGCTGACGCCGAGCAGCTTCTGCGCCTCCACGGCGAACTCCATCGGCAGCTCCTTGAAGACCGTCTTGCAGAAACCGTTGACGATCATCGAAACCGCGTCTTCCGTTTTCAGGCCGCGCTGGCGCAGATAAAAGAGCTGATCCTCGCCGATCTTCGAGGTGGACGCTTCGTGCTCCATCTGCGCCGTCGGGTTGCGCACGTCGATGTACGGAAAAGTATGCGCGCCGCACTGGTCACCGATTAGCAGCGAGTCGCACTGCGTGTAATTGCGCGCCCCCTCGGCGCCGGGCAGAATCTTCACCTGGCCGCG
Organism: Acidobacteriota bacterium; assembly: GCA_021785495.1. Taxonomy (GTDB): domain Bacteria; phylum Acidobacteriota; class Terriglobia; order Terriglobales; family Acidobacteriaceae; genus Telmatobacter. The sequence goes on along the minus strand of JAJYFB010000008.1, from coordinate 27,130 downwards.
ATAGGTGTTTTGCCCGTGACCGGCCGAGATGCCCTTCGAGACAATCGTCGAGCGCGTATTTTTGCCGATGTGAATCATCTTTGTGCCGGTGTCAGCCTGCTGGCGGTTGTTCGTGAGCGCCACCGAATAGAACTCGCCCACGGAGTTGTCGCCCTGCAGGATGCAGCTCGGGTACTTCCATGTAATCGCCGAGCCGGTTTCCACTTGCGTCCAGGAGATCTTCGCGTTGCGTCCCGCGCACTTGCCGCGCTTGGTTACAAAGTTGTAAATGCCGCCGCGGCCTTCCTTGTCGCCCGGATACCAATTCTGCACGGTCGAGTACTTGATCTGCGCGTCGTCGAGCGCAACCAGCTCGACAACGGCGGCGTGCAACTGGTTAGTGTCGCGAATGGGCGCGGTGCAGCCTTCGAGATAGCTCACGACAGCGCCCTCATCGGCCACGATCAGCGTGCGCTCGAACTGGCCGGTCTCGGCGGCGTTGATGCGGAAGTAGGTAGAAAGCTCCATCGGACAGCGCACGCCCTTGGGCACGTAGACAAACGAGCCGTCGGTGAAGACGGCGGCATTCAGCGCCGCGTAAAAATTGTCCGTGGGCGGAACGACCGAGCCGAGATACTTTTTCACCAGATCGGGATGGTTCTTGACGGCTTCAGAGAAGGAGCAGAAGATCACGCCCATCTCGGCCAGTTTGTCCTTGAAGGTCGTAGCCACGGAGACCGAATCGAAGACCGCATCGATGGCGATCTTCGGCGTCTGCGTGGGCGCCACTCCCGCCAGCCGCTTCTGCTCCTCCAGGGGAATGCCGAGCTTCTCGTAGGTTTTTAAAATCTCCGGATCCACCTGATCCAGGCTTTCCAGCGCTGGCCGCTTCTTCGGCGCGGAGTAGTAGACGATCTCTTGATAATCAATCGGCGCAATCTTGAGATTGGCCCACGCGGGCGCGCCCGCTTCGCGCTCCATCTGGAACCAGCGGCGCAGGGCGTTCAATCGCCAGGCGAGCAGCCACTCCGGCTCGCCCTTGCGCGTCGAGATCAGACGCACAATCTCTTCGTTCAACCCCTTGGGAACGCGGTCTTCGTCGACCTCGGTGACAAAGCCCCACTTGTACTCCTGCGCGGCCAGCTCGCGAATCGTTTCCGTACTTGAACTCATCTTCCCTCCGCAGAGGCGGGCGCGTCCCATCCGGCTGCGCGCCGCATCCCCTTGCTCCCGTCCCTGGTCTTGCCCGTCGATCCCGCATCGCTCGCACCGGCAGAAAAGCCGCGGCCGGGAGTCGCCCGAAGCCGGAATCGTTTGAAATAGGACCGTTTTAGTCCTATTTCAAGTTCGAGTGTACCCCGGCTGTCTCATCTTTTCAAGTCTCGCTCGAGAAATTTCCCGGAAAGGACTTCCGGCGCTGCGGCAGATCAAGCCGGAGAGGCAGCGGGATCGCTCCTCAAAAGATGAAAAAAACTGTGTGGAAGATGCAGAAATGCCGTCGATCTTCGCGGGAATTGCGAAAACGCCCGCTCCCATCCCAGAGCAAACCGCCTGAGCCGATTCGTGCCGCGCAGGCAGAGAATGCGTCCGATCCGCGATGGATGGCCTTGCAGCAGGGCCGGAAAATCGGCCTCAAGGCGCGGGAATGCGCCGATGCGTATGACGCGCGGAGACGCGGCTGGCCTCGAAGCTGACAATCTTCCATACGCCCTGCGCATTGCGGACGTAAACCCGCGTATAGCGGAACTGGCCTGTCGTCGGACCGCTGGGAGTGTTGACTTGCACGCTGGCCAGGGAGGTGACGACGGCCGTGGCGCCGTAAAAGCGCACCTTACGGTCCGTGAGCACGAGCGAGAGAAAATGCGTGTGCCCCGATCCGAGGTTGGCCAGCGTCTCTTCGCGGGATTGCAAGGCTCCCGAAGGGGTAATAGCCATGTAGTCGTCAGAAAGGAGCCCGTCCATCGTCTTGACGTCGCTCTTGAGGATGGCGCCGCGCCACTCGTTTTCGAGCTGGTCGATCTCGTGGCGGCTTTCGTGCTTCTGCCCGATCGACAACCCCCCGGCGAAGAGGGGACACGCGCAGACGCCCGTTAGCAGCCCCGCGGCCAGAGCCCACCGGAGCAACGGCCTCCAGCGACGAAGCCGGTTCAGGACGGCTTTTGAGCAACCGGGCATACGCGTCCACGGTAGTACCGGAGCAGTACGCAGGTCAAATGGAATTTCCGTGAAAAAGCGCGGAGCAGGATCCATCGCATCACCCCTTCGCCTTTCCCAACAGAATCTTCGACGAAACAAGGCCAGCAAAGAGAGCGGAAAAACGGGCGCATTCCGAAGGCACAGCCGCTTCCGGCCCATCGCGGCGGCTTTGCGGCGTCCATCGGCCGATTGACGCTGAAATGCGGAGGTTGCTACACTTGTAGACGTAGCTTCCTGCGCGGATTCCAGCAGTGAGTTGCGGCCGCATTCCCACCGAGCCGTTGCCTGCCGGCGTTTCCCAAGGAAACCAGGCCCATCCCTTCCAGTGGTGAACACGGAGGCGGTATTGCCTGCGGGAAACTGATCGGGCGCGCCGCTCGGCGCGCGGGCCAACGGAGTGGATGCACGGGCGGCCGGAACCTTGTCTTGCGCGGGGGCCACCCCTGTGGCAGGTCCGTCCCGCCGCAGGAGCACGCAGTCCCGGAGCTGGCTGGAATGGCAAACGTCCTCAATCCCGAAACCGAGAGCACAACCCTGAACACCGCATTGGAAACCCCCGTTCTTGAACCTGCGGCGGAGCTGGAGCAGCCGTCGCCCGAATCCACGTCCAACCCTGAGCCTTCCGTCTCTCAAGAAGCCACCGCTCTGGACGCCGATGCCCTAACCCCGCCCACGATGGCAACAGAGTCGCCCGCCGAGGCCGCCCTGCAAGCGGGTGCGGAAGCCGCGGAAGCCTCCTTCGAGGGCGCCGAGGACTTTTCCTCCGCTCTGGCCGCCTTCGAGCGCGAACAGGCCGCCGAGGCGGCCGCCGTCGAAGCTTACGGCGACAAGGTTGTTGCCGGCAAAGTCATCGAGCAGCGCGAAAAGTATCTGGTAGTCGATGTCGGCCTGAAGTCCGAGGGCCTGGTGCCGCTCGATCAGGTCACCGATCACACCGGCGCGGTCAGGTTTCAGCCCGGCGACGAGATCGAGGTGGTGATCGAGCGCGAGGAGCCGGAAGGCGGCTACCTGGTCAGCTACGAAAAGGCGCAGCGCCTGCGCGTTTGGGACACGATCGAGAAGGCCGCCAACGACAAAACGGCCGTCACGGGGACGGTGGTCAGCCGGGTCAAGGGCGGACTGACGGTGGACATCGGGCTGAAGGCCTTTTTGCCCGGTTCGCAACTGGAGATTCGCCCGGTGCGCAACCTGGACACCTACCTGGGCCAGGAGATTGAAGTCCGCGTCATCAAGCTGAACAAGAAGCGCGGCAATGTCGTGGTCAGCCGCAAGGAGATCCTCGAAGAGGAGCAGAACGTCAAGCGCTCGGCGGTCATGGAGCATCTGGCCGAAGACGCGGTGCTGACCGGAACGGTGAAGAACCTGACCGACTATGGCGCGTTTGTGGACCTGGGCGGCATCGACGGCCTGCTGCACATCACCGACATGAGTTGGGGCCGGCTGACGCATCCGCGCGATCTGGTCAACGTGGGCGACGAGATTCAGGTCAAGGTGCTCAAGTTTGACAAGGAAAAGCAGCGGGTTTCGCTGGGCTTCAAGCAGTTGACCCCCGACCCGTGGCTGGACGCCTCGGAGCGTTACCCGGTGGGCGCCAAGGTGCATGGCCGCGTGCTTTCGGTGACCGACTACGGCGCGTTTGTCGAGCTGGAGCAGGGCATCGAGGGATTGGTTCACCTTTCGGAGATGACCTGGTCAAAACGGCTCAAGCACCCTTCGAAGCTGGTCAAGCCCGGTGATGAGGTGGACACGGTGGTTCTGGCCGTCAACCCGGCCGACCGGCGCATCTCGCTCGGCATGAAGCAACTGCTCGAGAACCCGTGGGAGAACCTGATCGAGCGCTATCCGCAGGGCACCGTGGTCGAAGGGCGCGTGCGCAACCTGACTGAGTTCGGCGCCTTTATCGAAATCGAGGACGGCATCGACGGGCTGGTTCACATCTCGAACCTGAGCTGGACCAAGCGCGTCAAGCACCCCTCTGAAGTCATCAAGAAGGGCGAGAAGGTCAAGGCCGTCGTTCTCGGCGTGGAGCCGCAGAACCGCCGCCTGAGCCTGGGCATCAAGCAGATGCAACCCGACGTCTGGGAGAGCTTCTTCGCCACGCATCGCGTGGGCGACGTGGTGCACGGCAAGATTCTGCGCACGGCGCAATTCGGCGCTTTCGTCGAAATCGCCGAGGGCGTCGAAGGCCTTTGCCACGTCTCCGAGGCGGGCGAGGGCGGCGACCACTCCAAGCTCGAACAGGGCGCCGAGCACGAGTTCAAGATCATCAAAATCAACGTCGAGGAGAAGAAGGTCGGCTTGAGCCTGCGCGCCGTCACGGGCCAGGAAGCCAGCCGCACCACAATCGAGCACTACAAGGAGAACGCGCACAAGTCGCCCGTCTCCAGCTCGACCACGACGCTGGGCGATCTGGTGAACTGGCGCAAGGGCGAGCGGTAGGAACCGTTGTCAGTTGTCAGTTGTCAGTTGTCAGTTGTCAGCAAAGCGGCCACCCTGCGGGGTGGCCGCTTTGCGTTGCGAGCTCGCTTTCGCCCTCCGCGTGATCCTTCTGGACTGGAATTGTCTGGGCATCTTGCCGGCGGCGCGACTTGATTTTGAATTTTTTCATCTGTTTTGGTCCGCAAATCTCCGCAACCTGCATTCCTTCTCGCAGCATGGCCTTCCACCGGCGCAACCGGCCGGGCCGGATGGCTTCAGGAGCATCTGTTGCGACAAGACAAGCGGTTCCAGCCCGGTTCTTCGGCAGACTTTCAATGCATTGGCCCGGCCTGCGAGGATTCCTGCTGCGAAGATTGGACCATCCCGGTTGACCGGGAAGCGGTGGCGAAGTATCGCAATCTGCCGGCCGGGCCGCTGCGCTCGATGCTCGACGCAAGCATGGAGCCTGAGCCAGCCAGCGACAGTCCGCATGCGGCCTTTGCGCACATCCGCATGAATGCCGAACACAAGTGCCCGTTGCTCTCCGGCGAGGGTCTGTGCCGGATTCAGTTGGAATGCGGCGAGGCGTTTCTTCCCTCCACCTGCGCCCGGTTTCCGCGCCTCTCGTACAGCATTGGCGGCGTCCAGGAGACGGTCCTCTCTCTGTCCTGTCCCGAGGCCGCGCGGAAGGTTCTGCTGCATCCCTTGCGGCTGGTGGAGACGGATCTGGACGGCAAAGGGCGGACGGGCGCGGCGCCGGACGGCGACCCGCTCCAGCCCTTTTTCTGGCCGTTGCGCGACGCCGCTCTGGCGCTGGTGCAAAACCGCGCGTACCCGCTCTGGCAGCGGCTGATCCTGCTCAGTCTGCTCGGCCGGCGGTTTGATGCGCTGGCGCCCGGAGACCGGCCACGGCGCGTTCCGCAACTGCTGGCGAATTTCCGCGCCGGTCCGGCCTCGGCGCAGATGCTGGCGGCGCTCGACAGGCTGCCGGCCGACCCTGCGCAGCAGTTGGACCTGGTGCTGCTGCTGGCCGGCATTCTGCTGCATGATTCGCGCCCCAGGCCGCGCTTTGTGGAGTGCATTCAGGCCTTTGCCGCAGGCATTGGCAACGGCGCCGGCGCCACGCTGGCATCGCTCACGGCCCGTTATTCAGAGGCCGGGCAGCGCTACTTTGCGCCCTTCTTCGAGCGGCATCCGCATCTGTTGGAAAATTACCTGGTGAATGCGTTGTTCCGTTCCAGATTTCCCTTTGGGCGCGCCTGGGCAACAAGCGGCGCCGCGCCTTCGGTGGCGCGAGAGTCCACGCTGCTGATCGCGCAGTTCGCCCTGATGAAGGGGCTGCTGATCGGCGTCGCGGGCTTTCATCGCGAGGGCTTTTCCCCGGAGCACGTGGTGCATACCATCCAGTCCGCCAGCCGGTACTTCGAGCATCACACGGAGTTTCTCCAGCGTGCCCACAATCTTCTGGTGGAAAAGCGCATGGACGGCCTGGGGGGATCGTCCATCCTGCTCCGAAGCGGTCCTGCCTCTGCTCAGGCGCCGGTACGGCTGGCGCTGCCCGCTCCAGCCCCTGCCGGGCCAGCCGCCGGCAGGCAAATCCCGGCGCGGCTGGCGGAGGAATGACGCGGTGCTCCGGGCCGGAGGGCGCAAACGGGCAAGGCGACACATCTCCAGGCGAAAAGGGCTGCTCCTTGCGGAGCAGCCCTTTTCGCCTGGTTTCCCACCGTTCCCCGTCTAGAAGGTCGTGGCGATGGTCAGGCGGAAGGTCTTGCGCGGCTCGCGGAAGATCGTCTGCTGGCCGTAGGCCTGAACGGCCTCGTCATAGCTATAGTCGCCCGCGCCGCCGGCCGGGAACATGGCGCGCGTGATCAGGTTGGTGTTGCAACTGTACTGGCGCGTGGCGCCGTCGGCCAGAATCGGGCTGCAATAGGGCCGTTCAAAGAGGCGCAACGGGTTATAGGCGTAGTAGAGCCGGAACGGGGCGTTGATGATCGGCATCATGATCGACAACTCGGAGCCGACGGACATGCGCGGGACAATGTTCGTTCCGGTGACCAGGTGAATATCCTTGGTGAATCCCACCTGGTAGCCGGGAATGCCGTCCTGGCAGGTTCCATTGTTGATGACCGGGCAGCCGTAAAGCGGCGCAGTCAAGGCGGCATAGCCCTCGGGACTCTGTTCCAACTGGCCGCGGCTGACGGCCGAGTTCAGGCTGAAATCGTCAAAGAAAGCGAAGGTCAGCGGCCCAACGACGGGGATGCGATACTCGATGTTCGACGTAAAGCTGGCGTCACCGCCGATCGAGGCGACTCCGTAGACGGGCAGCGGCACCTGAATGCACTGGTTGTCCTGCGGGTTGGTGGGATCGCGCGGGACACAGGAGCCATCGGGATTCGTGAGCTGGAAATTGATGCGCGTGGGCACAAAGCCGTAGGGGCCGATGCTGCGCACGTCAAAGCCGCGCACGTCCATTTCGCCGCCGCCGTAGATGCGGTTGTTGGGCGGGGCCACGGCGCCGGAGAAGCCGCGGATGTAGCTCAACTGGGTGCGGATGCCGAGCACGTTGCGTCCCGTGCTCGACGGGCGCAGATAATGCACGGGGATAAACCGCTTGTAGGCGACAGCGGGGTTGATGTAGCGCACGTCGCCCCACAGGCCGGAAACCTGGAGGTAAGCGGAGAAATCTTTGCCGCCGCGCGGGCGCACCGGATCGGAGACCGTGTCGTAGGAGTAGCTGAGGCCGATCGCGCTGTTCACGATGCCATTCAGCGGGTTGGATCCCTGAATGCCGGAGCGGAAGGCGATGGACTGGAAGAAGGTCTGCGAGGCCGTGCTGAAGGCGCTGATGTCGGAGCGGCTGAGCGAATAGGTGAAGCCGATGCGCTGGAAGGCGTTGCGGCGCAGCGGATACATCACCGAGAAGTTGATGCCGTCCGAACCGACGTTGTAGTTCTGCGTCAGCGACTTTTCCGCGGCGCTGAGATTGACCGAAGCGCCGGTGGTGGCCTGGTAATTCTTGGAGGCGTTGTAGTCCTGCTTGTTGTTGTAGATCTGGAAGCCCACGTTGATGGGGCGATTGCGGATGTACGGCTGCGTGAAGCCGAACAGGAAGGTGCGCTGCACGCTGCCCAGATTGGCTTGCAGGCTCAGCGTCTCGCCCAGGCCCAGGAAGTTGTTCGTCTGGTAGTTCACGCCCAGGAAGGCGCCGTTGTAGCCGCTCATGCCGCCGTTGAGGCCGATCGAGTTCTTGCCCTTCTCCTTGACCTTGAGCAGCAACTCGACGGTGCCGTTGTCGGCGTTCTGAATCGCGGTCGAATCCTGATCGACCTTGAGCGGTTCGAAGTACTCGAGCTGATTGAGGCGCAGGAGGCTGTACTCCCAGAGCTGGGAGTTGTAGACCGAGCCCTCGTTGAGCAGCAGTTCGCGGCGGATGACGCGGTCGCGCGTGATGGTGTTGCCCTGGAACTCGATGCGCGAGACGAAGAACTGCTTGCCCTCGTCGATGTCGATGTTGAGCGAGACCGTTTTCTTCTTGTCGTCGGTTTGGACGCTGGGCACGGCGCCGAAGTTGATGTAACCCAGGCCGCCATAGGCCTTCTTCAGGTTGTCGAGGCCCTTGCCGATCGCCGTGGCGTTGAACCAGTCGCCGTCCTTGATGGGAAAGGTGGCGCGCAACGCCTTGACGTTGGTGATGTGCTTGTTGCCGGTAAAGGTGATGGTTCCCAGCCGGTAGCGGCCGCCCTCTTCGACCGTCAACTGAATGTCGATGCGTTTGCCTTTGCGCGGCCGGAAGGTGAACCAGTTCAATCCGCCTTCGTCGCGAATCTCGGTCTTCGGCTCCTCGACGGCTGCCTCGGCGTAGCCCTTGTCGCGGTAGGCCTGGCGGACGCGCTCGGTGTCTTCCTCGAGTTTGGCCGAGTCGTAGGTCTGCGAGAAAATGTCCTCGAAGATCAGCGAATAGGGAATGCCGATGGGTTTGAGGTTCTTCATCGACCGGCGCAGTTCGACCGAGCCGATGTGCCGGTTGCCCACGAAGGTGATCTTGCCCACCTTGACCACCGGGCCTTCCTTCACGTTGAAGTTGATCTGCACGGAGGCCGGCGGAATGGTCTTGACGTCGGTCTTGATGGTGGCAAACTGGTGGCCGTGCTCGGCGAGCAACTGCTTGATGGCGGTTTCGGCGGCCTTGACCTTGGTGGGATCGTACTGGCTGTCGACCGAGAGCCCGACTTTGGTTTTTTTGAAGCGGTCGAGCACGTCGGAGACCGAAACGCTATTCAGCCCCTTGTAATTGATCTCGCGGATGCTCGGTTTTTCGCGCACAAAGACATCGAGCAGGATGCCCTTTTCGGTATCTTCGCGCTCGATGCGCAGATCCTCGAAATAGCCCGTATTCCACAGGGAGTGGAAGTCGCGCTCGATGGAGACCGGATCGTAGGTGTCGCCGGGGTGGGTGAACATCCGGGCCAGGATCGTCTCCTTGGGGATGCGCCGGTTGCCGATGATGCGAATCTGGTCGATCGTATTGGGCGTCTGGGCCAGGGCCGCACAGGCGCAGGCGGCCAGCGCCAGGACGAAGGTGACGCTCGCGACGCGCCGCACAATCGCGCCGAGGCTCCAGATGGACGTGTGCTTGATCTTCACCGGGTTCGAGCCCTGCGGCGAGCACAAATTCTCTTGCGTACGATATTTCTGCTTCACGGGAAGAATATGCACACCCTCTTCGCTGAAAATCGGAACCTACCCTCAGGAAAATACGATTCTACAGGACCGCAGCCACCCTTCCCAACCCCGGAGGCCTCCGGAGCGCGCCGGCAGGCGGAGCGCATGCGCGCCCCGGGGCTAGCCCCGGCAATCGAATCGTCTCCCTTCACAACTTCCCCGCCGGCCCGAGGCCGGAAACGGAAAGGAACTCCCTGCATGGAATCCATCTCCCAGTCTAACGGACCCGAATGGGTTGCGACGGCTGCCATGGCCCCAAATCCCGGACAGGTGTCTGTTTAGACGCACGGCGACGATTCCGGGCGCGCAACCGGATCCTCTTTTTACGGCATCGTCCCCTCGCAGCGCCCTCGACTCGATCCAGCCAGTTCGCCGCCGCGCGACAGTCGGCCCGTTTTCCGCGCCCATGGAGCCTCTCGCAAAATTCGAAATCCAGAGAACCTCTTACAAAATACGCGCGTGTGGCAAAGCCAGCCCGGCAGGGGCTAAAGAGGCTGCTGAAAAACCACGAAGAATGAGCGCAACAACAAAATCCATAGATGCAGGGGCTTTAGCCCCTGCCAGGCTGGTTCGCCACGTTGGCCGAATTTTGCAAGAGGCTGCATGGCGACCGCGCGCCTAAAATGCCGGTCGCTGTTCAATGGATGCGGTGCAGAACCCCCGCCAGATCGAGCACATGCTCGATCAGCATGAGTCCCATCGCCAGCAGGTAGGCGCGCAGGACAATCAGCGAAACGCGCACGGGCAGCGTCATTTCGATCGGGCCGAGCCCCGCGCTTTGGCGCTTGGCTTCGGGCGCGTCCTCCAGCGGGTGGATGACGCGGAAGGATTCCGCGGGATAGGCATTCTGCATGGTGGCCATGATTCACCTCTCGATGGTTCACTCCGGCCCCTTCGCAGGCGCCGGGTGCGTTCAGGAAAAAAGCTGGGGCAGCATCACCTGCGCCGCCAGCAGCAGCGACAGGGCAAAGAGGACGGCAATGATCGTCCAGTTCAACCAGTTGTTCCAGGGGCGATTCACCCACTGGCTGCCCAGCAGGGCGCGGTCGTTGAGCAAAAGCTGGAGCAAGATGATGGCCGAAGGCAGCACCAGCCCGGCAAAGACCTGCACGCTGAGGATGACCAGTTGCAGCGGCATGTGCGGAACGAGCACAATGGCCGCCGCCAGGCCAACGCAGCCCACGTACACGGCATAAAAACCCGGCGCTTCCCAGAATTTTTTATGCAGCGAATGCGGCCAGCCGCGCACTTCGCCGTAAGCCCAGGCGCTGGCCAGCGAAATGGCCGTCGTGCCGAGCACGGCGGCGTTGACCATCAGCAGCAAAATACCGTTGCGCACGGCGCGGCCAGCCACCGGCGTCAGCGCCAGCGCCATCTGGGCCGGATCCGCGAAGGCGATTCCGTGCCGGTAACCGGCATCGCCGACGATCATCATGGCCCCGGCCACCAGCACGGTGAAGGTTGCGCCGATCAGCGTATCCAGACGCGCCCACTTGAGATCGGCAAAGCGCAGACGCTTTTCGGCCACGCAACTCTGCTGAAAGAACAGTTGCCACGGCGCGATCGTCGTGCCCACGATCGCGATGATCAGAAAAACCAGATCGCCGGTGACCCGGCCCGGCGGCAGATGAGGAACCGCCGTGTTGAACGCCACCGCGCTCCACTGCGGATGCAGGCGCGCGGCCAGGAAGAACCAGGCCAGATCGAGCAGGCAAAGAACAATCACCGTGCGTTCCCAGCGCAGGTAGCTGCCGCTGAGCACCATCAGAATGAGCCCGGCCGCCGCAACCGGAACGGCGATGAGCGGCGCAACGCCCATGGCGCCCAGCGCCAGCGCGATGGCGGCGAACTCGGTAATCAAGGTCAGAAAGTTCACCACCAGCAGGTCAATCAGGGAAAAGCGCCCCCACCATTTACCGAAGCGCTCATAGATCATGGCGGCGTGGCCTTTGCCGGTGGCGATGCCCAGCCGCACCACCATCTCCTGCACAAAATAGGTGATCGGGAGCAACAGGAGCAGCAGCCAGAGAAGATGCAGGCCGTACTGGCCCCCGGCCTGCACATACGTGGACACCGCGCCGGCGTCGTTGTCGGCCTCCATCACAATCAGGCCCGGGCCGAAGACCATCAGGAAGGTCAGCAGGCTGTGTTGCCAGCGCCTGCGCACCACAATGCCCGCATTCTTCTCCGGTTGCGCCGTCGCGGCGTCGATTCGCGTGGTTTGCATGTTCTCTCTCCTGTCCGCTCCGATCACGCGCAAAGCCGACGCCAGGCCGCCTCCGGCGCGTCGTTCACGCCGGAGGGCTGGGCGGCAATCCATCGGCAAGACAGCGGGCAGGCGGGATTGCCGGTCTGGATCCACACACAAGACAGAGCCGGGGACGGAACAGCCGTCCGGCGGAGAGGAAAATGGAGCACAATTCTGGTCATCTCATCCTCCTTCCGGCGCACAGGGACACCGCGCAGACAGACCTCTGGCCATCTCTGCGCGGCAAGCGCACGTTCGCCGAATTTTGGGATCAGGAGGGGCGGGGAAAACCGCCGGACCCTCAAAGGGCCGCGGTCTTCTGCTCACTCGCTCGAACAGTGGCGCACACTGCGAGCCGCGAGCAGGACGACCAGCAGAAGCTAGCCGCGATTCTCGCCGTCGCAGCGCAGGACGGCCATCCAGCTTCGTGGAGGCTCTTGCGGAGTTTCGGTCTTCATAGGGTTTGCTGCGACGCCGCTGGAGTTCCAGAGCCGTCGCTTGTTCCTTTCTACCATACCCCCCCTGGATAGAGTCAAATGCGGCCGCTCGTCCCGCCAGAAACCGAATTTCCTGCGCCCGCGCATCCTCCACCGCCAGAATCGCCGGCCGCGATGCGCCTTTTTGAGCCGCCGCATCGTCTACCATAAGATAGAGGCAGATTCAGGCGCCACAACCCTGCTGCGCACTCCGGCCTGAGCTTGCAGAGACCGCACAGAGAGACGGCGATCGCCGCTGCAACCGGGCAGAGAAGATCGCCAACCGCCCGCGGGCCTCAACACAAAATCCGGCTCAACGGCCGAGGAGCAGATACTCGCCCTATGATGTGGATAGTCCGGCTTGCGCTGCGGCGGCCTTATACCTTCGTCGTCTTCGCGCTGCTGATCCTGATCCTCGGCGTCTTCAGCATCGAATCGATGCCGGTGGACATCTTTCCGAACATCGGCATCCCGGTGGTCACGGTGGTGTGGAACTTCACCGGGCTCTCGGCCGATCAGATGGCCAACCGCATCGTGACCAACGCCGAACGCGGCATGACCGTGACCGTCAATGACATCGACCACATCGAGTCGCAGTCGCTGGTGGGCGTCGGCGTCATCAAGGTCTACTTTCACCCCAACGTGAATATCGCCCAGGCCGTGGCGCAGATCTCGGCCATCAGCGAAGTCATGCTCCATTCGCTGCCGCCGGGCACTTTTCCGCCGTTTATCATCCAGTACAACGCTTCGAGCGTGCCGGTGCTGCAATTGGGGCTTTCGGGGCCGGGCCTGACGGAAGAGCGGTTGTACGACGTCGCCACGAACACCATCCGCGTGCAACTGGCCACCGTGGAAGGCGCGCAGATTCCCTTCCCCTACGGCGGCAAACAGCGCCAGATTCAGGTGGATCTCGACCAGAATGCGCTGGAGGAGCGCGGACTTTCGCCCGCCGACGTGGTCAACGCCCTTACGGCGCAAAACGTGATCGCGCCCTCGGGCACCATCAAGCTCGACCGCTTCGAGTACCAGGTGGAGACCAACTCCGCGCCCACGCTGCTCGACGCTCTCAACAACATGCCCGTCAAAACCGTCAATGGCGCGGTGGTTTACATTCACGACGTGGCGCATGTGCGCGACGGCTTTCCGCCGCAGACGAACATCGTGCGCGTGGACGGCCACCGGGCGATCATGATGAACATCCTGAAGACCGGATCGACCTCGACGCTCGACATCATCCGGCAGGTCCGCGAGATTCTTGCGACGCCCAGCTTCAAGGGCCAGATGCCGCGGCAGTTGAAGATTGCGCCGCTCTCCGATCAATCGATCTTCGTGCGCGGCGCCATCAGCGGCGTCGTCCGCGAAGCCATCATGGCGGCCTGTCTGACCGCCGTCATGATCCTGATCTTCCTGGGCAGTTGGCGCTCGACCCTCATCATTGCGATCTCGATCCCGCTTTCGATTCTCTGCTCGTTGATTCTGCTCTACGCGCTGCACGAAACCATCAACATCATGACGCTGGGCGGCCTGGCGCTGGCCGTCGGCATTCTGGTCGATGACGCCACGGTCGAGATCGAGAACATCAACCGCAATCTGGAGGCGGGCAAGGAGATCGAGCAGGCCATTCTCGATGGCGCGGCGCAGATCGCCACCCCGGCGCTGGTTTCCACGCTCTCCATCTGCATCGTCTTCGTGCCCATGTTCTTTCTGAGCGGCGTGGCGCACTATCTGTTCGTTCCTCTGGCGGAGGCCGTGGTCTTCGCCATGCTGGCCAGCTATCTGCTCTCGCGGACGCTGGTGCCCACCATGGCCCGCTATCTGCTGCACGAACACGACGACGCGGAGGCCGAGGCCCGGCGCGCCAGCAACAATCCCTTTGTGCGCTTTCAGTCCGCCTTTGAAGCCGGATTCGAGCGCCTGCGCAACGGCTACCTCGGCCTGCTCACCTTCTGCGTGGACCATGCGGGCGCGTTTCTCGCCCTCTTTCTTCTCTTCGCCGTCGCCTCGATGGGGCTCGCGCCCTGGCTCGGCGAGGATTTTTTCCCCGCCGTGGACGCAGGCCAGTTCACGATTCATGTGCGCGCGCACACGGGCACGCGCATCGAAGAAACCGCCGCGCTCTGCGATCGCATCGAGCAGACCATGCGCCAGCAGATTCCCCCCGGCGAGCTGGTCACGATCATCGACAACATCGGCCTGCCCTACTCCGCGCTGAATCTCTCCTACTCGACCTCGGCGCCCATCGGTCCCTCCGACGCCGACATTCAGGTGCAATTGACGCGCCATCATCACCCCACCGAGCAGTACGTCGAGCAACTGCGCCAGGTGCTGGCGCGCGACTATCCCGGTGTGACGTTTTACGAGGTTCCGGTCGACATTGTCACGCAGATTCTCAACTTCGGGCTGGCCGCGCCCATCGACCTCCAGATCGTGGGCCCGAACCTTTACGCCAATCACGCCCTCGCCGAGCGCATGTTGAACGAGGTGCGCTACGTGCGCGGAGCGGCCGACGCGCACATCCAGCAGCCCTTCGACTATCCCAACCTGACGGTCAACGTGGATCGCACGCGCGCCGCAGCCACCGGACTGACGCAGCAAAACGTGGCGCAGAGCCTGCTGGTGGCCTTGAGCGGCAGTTTCCAGACCAGCCCGAATTTCTATCTCGACCCGCGCAATGGCGTCTCGTATAACATCGCCATCCAATCGCCGCAGTACCGCCTGGACACAATGGCGGAGCTGAAGAGTCTGCCCATCACCGGATCGGGATCGGTCCGCGAAAGCGGCGTCACGGCCTCGACGGTCGCGCCGGGCTCGGACGCCACGCCATTGACGGGCGCCGCGCCCACGGCCGCGCCCGGCGCACCGGCGCCCGTGCAGGTGCTCAGCAATCTGGCTGCCATCGTGCCCGGCGCCGAGCAGGGCGTCCTCAGCCACTACGACATTCAGCCGGTCATCGACATCTACGCCAACGTGGAAGGAACCGATCTGGGCAGCGTGACGCGCGCCATGGAAACGATCGTGGCCCGCCACAAGAACGATCTGCCGCGCGGCTCGCGCTTTATTTTGCGCGGGCAAAGTGAAACCATGCACAACTCGTACATCGGCCTGTTGAGCGGCCTGGCGTTCTCGATCGTGCTGGTGTACCTGCTGATCGTGGTGAATTTTCAGTCCTGGCTCGATCCGTTCCTGATCATCGCGGCGCTGCCGGCGGCGCTGGCCGGAATCGTCTGGTTTCTTTTCCTCACCGGAACGCGGTTGAGCGTGCCGGCCATTACCGGAGCCATCATGTGCATGGGCGTGGCCACGGCCAACTCGATTCTCGTGGTCAGCTTCGCCCGCGAGCAGTTGGAACTGCTGGTGGGGGACGCACGACGGGCCGCGATCAACGCCGGTTTTGTGCGTCTGCGCCCGGTCATCATGACCGCGCTGGCGATGATTATCGGCATGGTGCCGATGGCGCTCGGCCTGGGCGACGGCGGCGAGCAGAACGCGCCCCTGGGCCGCGCCGTGATCGGCGGCCTGCTTCTGGCCACCGTCGCCACGCTCTTTTTCGTGCCCGTATTCTTCGCCTTCCTCCACGACCGCATCGAACGCCGACGCCGGCGCAAGCTCGCGCACAGCTCGGCCGGCCGCGCAGCCGTGGAATTCGACGTCTTCGACGAGAGACCGGAGTAATTGCCTATGGATCGCCCATCGAGTCCGCATCTTCAGCCCGGCGCGGCCGGCCACGAGAACGCACCGGCGGCAATCCCGATTGCGCCGCGCAGAATTTTTGCCGGCGCCGCCGTCGTGCTGCTGCTCCTGATCGCACTGGCCGCCACGGGCATTCTGCGCCGCGTCGAGGCCCGCACGGCGCTCGCCCGCCGCACCGTCGCGCTGGCCGCTCCCACGGTCTCGGTCGCCGCTGCGCAGCCCGGAGCGCCCGTGGACAGCTTCGTGCTGCCGGGCAACACCACGGCCTACACCGATTCGCCGATCTATGCGCGCACCGACGGCTACCTGGTCCGCTGGTTCTTCGACATCGGCGCGCACGCCAAGAAAGGCGCGCTGCTGGCCGTCATCGATACGCCGGAACTGGACAAACAGGTGGCGCAGGCCGTCTCCGACCTGGCTACAGCCGAGGCCAACGCCAACATCGCCCGCATTCAGGCCGAGCGCTACTCTGGACTCGTCAAATCCGACGCGGTTTCGCAGCAGGACACGGACACCTACGTCAATCAGGCCGCAGCCACGGCCGCCGCAGTCCGCTCCGCGCAGGCCAATCTGCAGCGGCTCAAGGAGCTGCAATCCTTCGAGAAGGTCTATGCGCCCTTTGACGGCGTCATCACCGCGCGCGCCATCGATACCGGCCAGTTGATCAACTCCGGCGCCGGCGCCGAACTGTTTCACATGCAGGCGATCTCGCCCTTGCGCGTGTACGCTGACGTGCCGCAGGTCGACACGCCCGGACTCAAGCGCGGCATGAAGATCGATCTGACCTTTCCCGAACATCCGGGCAAAATCTTTGTGGGCACGCTGGTGCGCACCGCCAACGCCATCGATCCCACCAGCCGCACGCTGCTCACCGAAATCGACGTGGACAACCGCTCCGGCGAGTTGCTGCCGGGCGCGCTGGCGCAGGTTCACTTCAAGACGCCGGCCGCTCGCCCCACGCTGATCGTGCCCGCAGCGGCCTTGATCTTTCGCCGCGAGGGCCTTCAGTTAGGCACGGTCGTCCACGACGACACGGCGCACCTGGTGCACGTAACCATCGGCGAAGACGACGGCGCCACCGTGCAAATCATCGATGGCCTGCATCCCGGCGACCAGGTCATTCAGGATCCGCCCGACGCGCTGATCGAGGGCGAAAAGGTCACCGTGGTGCGCCCAGGAGGCGCATCGACTCCGGCGGGAGGCCGGTAAGAATGGCCGCCGCGCAACCACGAAGGAAACGGTTCGTCTGGAAGGAAGACGGCCCTTGCAGCCGCGGAGAAAATCGCAGCGGCCAGCGCGTTTGAAGAGTACGGCCGGATTGGAAGGGTGCGGGCCTTGGCCCGCACGTACGCTCTTGCAACAACAACGGGGCTTTCGCCCCCAAGGGATGGTTTTCGTGTACGCTCGCCGTATTTGCGATCTCTTTCTGCAGAAACGCAAGCTCCGTGCATCTTTTGCGGGGAGGCTCAAACCGGGCTCGCGCAAAACTGCCCGTGTTTCCGCCGTCGGCTCGATCGCGCTCCTCCTGCTCGCCGGCTGCAAGCCCGTCGGACCGAACTACAACCGCCCTGGCTTCAGCGCTCCGGCCGCATACAAAGAGACCGGGGCATCGGCCGTCGCGCCACCGCCGAACCCCGCTGGCGGCGCATGGCGGCCTGCCGACCCTTCCGACGGCATGTTGAAGGGCAAGTGGTGGGAGATCTACGGCGATCCGCAGCTCAACCGGCTGGAAGAGCGCATCACCACAAACAACGTGCAGTTGAAATCGGCGCTTGAAACCTACCTCGCCGCGCGCGACCAGGTGAGCGCGGTGCGCGCCAATCTGTATCCCACTCTTGCGGCGGCCGTCACGCCCGAAGTCGTGAAAAACTCGGCGAATGCGCCCAATTCGAGCGCCTCCATGGCGGGCGCCAACGCCGACCTGGTCATCGCCGGCCAGGCCAGTTGGGAGCCCGACTTCTGGGGCCGCATCCGGCGCACCGTCGAACAGGCGAGCGCCCAGGCGCAGGCCAGCGCAGCCGAGGCGGCCAACGTGGACCTGACCTTGCACGCCGAGATGGCCACCGACTACTTCGCGCTGCGCGGCATCGACGCGCAAATTCGCCTGCTGACGGCCACCGTCGCCGATCTTGAACGCCAGCTCGAACTGACGCAAAGGCGGTTCACCGGCGGCGTCGCCACGGCTGTCGATGTGGCCCAGGCCGAGACGCAGCTTGAAACCGTCCGCGCGCAGCTTGTCGATTTGGGCGTGGCGCGCGCCCAGTACGAACACGCCGTGGGCACAATCGCCAACTACGATCTTTCCAGCTTCCGCATTCCGCCCTCGCCGCTCGGGCAACCTCCAGAAATGGCGCTGCCGCGGATTCCGCTCGGCGCGCCCTCGCAATTGCTCGAACGCCGGCCGGACATTGCCGCCGCAGAACGGCTGGCCAAGGCCGCCAATGCGCAGATCGGCATCGCCGTCAGCGCCTTTTATCCGACGATCACGCTGGGCGCGACGGGCGGCTTCGAGAGCGCGCACCCAGGCACATGGATTCAAGGGCCCAGCTCGCTGTGGACGCTCGGCGCACAGGCCTCCGAACTGCTCTTCGACGCCGGCCAGCGCCACGCGCTCACCGGCGTTGCGCGCCACAGCTACGAAGCCCAGGCCGATGCCTATCGCAACACGGTTTTTCTCGCCTTCGAGGACGTGGAAGACCAGCTCGCCAGCCTGCGCATTCTGGAGCAGGAAGCGCAGGTCGAACAGAGCGCCGTCCGTGCCGCGCAGCGCTCTTTCGATCTGTCGAACGCACGCTACAAAGGCGGTGTCACCAACTATCTTGAAGTCCTGACCGCCGAGCAGACCCTGCTGCAAGACCAGGTGGCCGCCATCGACATCGCGAGCCGCCAGTTTGCCGCCAGCGTCAGCCTCGTCCGCGCCCTCGGCGGCGGCTGGGACGCGGCGCAACTGCCACAATAATCAAATGCCCTAAAGGTTTCCGTACAAGCTAACCGGACTTTTGCGAGTACAATGGCTTCCAAGCCGCAACGAGCATTGACGTATCCGGCGGCCAACAGGTTGGACTCTGAGCATGGACATTTGGAGCACAGACAAGCTCGTTCTTTTCCTCATCTTCTTTGTTCCCGGATTTATCTCGATGAAAGTGTACGACCTGATGATTCCGGGCTCTCCGCGAGAAGCATCGAAATCGCTTTTGGACGCCGTCAGCTACAGCACACTCAACTTCGCTGTCCTCTTCTGGCTCATTGCTTTGATTCAAACGAACGACTTTTACCATCGACATTTTGTTCTCTACGCCCTTGCGGTCGTTGCGATCATGGTTGTCGTTCCTGCCTGTTGGCCATTCGTCTATTTGAAGCTGGCGTCATGGGGACCAATCACCAGGCACTTGACCAACCCGATTCAAAAGCCGTGGGATTATGTCTTTGGAAAGCGTATTCCTTACTGGATCATCGTCCACCTGAAAAACGGCGTTCGGATCGGCGGTCGATTCGGCGCGAAATCCTATGCCTCATCGAACCCGGCAAACGAGCAAATCTATTTGGAAGAAGTCTGGACGCTCGATCAGGAAGGAAGATTTCTGAAGGGAGTTGAAGGATCGCGGGGAATCATCGTCATGCAGGATGAAATTCGCGCGGTGGAGCTTTTCGAGTAAAATATAAACAAGGAGCCGGAGATGTCTCAGAATAACTCCGCACAAGTTTCCACAACGAGCCAGAAGGGTTATCAGCCCCTGGCAGGACGTACGAGAGACGGCTATCAACCCGGAAGCACGCTTAGAAGCACCCCTCCGCAGGGAGGCTCCGGGGTTCCAAGCGCAACGCAACCGACGCACGCATCACCAAACGCTTCAGCGAACAAGTGAAATACCGCATCGCTGTCCTTGCGTGCGATCCGATGCCAATGCCGATCCCGCTCCTTATTCAGTTGCTCCCGATTCCGCCTGCGCGCGAATGGCCTCGCAATCGAAAGCCAGGCGCGCGCCCAGTTCGTTGAAATCCTTCTCCCAGCGCGGCCGGTCCTCGGGCGTGAGCGCCGTAAGCGCGTAGCTGGACGTGCGCAAAATCTCGTTCCAGATGTTCTGCGCCTGCCAAAGATTCAGTTCGAAAGGCAGCTCGCCCAGCGTACGGGCCAGCGTCAGGGCGCGGCTAAGCGTCTCCAGCGATCCCGATGAAATTTGCAGCGCGACCATGGCCTTTTTCATGCGCCCATCGGCAATGTACGAAAGCGCAGCGGACTCCAGCGGCACCTGGTCGGAACTGGCCAGCGTCAGCCAGGAACGCAACTGCGCAAGGTCGATCGGTTCTGCCGCAAGCACGCGACGCAGACCCGCATTGATGGCAAAGCCGGCGGCCAGCGTCAGCGCCGGCGGCTTGGGCAAGCCCGCCTGCGCAAGATAGTGCAGCAGGCTCGCATGATCCCGATAGATCGCCGCCATCGAACCTTCAAGGTCCGCCAGCGTGGAATCGAGAATGATCTGCATGATGCGCCGCTGTTCATCGGTAAAAAGCGAGGTCAGCGAATAGTCCGCGTGGCCATAGAAACGGTCGAGCAGGCGAATCACTTCAGGAAAGTCGGCGCGCTGCACGTGGCCGGCCGCCTCGGCGGAAAACCGCTCGAAGGCGGCGGCGTCCGCTTCGCGGTAGGGCTTCACGGCCGCCGTGATGTTCTGATCGCCGAAGTGCAGCACCGCGAAAGAATACATTTGCGCGCGCCCCGTGATGGAGCCAGCCGCATGAACGCGGCCCAGCGCCAGGCGGCCGCGGCCCGAAGAGAAAATTTCGTAGGAGAGACGGCGCACGCGAAAACAGAACAGATCTGTCTCGTCGGCAAAGGTGGAAAAGACCGAGCTGATGGCGTAGTGCGCAGTCACCTGCTCCAGATGCACCATCTGTTTCTCGACGCATTTTCTGTAGATGCGCGCGCCATCGCCCGCGGCCGGATCGTTCGAGCGAGCCTCGGCCAGACGCACTAAAAAGGCCGGCTCCAGCTGAGCGGCCTCCTCGCCGAAAAGCTCTTGCGCCAACTGCAAGACACGCGCAGCGTAGGCGATGATCTGCACGGTTTCGATTCCCGAAACGTCGTCGAAAAACCATCCACAGCTCGTGTACATCAACTGCGCATGGCGCTGCATCTCCATCAATTGCAGGGCGCGCACGTGCTCCTCTGCGTCGAGCGCGTGCATGGCGTGCGCCGCAAGGAAACCTTCGACAGATTCGTCGCTGCGATCGAGAATCACCTGAATATACGCATCGCGCGCAGTCCACACATCGGCGAAGAGTTTCGCGCCGTATTTTTCGGTGAGCGGCACGAGCGCGTCGCGCAGCGCGTCGAGGGCCTTGCGCAACGGTCCGCGCCATTGCTGGTTCCAGCCGGAGTGGCCCGCGTTGCAGCCGCAATTCGAGCGCCACCGCTCAACGCCGTGCGCGCAGCTCCACGAAGTATCCTCGACAATCTCGCACTCGAACTCGGGCGGAAACTCTGCGAGGTACGCGCCATAGTTGGTGAGCTGAACCGACTTGTCTTTTTCGAGCAGTTGCAGCGCGTAGGCCAGCGCCATCTCGCCAAAACGATGATGATGCCCGTAGGATTCCCCGTCCGTGGCCACATGGACCAGTTGCGGCTGTGCGCCGTCCTTGAATCCGCTTTTGAGGCGCGCGGCGAAGTTGTCACCCGAATCGAGCAGACCCTCGAAGGCGATGGCGCGCGCCATGGGGCCGTTATAAAAGAAGACGGCGATCGCGGCGCCCGAGGCCAGGCGCGCCAGATAAGGCCGCGTGGTGTCGACCGTCGCGTCAGGCGTGTTCACCCATTCGCCTCCGCTTTTGCCGCGCGGGCGAATGCGCTTGCATTGGTGCGGCGCAAGGACCGTAAAGCGAATGCCGTTGGCCGCCAAGGCTTCGAGGGTCGCATGGTCGGCCGCCGTCTCGGCCAGCCACATGCCTTCCGGCTCCGAGCCAAAGCTGTTTTTGTAGTCGGCAATGCCCCAGCGGATCTGCGTGCGCTTGTCGCGCTCGTTCGCCAGCGGCAGGATCATGTGGTTGTAAACCTGCGCCAGCGCCGAGCTGTGGCCTCCAAAGCGCTGGCGGCTGCGCCCTTCGCCATCGAGAATCATGCGATAGGTGCGCGGTGCATTCTCGTCCAGCCAGTTCAGCAGCGTCGGGCCGAAGTTGAAGCTCATGCGCGCGTAGTTGTTCACAATGCGCACGATGCGATTCTTCGCATTCAGCACGCGGGCCGCGCCATTGGGCGCGTAGCACTCGGCGCAGATGCGCTCATTCCAGTCGTGATAGGGCGCGGCCCCGTCCTGCGTTTCGACTGTCTCCAGCCAGGGATTCTCGCGGGGCGGCTGATAAAAGTGGCCATGAATGCAGATAAAACGCTTCCCAGCAGGCATCGTCATTCCAATCGTGAGCGTGCGCGCGGTCTTTGCCGGGCGCTGCGGCTATTGTACGGCCCCTTCGTCCGCTCCTCACCCTGGCGCGCAAGCACAAATCGCCTGTCCGGCGTGGCCGCAATGGCCCGCGCGCTGGTATACTAAAGGTTCGGCAGAGTGGCAATGTGGTTTCCCGTGCCGCCGCGGCCGTCGAGGCGACGCCGAAAGTTCCTGAAAACTCTGGAGTTCAACCATGGCACAAGTTTGCGACATCTGCGGCAAGGGGCCGCGCTACGGCAACAACATCTCCCACGCGCACAACGTGACGCGCCGGCGCTGGAACGTGAATCTGCAGGCGGTCAAGGCGCTGATCAACGGCGCTCCCAAGCGGTTGCGCGTCTGCACGGCCTGCATCAAGGGCGGCAAGATCGCCAAAGCCTCGTAGTCCCACCGCACGTTTCGCGGCCAGGCCTATTTTTCCGGTCCGCACTCCGGCAAACTCGTTCTAACCCGGCAAACTTGTTCAAGCCTGGCAGACTTGTTCCGCAGACACGCTCCGGTGGAATTTTTCTCCGGCACGGCCCGGTCGGAATTCATTTTGGTGCAGAGACCTCGAACCCCGTCCCGCGCGGACGGGGTTTTGTCATGCGCGCGGGCACGTGCTCCATGGGCCGATTACTCCGCGGCGCGCGTGAAGGTCAGCGAGGCGGAGTTGATGCAATAGCGCAGTCCCGCCGGGCGTGGGCCGTCGGGGAAGACGTGGCCCAAATGGCCGCCGCAACGGGCGCAGGTGACCTCGATCCGCCGCATTCCAAAGCTCAGATCCTCGTGTTCCTCGATGGCCATTGCATCGGCGGGGATCGTGAAGCTGGGCCAGCCGCAGCCGGAGTCGAATTTCGCACTGCTGGCAAAGAGCAGCGCACCGCACCCGGCACAGTGGTAGCTGCCCGTCTCGCGGTTCTCCGTGAGCGCGCCCGTGAAGGGCCGCTCCGTTCCCTTCTCGCGCAGCACGTGATACGGCTCGGGCGGCAACAGCGCCCGCCACTCGGCCTCGCTGCGCACGATTTTTTCCACCGCATGACTCAAAATGAACCTCCTCAAAATAGTCAGTCCTGAGACGAGAATGCCCCGCTGCCGCACGCACCGCGCGCCTCTTGCGCACGCACTTCTTTCTCGAAGCGGGATCGTCTCATCCCCTCGTCTTTCGATGCGATGCCATCGATGCAGGGTCCACCGTTCCGTTCGACGACCTGCCTGCCGCACGGCGCAATCTGGCCTGCGCAATCTGGCCTGCCTTGACAAAGTGTAATCGATCGATTACGATCGGTTGATGTTCGCCATCAAAGCTCTGCCGCAATTCACGGCATGGCTCGACGGGTTGACCGACAAAGCGGTACGAGGCGTGGTTGTGGCGCGCATCAAACGGCTCGAATTGGGCTTGATGGGAGATGTGAAGCCGGTAGGCGAAGGCGTTTCCGAGCTGCGCATCCACGCCGGCTCCGGATGGCGTATTTATGTGACCCGACGCGGCAATCGCCTGATTGTCTTGTTGGCGGGCGGCTCCAAACGCACCCAAAAACGCGACATAACGCGAGCGAAGGCTCTGGCCGCCTCGCTG
This sequence comes from Acidobacteriota bacterium, assembly GCA_021785495.1. Taxonomy (GTDB): domain Bacteria; phylum Acidobacteriota; class Terriglobia; order Terriglobales; family Acidobacteriaceae; genus Telmatobacter. The sequence continues at coordinate 3,406 of JAJYFB010000008.1, read as the reverse complement.
GATTGAGGAGTTGCAACGATGATCAAGCGCATCCAAGTGGACGATCTGCCCGACTTTGACGCCGCGCCATATCTCGACAGCGAAGAAGCCATCGCCGCCTACCTGACGGAGATTCTTGCGGCCAACGATGCCGGGCTTCTTGCCGCCGCATTGGGCGATATCGCCCGCGCCCGCGGCATGACGGAGATCGCCCGATCCGCCGGAATCACGCGGGAGGCTCTCTACAAAGCGCTTCGCCCGGGAAGCGAACCGCGTCTGGACACCGTGAATCGTGTCTGTGCGGCGCTCGGCGTTCGTCTGGTGGCGCAGCCGCTTCATGCAGCTTGAAGCATTTCCGCGCCCGTCCCGCGCTGCAACGATCGTTCAAGAACAGGATTCTGTCTTCAGATTGGATACATTCCAGCCCGAAACGGCGCGAGTCTTCACGAAGCGTCGCGATCCCGAGGGAAAATTCCCGTTCCGGTCTTTTCCGCCTCCGCCGTGCGCCGTTCCAGTTCCTTGCGTTCCGCGCCTTCGCCCGCCGTGCGCCTTTGCCGCGCTTTGCCGCCTGCCGGCTTGGCTGTACAATCCGTTAAAGAGCCCGTGTCCGGCCTCGCATCTTGAGGACGAACGCGGGCGTATTCGTTCGAGTGAGACGAGCCGATGACTGTGCCCCGCGAGAAAAACGAACCGCGCAAACTGCCCATGATGCCCATCCGCGATATGGTCATCTTTCCGTACATGATGACCCCGTTCGTGGTGGGCCGCGAATCGAGCGTGCGCGCGCTTGAAGAGGCGCTCAACGGCGACCGCAAGATCTTTCTCGCCACGCAGCACGACGCCTCGATCGACGAGCCGAAGGCCAAGGACATCTACCAGGTCGGGGCCATCTGCAACATCGTGCAGAGCGTCAAGATGCCCGACGGCAACATCAAGGTGCTGGTCGAGGGCGTCGAACGCGCCAAGGCCGTCGAAATCACCGACCGCGACGGCTTCTTCGTGGCCACCGTGCGCACCGGCAAGCGCGACTTCGAGATGACGCCGGCCGTCGAACAGTTGATGCAGCGCGTGACCACGCTCTTCGAAAGCTACGTCAAGCTCCAGCAGTCGCTCAACTATGAAGCCATCGTGGCTACGGTGCGCATGGACGAGGCCGCCAAGCTCTCGGACACGATCGCCGCCAATCTGCAACTGAATATCGAGGAAAAGCAGGAGCTGCTGGCCATCTTCGATCCCGCGCAGCGGCTGGCCCGCCTGGCCGACATGCTCGATGTCGAGATCGAAAAGCTCGACCTCGACCGCAACATTCAGTCGCGCGTCAAAAAGCAGATGGAGAAGGCGCAAAAAGAGTACTACCTGAACGAAAAGATCAAGGCCATCCAGAAGGAGCTGGGCCGCGGCGAAAAGAGCGAGTTCGACGAGCTGCGCAAGAAGATCGAAGCCGCCGGCATGCCCAAGGAGGTTCTGGACAAGTGCATTCAGGAACTCAAAAAGCTCGAAGTGATGCCGCCCATGTCGGCCGAGTCCACCGTGAGCCGCAATTACATCGACTGGCTGCTGGCCGTGCCGTGGAAGAAACGCTCGAAGGAGACGCGCTCCATCGACTTCGCCGAAAAGGTGCTGAACGCCGATCACTACGGCCTGGAAAAAATCAAGGAGCGCATCCTTGAATTCCTGGCCGTACGCCAGTTGGTGAAAAACCCCAAGGGTTCGATCCTCTGCTTCGTCGGGCCTCCGGGCGTGGGCAAGACCTCGCTCGGCATGTCGATCGCCAAGGCCACGGGGCGCAAGTTTGTGCGCCTTTCGCTGGGCGGCGTGCATGACGAGGCCGAGATTCGCGGCCATCGCCGCACGTACATCGGCGCCATGCCCGGCCAGATCCTTCAGCACATGAAGCGCGCCGGCACCAGGAATCCGGTCTTCCTGCTCGACGAGGTGGACAAGATCAGCTCGGACTTCCGCGGCGATCCGGCCTCGGCGCTGCTGGAAGTGCTCGACCCCGAGCAGAACACGACCTTTCAGGATCACTATCTCGACGTGGATTACGACCTTTCGCAGGTGCTCTTCGTGGCCACGGCCAACGTGATGCACACCATCCCCGCGCCCCTGCAGGACCGCATGGAGATTCTTCGCCTGCAGGGCTACACCGAGCAGGAAAAGCTCGAAATCGCCCGCCAGTACCTGGTGAAAAAGCAGCGCGAGCAGACCGGATTGAGCGAAAAAAACATCGTCTTCAAGGACGATGCGATTGTCGAGATGATCCGCGCCTACACGCGCGAAGCCGGCGTGCGCAACCTGGAGCGCGAGATCGGCAACATCTGCCGCAAGGTGGCGCGCAAGGTGGTCAAGGCCGGCGCCAGGCACAAGGAAGAAATCACGGCGGCCAACGTCGCCGATTTTCTCGGCGTGGCCCGGTTCCGCGACTCCGAGGCGCACGAACAGAGCGAGATCGGCCTGGTGACGGGCCTGGCCTGGACCGAAGTCGGCGGCAGCATCCTGACGACCGAAGTGCAGGTGCTCGACGGCAAGGGCAAGCTCACCGTCACCGGCCAGTTGGGCGACGTGATGCAGGAGTCGGCGCAGGCGGCGCTGGCCTACATTCGCAGCAAAGCGCCCGCGCTCGGCCTGACGCGCGAGTTCTATCGCAGCATCGACATCCATCTGCACGTGCCCGAGGGCGCGATCCCCAAGGACGGCCCTTCGGCCGGCATCACCATGGCGACGGCCCTGGCCAGCGCGCTCGCCAAGATCCCCGTGCGGCGCGACGTGGCCATGACCGGCGAGATCACGCTGCGCGGCAAGGTGCTGCCCATCGGCGGACTCAAGGAAAAACTGCTGGCTGCTCTGCGCGCCGGTCTCTTCGAGGCCATTCTGCCGCGCGCCAACGAGAAAGATATTGCCGAGCTGCCGGACAACATCAAGAACTCGATGAAGCTGCACTTTGTGGACACGATGGACGAGGTGCTGGCGCTGGCGCTCGAGCGCCCGCTGCCCACGCCTCTGCCGGAAGCAGCAAAAACGCTCGCCGCCGTTCCGGCCGAGGTCGCCGGCAACCTGCCCGCACCGCAGTAGGCAGGTTGCGCACAGTCTGAAGTGCGCAGGCGGATGCAGCAATCGCTTTGCCTTGAGAGCCACTTGCAAAATTCGATAGACGTGCGCAGGAATTGAAAGGGCACGACTTGAGTCGTGCCGTAAGACGCCTGGAATGAATGGGGCTTTAGCCCCTGAGGGACGTTCTTTTTCCTGCGGACACTCCGTAACTGAATTTTGCAAGTGGCTCTTGAGAATGGCCTTACTGAGGAGCCACTTGCAAAATTCAATCGATGATCGCTGGATTTGAAAGGGCACGACTTCAGTCGTGCCGTAAAATACCTGGAATGAATGGGGCTTTAGCCCCTGCGGGAGATTTTTCTTCTCGCAGAATACA
>JAJYFB010000097.1 GCA_021785495.1 Acidobacteriota bacterium | reverse complement strand
AAGCGGCACTGCACGGAATTACACGCGCTCTGGCCTCGGTGGGCCGGGCCTTTATCTGCCTCGATCCCGAGTTTCGCATTCTGCACGCCTCGCAACTGCTCAACCGGATTCTGGGCGAAGGCGCCGCCGCTGCGCTGCGCGGTGAGCCGGTGGAGGCGCTGCTGGGCGAGGAGCTTTTTGGCCCCAGCGGCCAGCTTCGTCAGGCGCTCGCGGCCGGGCAGATGCGCGAGGGCTGGCGCGCCACGCTTCGTTTTGGCGGCTTCGAACCGCAGCGGGTTTCCATCACCACCGCGCCCATGACCCCCGACGACACCTCGATCTGCGACCCGATGGTGCGCTATCTTGTCCTGCTGCGTCCGGCCGAGGAGGAGGAATCCTGTCCCGACGCGCCGGTCTTTTGCTGCGACGCCGTGGCATGTTCGCCGGCCATGCAGCGCATCTTCCGCCTGGTCGAGGCGCTCGAACACAGCGAAGCCAATGTGCTGATCACGGGCGAGAGCGGCGCGGGCAAAGAGGTCGTCGCTCGCGCCATTCACCAGAACTCGGCCCGCGCCAGCGGTCCGTTTGTGGCCGTCAACTGCGCCGCTCTGCCCGGTGATTTGCTCGAATCGGAGCTCTTTGGCCATGTGCGCGGCGCCTTTACCGGGGCGGTCAAGGATCGCGTGGGGCGCTTCGAGCTGGCCTCGAACGGCACACTCTTTCTCGACGAGATCGGCGACCTGCCGCAGATTCTGCAAGTCAAGCTGTTGCGCGTGCTGCAGGAGCGGCAATATGAGCGCGTGGGCGAAAGCGAACCGCGCACCACCTCGGCCCGCATCATCGCCGCCACCAACGTCGATCTGCGCGAGGCACTGCGCCAGGGCCGGTTCCGCGAAGACCTTTACTATCGGCTTTGTGTCGTGCCCATCGAGGTGCCGCCGCTGCGCCAGCGGCGCGAGGACATTGTCCCGCTGGCGCTGCACGCCTTGCAGTGCATCACCTCGCAGCGCGGTCTGGTGCGCAGGCTTTCGCCGCAGGCCATGAAGCCGCTGCTGGACTACGACTGGCCGGGCAATGTGCGCGAACTGGCCAACGTCATCGAGTACGCCGTGGCCGTCACGCGCGGTGAGACGATTCTGCCCGATGATCTGCCGCTGGAAATTCGTGTTGCAGCGGGCGCAGCAAGAGAAGCTGTCTCGGCAAACGCCCGCGAGAGTCGACCGGCGGAGCGCCTGCCCGTAGCGAGCCTGCCCTGTGCCTGCAACCTCGAGGCCGAGCGGCTGCTGGCGGCTCTGCAGCGCCATCGCTGGAAGCGGGCCGAGGCGGCCAAAGAGCTCGGCCTGAGCCGCTCGACCCTCTGGCGGCGCATGCGCGAACTTCATCTCATTGAAGCCGAGAGATTGTAAGGCGATACGTTTCAATGGGAGACATAATGTTGCAGCTAAATGTTTCATGCGCGATTGCGCCTTGAGAAATTCGCGGATTATCAACAAAATCATTTTGGCCTGCTGCGTGCTTCCTTCCAGTTCGTGTTTCCGCGCTTTTCCCGAGGACGGTGTCTTTGGGGAAGCGGAGGCGACCTGCGAGGAATGATCGAAATGATGCAATGGAAGCAATCCCAATGGACTGGCCTGAGCGTCAGTCTTTTTTTTGCGTTTTTTCTTTGGCCAGCAACGGTTTTTGGCACCGACGGGCACTTTCTGCATGGCGCAGGCCCGGTCAATGAGGCCATGGGCGGCGCCGATACCGGCCTCTGCCTGGACGCAACCGGCTCGATCGCCTGGAATCCGGCCTGCACGGCGGAGTTCTTCGGCAAGCGCATTGAATTTCATGGCACGCTCTTCGATCCCTGGCGCTCACTGTCGAGTACGGTCGACGCGAATGCCTTCGGCCAGGGAATGCCGAGTCAGACGCTGTCGGGAACCACGGTCAGCAAACGCGATATGTCGGTGATGCCCGGCGTGGCGTTCATCGATCATCCGCAGGGCAGCTCGACCGTCTATTACATCGCCATGCTGGCGGTCAGCGGCTTCGGCGTCGATTATGCGGGCAATACGAATTTTTCCAATCCTATCCTGTCGTCGCAACAGCCCAATGGCTTCGGTTTTGGCCGCGTGCGGTCAAATTATATGCTGGTGACGATTCCCATGGGGTTGGCGCACCAGTTTCATCACAAACTTTCGTTGGGCGCGGGGCTGGCCTGGACGCCCGCTCTCTCCATGCTGCAAGTGATCCCCGCGCCCTTTGCCGCGCCGGTTACGGCGGGCAACCATGGCGATCCGTACTACTTGGCCGCCGGTAATAACGCCACCGCCTATGGCGCGGGATTCCAGGGCGGCATGACTTACAAGGTCAACGATCTGCTGCGGGTGGGCCTCAGCTATCACTCGCCCGTCTGGTTCAGCGACTTCAAGTGGCGGCGCGCCGATCTGACCGGAGCCGAGCACACGCTCACGTTTCGCATGAACCTTCCGCAGGTGATCTCGCTGGGCGCAGGGCTCTATCCCACGAAAACCACAAAGATCGGCATCGATGCGCGCTGGTTCAACTACGCCAACACGGCCGGGTTCAGCGGCCAGGGCTTCCGTCCGGACGGCTCCGTGGCGGGCTTCGGCTGGACGAACATCTGGGCCGTGGGCGGAGGCGTGCAGCGGCAGGTCGCCCGTTCGCTCAAGCTGATGCTCGGCTATAACTTCTCGCAGAACCCCGTGCCCGCGTCGTTGACCTTCTTCAACATCTCCGCTCCGGCGATCGTGCAGCACCATCTGACCACCGGCCTGGTGCGCACCGTGGGCAAGTGGGATCTCAACCTGTCCTACTATCACGCCTTCGAGAACTCGATCACCGGCCCGTGGTATTCGCCGGCGATGGGCGCCGTGCCCGGAACCTCTGTCACCAGCCGGATGCACGAAAACTCGGGAAGCATCGGCCTGGCGAGAACCTTCTAGCGCTACAGTTGCAACTGAGGAACGCCTGCGGAGATGCACTCCTCAGTTGCAACCGAAGTACCAGCCATTGCCGACCCGGATTTTGTTGCTTTCGCTCCTCTTTCAGAGTGGTTCAGTAACCCCGCTGAAGCCTTTCCATGCAAGGCGCCATTTCGGTACCCTCTCGTTCATGGGATCGCCGTGAGGCCATCGCTCAAAACAGGGCGCGGAGGATGATTTTTGCCGTAAAATGCTCAGTAGCCATGGGAAAGAGCAAGGACAAAACATTCGAAGTGGCCTGCCCGGATTGCGGGGCGATGCTGAAGATCGACGCCGCAACGGGGCTTGTGGTCAGTCATACGCCGGCTCCGCGCAAGCGCCTGTTCGAGGATCTGGAGACCGCGGCCCAGGCCATGCGTGAGCAGGGCGAACGGACAGAGTCGATCTTCCGGCAGAGCGTGGATGCCGAGAAGAACAAGGCGGACCTGCTCGAAAAGCGGTTTGCCGAGGCGCTGCGCAAGGCCAAGGACGCGCCCGACGTGAAGCCGATGCGTGAGATCGACCTGGATTAAGCGCATTGAGATTTGCGCGGCGCTTCCGGCGCAAGCGCGAAGGTTGCGGGCCGCGCAATCAAAATGAAAATGCGAGGTGAGCGCATGGTGGTCGTGCCGCTGAAAAAAACGAGCGAGACGGAGAGCGAAGGCCGCGCGCGCCGGAGCGAGCCCCTGAGTGCGGCCGGAATGGCCGCGGTTGGTGCGCTGGCCGCCAGCGGCATCCTGTTTGTCGCCGGCAAGCGGCGCGCCGGGTTGGTAACGGCGCTGGCCGGCACGGCGCTGGCCATGCTCGATCAGCGCGAGGTGGTCGGCGCGTGGTGGAATGCGCTGCCCGGCCGTCTGAGCGAGATGCAGAGCGTACTCGGCCGCGCCCAGACGGCCATCGAGGATCTGACGGAACAGGGCGAAAAGCTGCGTCGGGCGCTCGGCAAGTAGTCTTCTTTTTCTCTCTGAGCCGCTTTCATCCTTCGAGAATGCTTCGAGGCGGAATTCCCTCAGGGGCGCAAGCCCCGCTCACTCCGCAAGCTCCGCTTTCACCGCTCAGTGTTTGCGCTCGACGAGGTAGCGGGCAACGGCCTTGAGGCCATCGGCGCGGCTGCCGAAGGGTGCGAGCGCGGCAAAGGCCTCGTCGATCAACCCGGCCGCGTCGCGCAGGCTTTTTTCGACGCCGTAGACGGCCGGCCAGGTCGCTTTTTCGGTAGCCAGATCCTTGCCAGCGGTCTTGCCCAGGGTGGCCGAGTCGGCGGTTACGTCGAGGACATCGTCGGCAATCTGAAAGGCAAGACCGGCCTTGCGGCCGAAGAGATCAAGGCGGGCCGCGTCGTCGGCCGAGGCTCCGGCAAAGACGCCTCCGGCGACGACGCTGACGCGAATGAGCGCGCCGGTTTTGGCGCGATGGATGGCGTCGACCAGCGCGGGTGTGGGCTTCAAGTGTTCGCTCTCGATGTCGAGCACCTGTCCGCCGATCATGCCCTCGACCGTGCCCACGGCGTTGGCGATGAGGCCGATGATTTGCACGGTCGCCGCGGGTGGGCAATCGAGCCCGGCCAGCACCTCGAAGGCGCGGGTTTGCAGCGCGTCGCCGGCCAGAATCGCGATGGCCTCGCCAAAGGCCTTGTGGCAGGTGGGCCTGCCGCGGCGCAGATCGTCGTTGTCGAGTGCGGGCAGATCGTCGTGGATGAGCGAATAGGTGTGCAGCATCTCGATCGCCGCGCCTAGCCGCTCAATGCCCTGCGGCACAAGGCCGGAAATGGCCACGGCAGCCTGCATGGCCAGCACCGGCCGCAGCCGCTTGCCCCCGGCAAAGACCGAGTGGCGCATGGCGGCGTGGATCGAGGCGGGTACCGTTGCGGCGGAGGGAAGCAGCGACTCCAGCGCGCGGCCGGTCCGCTCCGCGCCCTCGTCAATCAGCGAACGTACGTCGGTGGACATGCTTCTTTCATGTTAGCCGAACGGAGGCGCGCCGCAACTCGACCCAGGCGAGCGCCACCAGCAAAAGAAGGCAGACGACGCTCACCGCGCGGCCGGCGACAACGTCGGGTGTCGTCGTCCAGTCGATGGTCAGATCGACGGTCCCCTGCGGGACAGGCACAACAAGAAGACCGTCTCTACGGCTGGGCAGAGCGGAGATCGGTTGACCGTTCAGGCGGATTCTCCAGGCCGGGTAGCGCAGCAGCCGCAGCACGAGAAACCCGGCCCGCGGCAAGGCGGCGCGCAACTGGCGGCGCTCGGGGTCGGTCTGAAGACCGTTGCGAAACGAATACGTCGCTCGGCAACTGTCTTCGTCCCTGCTCCAGACGGGATTGCTCGCGGGATCGTCGGGATCGGGCCGGCCGAGAACGGCGGCTGGATCGTCGGTGAAGCAGGCGTCAGGAAGATTCATCGCGATGCGCATGTCGTCGCCGCCCGGAGGCTCGTACTCGTACATGCCCTCGAAGCCCGCGCCGGCGTGCTGCGCGGCCACGACCGAGGCGACGCTGTCCTCCGGGTAGCAAACCTGAAAGTAGTGCGTGGCCGCATAGGCCGCGGCCGCAAGAAAGGCCGAGGTACACACAGCGGCGGCCGCCAGTCGGGCGCGCCGGCCGCTGGGCCAGACAGCGGCCGCGAAAATGATCGCCATGGGAGCTTCGACGGCCTCCAGCCAGCGCCAGGGATACTGCAAAAAAGCCATCTCCGGGAGCAGATGCCAAAGAGGCCGCGCAATGGGAAAAAGAAAAAAGAGAATCACGGCCGGAATGGCGGCCAGCGGAATCCACCCGCGGTGCGAAGGGAGGATTTTTCCTGCGGGCAGCGCGCGACGGAGCCAGGCGATCGCAAGGCCGGCGGCGATGACGGCGAGCATCGAGACGGCGATCCACGAGACCTGCGCGAGGATGCGGTCGTGCAGCGCCAGGACCGGGTTGGCGTTGTGCGCGAACAGCCAGTTGCTCTCGAAGTTGTAGCCGGGATGCTCGGTAGCCTGCCGGATGTCCACCCAGTTGCGCTCGAAGGCCGCCGGCAGCCAGTAGACGGCGGCAAGGCCCAGACCGAGCGGGATGGCGACGGCGGCGCGCAGCAACGGAGAGAGCGATCTGCTGGCCACGGCCCAGACAAGCGCGACGCCGGCCAGCAGATAGCCTGCCATCACGCCCAGGGGAAGATTCGAGAGCCAGGCGCCGGCCAGGGCGAGAGCGAGCGGCGCAGTGGAGCCGTCGAAGGCGCGGCGCACAAGCGGGCCGGAGGCGCGACGCTGGCGCAATACGAAGAGCACAAGGAGCGGCAGCCAGGTTCCGCCGGCGAACTCCGGGAAAGCGCAGCGTTCGTAGGCGGTGAAGAGCGCGAAGCCAGAGAAAATGGCGGCGCAGCCGGCCAGCGTGGCGGGCGCATCTTCGAGAACCTCGCGCGCCAGTGCGCGCACAGCCAACCCGGTTCCGGCGAGCATGAGGAAGGTGAGCGCGATGGGCGCGAGATGCCACGGAAGAACAAGCCCAAGCGCCGCGCCGAGCATCCACGTAAGCGGCGGATAAAAAACGAAGCGCGGTTCACCGGCTCCATAATTTGGACTCGAAGCCCAGTGCGGATAGAAAATGCCGTGCCGCCAGGCGTTCACGCAGTCCAGCCAGGAGACCAGATGCACGTCGAAGTCGTGGCCGCAGGAGTTTCCGCGCACCAGTTGCGGCGCGATGGCGACGAAGGCCGCAAGCAGCACGATCGCCGGACCCGCGCAGTCGCGCAGCCGCGGCGGAGTTTTTGATTTCTGATTGTTGATCCCTGTTCTCTGTTCTTTCATGGCAGCAGCCGCAGCGTGTGATGCGTCTCGGCGGCGACGGCGGCCGGCGTGAACGGCAGCACGAAGGTCTTGCCGTTGTACCAATCGTCCCACTGGTCGTGGAAGTAGGGACTGAGCGGGTTGCCGCTCTCGCCCATCACGATATTTTCCGTCGCGTTGTCGATGCGGCTCCAGTCCATCGTAAATCGCTGCGAAGGACCGAGCGTGCGGCCGGCCTGCTTGACCGTGGTGGCGTCGCCGCTGAGCGGTTGCGGGCCGGTTCCCGCGATACGGCTGAGAAACGGAAGAAATTTCACGAGAGGGTGCTCGATCTCGACGACGTGCCAGCTTCCATAGCTCCAGCGATCCACATCGGCGGGTGCGCGTCCCTGGCTCATCGCTTTGCGCACGGCCGCGGTCAGCAGCGCGTCCCAGCTTTTGTAGCGCCGCGGCAGCCACGCCGGTTTCGCATCCATCACGATCTCTTCAAGGGCGAAGTTCGATTCGCCCCATTGATATTCGCCGGCTGTTTTGCCCAGGCGGGGCGCAAGAAGCATCGGCCAGAGGACGGCGCGCGTTTGCGCGACCAGCGATGCGGCGGCGGAGCCGATCGTCAGGCGTCCGTCCCAATTGCGCAACAGATCGGCGGCCTGCCGCAGGCGCGGATCGCCGTTGCCCTCGGAGCCCGGCGTGCGGGCGATGGCGTCGGCCAGCCGATGCGCCATCTGCTGATCGACCTCGCTGTCGATGTCCATCTGGACCGCAAGCATATCGGCCGGCCTCAGCCCGTCGCGTCCATCGAGCAGTTTGTAGATGCGCTCGATGCGATAGGGATCGGCCCAATCATCGGTGAGCGGATAAGGCGATTGGCGCGTCGTGACGCGGGAGTTGGCCGTGGCCAGAAAGCCCGAGGGCGGATCGAAGGCGTTCGGCATCTGGTCGAAGGGAATAGATCCGCGCCACTCGTGCGCCGTATCCCGCTCGTGCGCCGTATCGTCGATCGGCACGTCCATCAGCCCGCGTGGTCGAATCGGCGTCTTGCCGATCGCATGATAGGCGATATGCCCCTGGTCGTCGGCGTAGACGAGATTCTGCGTGGGCCAGCACCATTGCGCGAGCGCGGCCGTAAACTCCTGCCAGTTGGACGCGGTATTCATTGCATAGAGCGGAAGCACGTTGAGCGATGGGTCGTAGAGCGTCCACTTGAGCGCGAGCGGCGGGTCGCCCCCGGCCAGCAGCGGATTCAGCAGCGGACCATGCGCGGTGGACTCGACGTTGACGACAACATTGCGGCCGCCGCGCACATGGATCGTCTCGCGATCGATGGCGAGCGGGCGCCATGCGCCATCAATGTCTTGATAGTTGCCTTTTTGGTCGAGCTTCTCCGTATAGAGATCGCTCACGTCGGCGTAAAGCGCGGTGTAGCCCCAAGCCACATGCTCGTTGTGCCCGGCGATGACAAGCGGAAAGCCGGGCAGCGTGACGCCGGCCGCATGAAAACCCGGAGAGCGCAGGTCAGCGATGTACCAATTGTCCGGCTCGCGCAAGGTCAGGTGCATGTCGTTGGCGAGCAGCGGCTGGCCGCTGGCCGTGTGCGCGCCAGCGACCACCCAGTCGTTCGAGCCCACAGCGCAGCCGGAGCAGCCGGTCGCGCCCAGCAGCGCCATCGTGACCGGATTCTCTGCCTCGGCCGAAGCGAATGGCCGCAAGCTGCGACTCGGCGTCCTGCGCACCTCGGTGTTATCGTCGTCCTCGTCGTCGTTTTGCGCGGGCGCGGGCTGCGGCGAGCCAAGATCGCGCCGCAGGCCGGTGGGCGGATGGTCGCGCCAGGAGCCGACCGGGTAGAGATCGGCAATCGGCCGGGGATCGCGAAGTCGAGCCTCGACGCGCGCGCGGGAGAGCTTGGTTGCGACGCGCAGATCGAGGGTTTCGACCATCATCAGCCCCACGCTCACCGAATCCACGCCCGTCCAGGGCTGGGGCCGGTAGCGCAGCAGACGGAACTCCGGCGGCAGCGTGTGATCGCGTTCGCATTGCGCGATGTACAGATTCACGCCGCGAGCGTAATCGTCGAGCACAGCGCGGTCGGCGGCAGGCATGTGGCCGTAGATGCGCTCGGCCGTTCGGCGAATTTCGAGGACGCGCTGCGTCTTGTCGTTCTGCACCAGATGCGCGCCCAGAATCTCGGCCAGTTCGCCTGTGGCGGCGCGGCGCGTGGCGTCCATCTGCCACAATCGGTCCTGCGCGGTGACGTAACCCTGCGCGACAAAAAGGTCTTCTTGCGTGGCGGCGGCGATATGCGGCACGCCGTGCGCATCGCGGCGCACGGTCACCGGCGCGGAGAGCCCGGCCAAGTGCGCCTTGCCATCCAGTTGCGGCAAAGCCGCCCGGGTTACGGCGCGCAGCCACAGCAAGCCGGCGCCGGAGGCGGCGAGCAGCAAAAGAAACAAGCCTGCAACCAGCAAAAGAATCCGCACTCGGCCCGACAGACGACGCGTGCTCGCAAGCGGCGGCTTGAAATCAGCGGTTGGCGACAATCCAATCATGTGTTTTGATTCAGCATACGCCGGCGGTTCGAATCCGGCGGTCCTGCCGCACGCCATGAGCCGGAAACCTTCCAGTGGTCGTAGACAAGAAGCAGGGCCAGCAGCAGAACAATCGCGCCCACCACCAGCACGCTGCCTTCAGGGCCGACCGCTCCGCCGCTCCAGAAGGGATTGCCCGCTGCGTGGCTGGTCAGGTAGCTGCCCTGGGGAACCAGGCCGCTATTCGCCGTTCCGTAAAAGAAGGTCTCCGCCCAATCCCAGGCCGCATGGCCGCCGATCGCCCACCAGAGCGAACCGGTGACGCGCAGGCTCACGCAGAAGACAAAGCCGATCAGGGCCGCCGCAAAGATGCCCACGCCGCTCTCGCCCGCATTCGAAAGATGCACCAGGCCAAAGAGCGTGGATGTCAGCCAAGCCGCGAACCAAAACCCGCTGTGCGGGGCGGACTTTTGGAAGAGATAGAGACAGGGAAAAAAGCCGAGCAACGCAGCGGCATAGACGCCCATCGAGGCGTTGCCGCGAACAAAAACCGCCAGTGCGGCGCAGGCCGTCGCGATGGGGATGCAGGCCCACCAGAAGTTGATGCCGCGCGTGAGCGTGAACTGCAAATAGCCGCGGAACAAGCCTTCCTCGAAACAGCCTGTCAGCAAAAAAGTCCCGCCCCAGAGCAAGCCGAAACGAAGAAAAGCCGCGCCGGAGAGCGAATTTGCGCTCAGCCGCAGCCAACCACCGGCCACGAGCGCGCCAACCAGTGCGGAAAGCGCAAGAAATCCCGCCGCAAGACCGAAGACGAAGTGTTGCAGGCGTCGCGGTCCATTGAGGTGGTATGCCAAAATTCTCCGGCCTTCGATGAGCCCCACCAGCGCCGCCGCCGCAACAAGAGCAGTGACGCTTCCCACTTCGAGAAACAATGCGGAGACGGGCGTGAATTCTTCCGCGTTGCCGCTGATCAGATGCAGATGGAGCATCACCGCTTCGGCAATCGCGAGAACCAGCAAAAACAGGGGTAGAAACAAGAGCACCGACCAGCCGGCGCGCAGCCCCTCCGGTCCGAGAAAGACCCAGCGCAATCCGCGATGGGATTCCGCCGCGGGAACGGTTTCCGCAGCTTCCGTATTTGAAACGGTCTCGATGGGGTTTGCGGCCGATTCAATCAAAAAATCTTCAGGTTTTTCCGGCTCCACAGTCGCTCCTCGGCGGAAAAAAGAATGGTCGTGTCTCGAAAGAAGACACACAAAAGCATTCTACGCAGGCCGGCGAGGCGCAGTTCCGCAGGCATCGTGACGCTCCACGGCAATGCGGCGCGTCCTCGCTCCTGCGGTGTGTCCTCTTTTGCGCAGTTTTGAATGACCCTCGTGAGCGGGCGGCATTAAACGCCGCAGCCAATCGATCCGATAGGGAAAACAGCAGCCGGAGAGCCTGCCGAAGAACGCGACACGGAAGCATCGAACCGAAGGGAACGGAGCGGCGCGGCTTGGAACCGGCGGTACGGCGTCCGCGCCGAAGCTCGGCGCAACCAGCGGCTCTGCGCCCTGCCTGCGCCGGGCCCTAGGAAATCGCAGGAGAGCCGGCCAGTTGACAACGAGAGGATTCTCGCATGCCCACTCACATCGACGAAGAATCGATGGTACGCGCCAACGCCCAGTTCTGGGAGCAGATGCTGGGAATGCAAATGGAGACGGTTCCTTCGTCCGAGGAGTTCTGCGTCGATGCCGGGCACGTGATGGTAAGCGTGCAGATGCGCGGAGAATGGAACGGGCGCATCGAGGTGCGATTGGCCAAGGATCTGGCCTGGGCCACGACGGCGGCCATGCTGATGCAGCCGGTGGAGTCGGTAAGCGAAGAGGATACGCTCGACGCAACCAAAGAGGTTGTCAATATGATCGCCGGCATCCTGAAGTCGGCGCTGCCGCAGCCGCTTTCGATGACCGTCCCCGAATCGGCGTTCGCCGCCGACCAGCTCTGCGCGCGCCTTCACGTGGGCACGTCGCTTACTGTCGCCTTTCGCCACCCGATCGGCGGCCTGCTGGTGCGCGTGCAGGAGGACGAAGCCGCGCAATAGCACGGACGCCGATCGCGCGCCGAAGAGGAAAGCGATCGCCGCCGGCGGGCATTCAAGCTGCCGCCGGCCG
>JAJYFB010000096.1 GCA_021785495.1 Acidobacteriota bacterium | reverse complement strand
CGATCAACGTCTCGACGTAGCCCTGAATGGAGGTGAGCGGCGTGCGCAGCTCGTGGCTGACGTTGGCCACAAACTCGCGGCGGGATTTCTGCGCGGCCTCGATTCCGGTCACGTCGTGCAGTACGACCAGCGCGCCGCCGGCGGGCAGAGGCGCTGCACTAACCTCGAAGACGCGGCCCGGCGCTAGCACCGTGGCTCGGCCAAAGGTCAACTGACGGCGCTCCAGCGCGCCACGCACGGCGGCCAGCAGTTCGGGGTCGCGCACAAAGTGAACCAGCGGACGGCCTGGAACAAGCTGCGCCCCGGCGATGCGCTGCAGGACGGCGTTCGACCAGCGCACAGCGCCGCTGGCCGTGAGCGCCACCACGCCCTCCTGCATCGAGTCGAGCATGACGGCCAATTCGGCGCGCTGGCTTTCAACCTCGGCAAAATCGCGCCCCAGGCGCTCGGCCGTGCGGTTGAGCGCGGCTTCGACGGCCATCAGCTCGTCCTCGCCGTCGATCTCGATGCGCGCGTTCAACTCGCCCTCCGCGATGCGGCGGGCAAAACCGATCACGCGGCGCAGACGCCCGGCGATTCGCCGTGCCACCCACAGGGCGGCCGGAAGCGCGATGGCCAGCGCCACCAGCAGCGGCCAGAGCGCATCGCGGCCCAGCGCGCGCAGAGACGCGGCCGCCGTCGGCTGGCCCAGACGGTCAAAGACCAGTTCCACCACCAGCATTTGGACGACAAGCAGCAGCAAAAACACGCCGAAGAGCTTGATAAAGAGTCGTCGAGTCATAAAGACAGTTATCAGTTATCAGTTGTCAGTTGACAGTTGTCAGTTGATAGTTGTCAGTTGATAGTTGTCAGTTGATAGTTGTCAGTTGATAGTTGTCAGTTGATAGTTGTCAGTTGATAGTTGTTCGCGGCCGATTACCAACTCGATGCTGATACGCCCAACAGGAGCCGCTATTTGAAGCGCAGTCCAGAGTGTTTGCGGCCGTAGCGGCCCTATCATCCATGCAGAGCCAGGATCACCTGCGACGGATAACCACGAGCCACTAACTGACAACAGACAACTGTCAACTGATTCTACTCGCTCTTCGGCAACTCGAAGCGGTAGCCGGCGCCGCGCACGGTCTTCAGGTAGCGCGGCTCCTCGGGATCGATCTCGATCTTCTCGCGGATGCGGCGGACGTAGACATCGACGGAGCGGGGCGTGACGAAGCGGGCATCGCCCCAGACGGCGTCGAGCAGATGATCGCGGCTGAAGACGCGGCCGGGATGGCGAGCCAGGTAATCGAGCAGGCGGAATTCAGTGGCCGTGGTGGTGACGAGCTGGCCACGCACATGCAATTGCATGGCGCTGGCGTCGATGACGATCTCCTCGAAGCGGAGGATCGAGGGCGTCGATGGCCGCTCGAAGCGCCGCAGCACGGCCTTGACGCGCGCCACCAGTTCGCGCGTCGAAAACGGTTTGACGATGTAATCGTCGGCGCCCATTTCCAGGCCCAGGACGCGATCGTTTTCGCTGGCGCGCGCGGTCATGAAGACGATGGGCACCGTGGAAAGTCCGGCGTGATTGCGCAGTCTGCGGCAGAGATCCAGGCCGTCGCCTCCGGGAACCATGATGTCGAGCAGAAAGAGCGCGGGCGCCTTGCGCTCGGCGTCGGGAATGACATTGGCCGGGGTGTGAAAGAGACGAACTTCGTAGCCTGCCGCTTCGAGGTGGTGCTGCACCAGCCGTGCGATGTCGGCTTCGTCTTCCAGAACAAACACGGATTGGTTCAAACCGTCCGTCCTCGTCCTGCGGCCGGTTGAGTGGTGCTCATGAAGCGGGGCCACAGGAACCATGAACAGATTACTGCAACCAGGCAAACGGATTGCAAACGTACGATGAATTTCACGGAGTGAAGAGACGCTATGGCTCGGAGGCGCTGCCCGGCTTCGGAGGAAGCATCCAGGCGCGATCTGCAGTCACGCGCAGGCCGGAGATTCGCACACCTCAGCGCGCGCAATGCCGGCCGGTCTTGATTCTGCCGATGCCGCCTGAAAATTTCAGGCGACGCGAACCATTTCCGGTTTATCAGTGTTTCTTTCCGCTCTTTGGCTTGTGCGCAGAGGGCTTGACAGCCTTTTTCGTCACCGGTTTGGATTGCGGAGCCGGTCTGGCTGGCTTTTTGTGCGCCTCCGCGGCCTTCACCGGCGCAGATTTTTTGGCGGCTGGCGGAGGCGCTTTGGCGGCCTTCGCGGGTTCGGCCTTTGTCTTTGCGGGCTTCGCGGGCAACGCCTTGGGAGGTGCAGACGCGGGCGGCGCCTTGGGAGGTGCAGACGCGGGCGGCGCCTTGGGAGCCGGCTTTGCCGGTGCGGTCTTGGCCGCCGGGAGCTTTGCCGTAGTCGTTGCGTGGTCCTTTTTTGCCGCAGAAGGAGCTTTTCTGTTCGAGCTAGCCGGCTTTTTTTCGGCTTTTTCCTCGTCCTCGCCGGACTCAGCCTCTTCGTTCTCTTCGGCATCGCGTTCGCTTTTTGGCAAAACGCTCAGATCGAGTTCGTCGTCGCCCGCCCCATCCAACTCCTCGTCGCCATCGAGACCGTCCTCGGCATCGTCTTCCTCATCGTCCTCGATCTCTTCCTTCAGGCGGGCTTCGGCGCGGCGTGCGCGGGAACGCTTGAAGGTGGGTTGCGGCGCGGGAGCTGGCGGTGAATAGGGCTCCAGCCAGACGCGCATCTCCTCGGGCGTCGCCAGGCGGCCGTCGATCAACTCCAGAAAAATCTTATCAACCAGTTCGGCGTAGACCGGCAGATCGGCCGTGATGCGCATCTCCTGCATCAGCGCATAAGGAATGCGCTGCCGCGCCTCGGGCCAGACCTTCAAAAAGTGATGGAAGCGCTCCTGAACCGCCTTGTCCCTGCTCGTAAAGCCCAGCCAGAGAATCGCTTCGGGATCGTAGCTTTTGAAAAGCTTGTAGCCCTCGGAGGCTGTGGCGTGCTGCCGGGCGGCGAGCGCCTTGGCAAAGCCGCCGGCCAGTGCATCGAGATGGTTCCACTCCTCGACAAAGCCCGGCCGCAGCATGGCCCGCTTGAGCGCCGACAGATCCTTGGGCTGCATCTTGGCCGTCAGCAACTGCATCTGGGCCGCAGAGGTGTCCGGACGCACGCCCTGCACTTGCAATTCGACGGCCAGATCGTGCAGGGCGGTGAGCTTTGTCTCGTCGGCCTTGGCCGAGGTCCAGGCCGGAAACAGATGTTTCATCCAGCCCTCGGCTTCGAGCGCGCGCAGCACCTTGAGCGCCTCCTCCTCGTGGCCGATCTGCTCCAGTTCCTGACTGCGTCCATGCGCGGAGAGCCACTCGATGGCGCCCTCCTCTTTCGCATTGTCGTAGCGCGCCTGCGTACGCGGGTCCATCTCCCAGCCGAGCCGGGCGCGATAGCGAATGGCGCGAATCAGCAGCGAGGGATCATCGAGAAATCCATAGTTCGACACCAGCCGCAGGGTGCGCGCCTCAATGTCGGCCGTGCCGTTCAGCGGGTCCATCAGCAGGCCAAAGGAGCCTTCGTTCAGCGAGATGGCCATGGCGTTGGCCGTAAAGTCGCGCCGGCGCAGATCCTCCTGCATCGAGGCCCAGTGATACACCGGCTTGCCCGGCTTGGGGTAGTCCACACGGTGGGCGCTGACCACATTCACCCGGACCGTGCCCGGAAAGCACAAATAAAGGCTGCGCGAGGCCTCATCTTCTCCCCAAAGGCTGGCGCCCAGCTTTTCCAGGGGCTTTCTGAACTTGAGGGCGTTTCCATGCACCGCGACTTCCAGTTCGCGAACCGCATGGCCGCTGGTCAAATCGCGCACGGCGTCGCCGGTGAGAAATAAAAGGATGCCGGCTTCACGCGCCGCCGTTCGCAACTGGGCCAGTGCGTGACGCTGATCGCCAGAAAGCCGGTTTTCCAGCAAATAGATGTAGTCGGGCATGATCCATCCTGTCTCCGCCATCCTCATCTTCAGCCAAGTCCCTGATGCTGTTACCCTTACAGAGGAATTGCGCAGGCCGGTAAACAAAAACATTAACACAAGTTGCGCAGAATGACCAGTTTTTGAACGTGCCCTGTCCTCAATGGAGAAACATGCAATCGCCATAGCTGAAAAAACGGTATCGCTGCTGGACGGCGTGACGATAGGCGGCCAGAACCGCCTCGCGACCCGCAAAGGCGCTGACGAGCATCAAGAGGCTAGATTGCGGCAGGTGAAAATTGGTGAGCAACGCATCGACAAGGTGGAACTTGAAGCCGGGAGCAATGAAAATTTCCGTGGTTCCCGTCTGAGGCGCGATCTGCACGCCCCCGCGAGCCGCCGATTCGAGGGTGCGCACCGTCGTCGTGCCGGCGGCGACAATTCTGCGGCCTTCGGCCTTGGCGCGGCCGATGGCCTCGGCGGCAGCGGGCGAAATCGAATAGCGCTCACGATGCAGGCGCACCTCGTCGAGGCGCTCGACGCGCAGGGGCGCAAAGGTGCCCAGGCCGACGTGGAGGGTGACGCGAGCGATCTCGACGCCCATGGCGGCTAGGGCGTCGAGCATCGGTGCGGAAAAGTGCAGCCCGGCCGTCGGCGCGGCGACCGAACCCCGCTCGCCGGCGTAAATCGTCTGGTAGCGCTCGCGATCGGCCGTTGTGTCGTCGCGGTGAATGTACGGCGGCAGCGGGATGTGGCCGATGCGGTCGAGCGCGCCGAAAAAATCCGCCGTGGGCGCGAATTCGATCAGCCGCTCGCCGAAGGGACCGCGCCCGATCACCTCGGCTTCGAGCAGGATTTCACCCGTCGACGCCGGAAAAACCAGCCGCTCGCCGGGAACGACCTTGCGGCCGGGGCGCACCAGAGCGCGCCACTGGCGATCGCTTGCCGGCTCGGTCAGCATCACTTCGATGCGTCCGGTGGGCGCTTCACGTTCACGCCGCAGGGTGCGTCGGGCGAAAAGTCGCGCGGGAATGACGCGGCTGTCGTTGAGAACCAGAAGATCACCCTGGCGAAGATATTGTCCAAAACTTGAGAAAAAATCGTCGTGAAAAACTCCTGTGGCGCGATCCACGACCATCATGCGGCTCAGTCCGCGTTCGGCGGGCGGCTGCTGCGCGATCAACTCTTCGGGAAGCTCGTAATCGAAATCGGCGACGCGGAGATCCTTCATTGCAGAATCCCCTCGCCAAAAGATGCTGCACGGCCCTGGAGGCCGGCGCGACAACGGCGTTGGCGCATCGCTTTCCCGGCGCCGTCGAGGCTGGCGCAACGAAGCCGGCTCATTCGGCGGCCTTCCCCAGGTGCGCCAGGGCGCGCAGGCGGGCGCGCTCGATGGCGGCGTCCAGTTCCGCGCGCTTTTCCTCGAGTTGGCTCTCGGTCAGATCCGTGGGCACGTACGTCCAGTTGGCCCAACTGACCACAATGCGCGTAAAGGGCTTGGGCACCAGGAAGCGGTCCCAGGAACTCATGGTCCAGGCGCGTTCCGGCTCCAGATGAAAGGCTCCGACGCGCGCTCCGGTCAGGTGCGCGAGCTTGATGGGGCCCATCTTGGCGCGGTAGATGGGGCCGCGCGGACCATCGGCGGTGAAGATCGCCGTGCCGCCATGATCGAGAACGCGCTTGAGGCCGAGCAGCCCTTCGCGGCCGCCCCGTGAGCTGGAACCGCGCACGGCCCCGAAGCCGAAGAGCTTGAGGATGCGCGTGATCAGCTCGCCGTCAAAGCTCTGGCTGATGAGAATCACGGCGCGCGAAAAGCGGAAGTAGACCGTGCAGGGCAGCACGCACTGGTGCCAAAAGCAGCAGATGAACTGCCCGGAGCGCTCGCCCATGAGGCAGGGATCGACGCCCTCTTCGGCGATGACCTCGAAGCGCCAGGTGCGGCCCACCAGCGACAGCAGCGCCCAGACGATGCGTGGAACGACGGCCAGCACAACGCGCTGACGCAGATTGAATTGGACGGTGGCTTTCGCGATCACTGTTTCGATTTTAGCCGCTGCGTATCCTCACTCGCCCATCATTTCGCGGCGGCCCTTCGCTTCGCCGCCCGGTTTTCTGAGCAGCAAGACCAGAGGAATCGAGGCCAGCGTGAGAGAGCCCAGCAGACGGAAGTTGTCCGCATAGGCCAGCACGCCGGCCTGAAGCTGGAGTTGGTTGTAGACCGCGCCCATCGCCTCACGATGCGCCAGCACCGCGTTGGCGCCGCCGCTCTGGAAGCGGGCGGCGAGCCCTTGCAGCGCGTTGGCCGCCACCGGACTGCCGGCGCGCAGATGCGCGCCCAGGTAGCTCTGGTGCATCTCTGTCCCGCGCACCTGGCTGGCGGTCAACGCCGCAATGCCGATGCTGCCGCCGATATTCCGCACCAGGTTGTAGATGCCGGCGGCATTGCCCATCTCCTGTTTGCGCAGCCGGCCCATGGCCAGCGTGGTGAGCGGAACAAAGACAAATCCGCCGCCAAAGCCGTTCCAGAAATTCGGCCAGATTACGCCGTTCATGGCAATGCCCAAATTGATGCGGCTCAAGGCAAAGGTGGAAAGCGCGAAGATACCCAGCCCCACGGCTAAAAGTGCGCGGGGATCGAAACGGCTGATGAGCACGCCCACAAGGATCATGGCCAGCATCGAACCGAGTCCGCGCGGACTGACGGCCAGACCGCTCATCATCGCCGAATAGCCCAGCAGCGTTTGCAGGAAAAGCGGCAAAAAGGCCGTGACGCCGTAGAGCAGAACGCCGAAGAGGCCCGTGAGGATGGTTCCTGTGCGAAAGTTGCGGTCGAGCAGGGCGTGCAACTGCACAATCGGATCCCGGCAAAGCAACTCGCGCGCGACAAAGGCGAAAAACGCCGCCGCCGAGATCGCGGCCAGCCAGCAAATCCAGGCCGCCCCGAACCAATCGGCCTCCTGCCCCTTGTCGAGAACCAGTTGCATCGTTCCCAGCCAGACAGCCATCAGCGCAAAACCGAGGCCATCGACGGAAGTGCGCGTCGCATGGCGAAGATAGGGCGGGTCTTCGATGAAGAGATTGGCCATGAACAACGCCAGCAGGCCCACGGGAAGGTTGATGTAGAAGATCCAGCGCCAGGTGTAGCTATCGGTGATCCATCCGCCCAGCGTGGGGCCGATGACCGGGGCGACAACGATGCCCACGCCGTAGGCGGCCATCGCCTTGCCGTGTTTCTCCGGCGGAAAACTTTCGAGTAGAATCGATTGCGCCAGCGGCTGCAAGCCTCCGCCGCCGACCCCTTGCAGCACACGCGCCACAATCAGCATCGGCATGTTCAGCGACATGCCGCAGAGGATCGATGCGCCGGTGAAGCCGAGAATTGAAAGCATCAACAGGCGCTTGCGGCCGATGCGCCGCGCCAGCCAGCCCGAAACCGGCAGCAAAATGCCGTTCGAGACCAGATAGCTGGTGAGAACCCAGGTCGATTCGTCGGTGGAGGCGGAAAGACTGCCGGCGATGTGCGGCAAAGCGACGTTGGCGATCGAAGAGTCGAGCACCACCATGAAGGTGGCCAGCATCACACTCAGCGCGACCATCCACGGATTGACCGAAGGGCGCCACTCCGGGCGCGGATTGCCCAGGTTGTGCGCTGCGCTGCCGTGCGCCGTGTTGCCGGGCGTGCTCAAATTTCAGTTTACCTGAACGGCAGCAACGCTTGCAGGCCGCAGCGCATCGCGCACAGAGCCATCGCATTTGGATTTCGCATTGCGTCAGGAACAGCCTTGAACGGACACAGATCAGGAA
Organism: Acidobacteriota bacterium; assembly: GCA_021785495.1. Classification (GTDB taxonomy): domain Bacteria; phylum Acidobacteriota; class Terriglobia; order Terriglobales; family Acidobacteriaceae; genus Telmatobacter. Next base: position 3,662 of record JAJYFB010000096.1, on the reverse strand, counting down.
TGCGCAGTCGATTTCGTCGCAGTCCGCGGCTGCGCGCGTTTGGCCCTGGCGGCTGCGGCGGGAACTCCCTTCGCAGGCAATCCGGCGGGCTGCGCGGATCGCGCGCGGGAGATCGCCAGATCGGCAACCCGTTCGACAATCCAGGAAAAATGCTCCTCGCCGACCGAGTGGACATCGGCGTCTGGAACCGGGTTCATGAAGTCGATTGCGCAGGGAACGCCGTCTTTCACGGCGAATTCGACGGTATTCAGATCGTAGCCCAGGGCGCGGCAGAGCCGGATGGCGTCCTCTTCCATCTTGCGCCAGAGCAGGCGCGCATGAAGGGTGCGCGGCCGAGCGGCGTCCTTCAGGTAACGCTCCGCGTGCGGTAGGCGCGGATCGTAAGGCATCGTGCGCGCACGCTTCCGGCCGACCACAAAGCAGCGGAAGTACTCGCCGTACTCAATCGCCTGCTGATAGACCATGCAGAGATCGCGCGAACTGTCGTAGGCGCGGAAGAACTCTTCGCGGCTGCGCACCTCGCAGACATCGCGCCCGCCGCCGCCGTCGATCGGCTTGAGAAATCCATGCTCGCCGATGGCGGCAAAGACGCTCTCCCAATCAAGCGGAAATTCGAGATTGCGCATCGATTGGCTGCTGGTGCCGTTGGGCAGTTGTTTGTGCGGCAGCAGCACGGTGGGCGGAACGGCCACGCCCAGCCGCCGCGCCAATGCGTAGTTATAAAACTTGTCGTCGGCTGCGGCCCGGAAGGGATCGTTGAGAACGACCGTGCCCTGCAGCACGGCCTGCTTCAGCAGGGCGCGATAGAACGGCACGTCGTGCGCGATGCGGTCGATGAGAACGGTGTAACGCGGCGGCTGCGCGCACTCGACCGCGCCGGTCTGAACAAACTCGGCGCGGATGCCCGGCGAGTTGCGGAGGTTGATCTTCTCCACCAGGGCGCTCGGAAAACTGTTCTCCACGCCGAACAGGATGCCGATCCTTTTCATGCGCCGGCCCTCCGTGCTCGCCACAGTTCGAGCCTGCGCGCCGCACGGCTCCAGTGTACAAAACGCGCGCGGGTTGGTGGAATTTCGTGCGGATGTCGCCGGCCTCCGGTCGCTGCGGGCTGTTTTTACTCTTCGGCCCTGACCTCTTGCTCTTCGGGCAAAATGCCCATCGCGCGATAGATGGGCCGCACCACGTCGCGCAGCGCCGGCAGCCGCGTATAAAACCACATTGCGCCCAGCACCACCACGCTTCCATTGACGAGGACCGTCCGTGGCGCACCAATCGTGTGGGCCATGACGCCGGCCAGCAGGCTGCCGAAAGGCGCCATGCCCACAAAGGCCATCGCGTAGTAGCTCACCACGCGCCCGCGCTTGTCCTCGCTGACCAGCGTTTGAATCACGGTGTTGCTGGCGGCCATGCCCTGCATCATGCCCGCTCCGGCGATCGCCACCGTCAGCATCGAGAGCCAGAAGTGGCGCGAGAGACCGAAGCCGACCAGTCCCAGGCCAAAGACCATCGCCGCCATGGGGATGATGCGAATCAGGCCGCGCACGTTTTTGCGCGCGGCCAGGGAGAGCGCGGAAGCGAGCGCGCCCACGCCCATCGCACCCATGAGAAAGCCCAGCGTGTGCGGCCCGCCGTGCAGAACCTGCGCCGCAAAGACCGGCATCAGCACCACAAACGGCATTCCCATCAAACTGACCAGGGCAAAAAGCAGCAGAATGGTCCGAATGGGCAGGAAGCCGGCGACGTAGCTCCAGCCTTCGTGCAATTCGTGAAAGGCCGAGGTAGACTTGCGCTGCGGCGCGCGGCTTTCGACGCGCATCGCCAGTAGCGACGCGATGACGGCGATATAGCTGATACCATCGATGAGAAAACACCAGGCCTCGCTCGACGCGGCGATCACCAATCCGGCCAGCGAAGGGCCGATCAGCCGAGCCAGATTCACCATCGAGGAGTTGATGGCGATGGCGTTGCCCAGATCGTCCCGATCCTCGACCATCTGCACCATGAAGGATTGTCGTCCGGGCATGTCGAAGGCGTTGACCGTGCCCTGCAGCACGCTGAGAAAAAGAATCCAGTGAATTGTGATCTGCCCGGAAAACGTGAGCCCGGCCAACGCGAGCGATTGCGCCATGGCGAGCGCCTGCGTCCACACCAGCAACCGGCGGCGATTGAGCCGGTCGATCCAGACGCCGGCAAAGGGCGCCAGCAGAAAGGTGGGAATCTGCCCGGCGAAACTCACCGTGCCCAGCAGCAGCGCCGAATGCGTCAGCCGGTAGACCAGCCACGCGGTGGCGATGCGCGTCATCCACGTGCCGATGAGCGAGATGCTCTGGCCGAAGAAGAACAGCCGGAAGTTGCGACGCCGCAGCGCCCGCCATGCGTGCGAAATGTTGGCGAATTTAGGCGGTTTTGGCTGGCTCGTCAAGAAAACTCCTCGCGTCCGGGCGCGGCGATTGCTCCCATTCTTTTACTCTAAAAAATCGTGCGCGCAATGGGAAATCGGCGCGTGCGGCGACTCTGCGAAAATAGATCGGAAAGGGAAGATTTTCGCGGCCGGAACTTTGGAATTGACTTGATCGATCGCTCCAATCCGAATGCCCTGATCGGGCTGCTCCAGTCCACGTTTGGCTTTTCCGGCTTTCGCGCCAATCAGGAAGAGGTCTGTCGCGCGGCGATCGGCGGGCGCCGCAGGCGCGCGACGACCTCGGTCGCGGTGACGGGCAGCACCCAGCACCCCGACACCTACTACATGGGCGCGGCGGATGGCGGCGTGTGGAAGTCCAACAACGACGGCACTACGTGGAGGCCGATTTTCGACCACGAACCGGTGGCGTCGATTGGCGCGATCGCAGAAGCGCCCTCGAACCCCAATATCATTTATGTCGGCACCGGAGAAAACGATCCGCGCTCGCAGTTTTCGTTGGGCGATGGGATGTTCAAGTCGACCGATGGCGGCAAGACCTGGGAGCGCATCGGCCTGGAAAAGACGCGTCAGATCGGCCGCATTGTCGTCGACCCGCATGATCCGAACCGGGTCTTCGTCGCGGCACTGGGCAACATCTACGCGGCCACACCGCAGCGCGGGGTCTACCTGACAACGGACGGTGGTGCGACCTGGAAGAAGGTTTTGTTCCTCAACGAGAACACGGGTGCGATTGACCTTTCGTTTGACCCGCACAACTCGCAGGTGATTTATGCGGCGATGTGGGCGACGCGGCGTCCGCCATGGACGGTATATCCGTCGTCGAATGAGCCGGGCAGCGGGCTGTATAAATCGAGCGACGGCGGCAAAACCTGGGTGCATCTGACGAACGGGCTGCCGGCCCATCCCGGACGCATCGGCGTTGCGGTGGCGCCGAGCGACCCGGACCGCGTTTACGCGATGGTGGATGCGAGCGCCAAGAAGGGCGGACTGTACCGCTCGGATGATGGCGGCGCGACCTGGAAATTGATGGACACCGACAAGCGCATTTGGCATCGCGGCTGGTATTTCGAGTCGATCACTGTGGATCCGAAAAATGAAAACACGCTGTACGCGATGAATACGACGGTCTACAAGTCGACCGATGGCGGCGCCCATTTCTTTGCTTTCCGGGGCGCTCCGGGCGGGGATGATTATCACCAACTGTGGATCAACCCGAGCGACCCCAGCCATATGATTTTGG
>JAJYFB010000095.1 GCA_021785495.1 Acidobacteriota bacterium | reverse complement strand
CGTACTGGCGGATGTCCTGAACCACGCCGGCAATCTGCTCGCTCTCGATGACCGACTCGTGGATGGCCTCGCCCAGTTGCTGAATCAGTTCGCGCAGTCGGGATGTCACGGTCACCTCCCCGAGCGGCAGACCCTGCCGGAGTCTCTATCGGCGGCGGCCCGGAATCTTTTACCTTACAGCCAATCCCGTTTGCGAGCAACCGGGGGAAGCCGCGTCCGCCAGCAGGACGGTCGCGGCCGCTGCTACCATCATAAACGGTATGAAAGCTCACACGATGGGCCGGGCGCTGGGCGTCGGTGCGCGATGGCTGGGCCATGCGGCCGCGCGATGGCTGGCGGGCGATCTACGGCCCGCGTCTGCCTGCCCGCAGAGGCAAACGGCTGCGATCCACGCGGATGGCAATCAGGCCCATCCAGCAGCGGCATACATTTGCGCGCAGGCTGAGCCCGCGCTGCGCGGCGGCGTGGGCGGATTCTTGCGTCCCTTCGGGCGCGTGGGCCGCATTCTGTGGCTCGAAGTGACGGGCACACTGTTTCTGCTTCCTGCCGTTGTTTTTACTCCCGCGCTGGTGCGCAATCTTCGCGCCTATGCGCACACGGACGACCACCGGCCGCTATGGGTCGCGGCCGGTGTGGTCTCTGTTTTTCTCTATTTGGGAATCAGTTCGTTTTGGCGCGCCCATCGTCTCTCCACGCGCAAATAGGTTCGTCAAGAAAAACAATCGGGCGCGAGCAGGGATACGCAGCCGGTTGTCTCAAGCGGATTGCGCCGCGTGCCGGGCGGAAAGCGCGATAAAAAGGCCGGAGCCGAGAATCAACGCGCCGCCGGCGATCGTGTTCGCGCTGGGCAAGGCGCGCCAGACCAGCCAGGTGACGAGCGCGCCGGTGGGCAACTGCGTGTAATGGTACTGCGAGACGTTGCTGGCCGAGGTGTGCTTGACGGCGACGTAAAAGCTGAGCGTGCCGGCTGCGCAGAAGACGCCCATCAGCACGAGCGCCAGCGCAAGAGTGGGCGTGAGCGGCCGGGGATGGAGACCGGTCAGCGCTCCGGCGGCAAGCGCAGTCACCACGCCCGAGCAGAAGGCGAGACTCTGCGGCGGCTCCGTACGCGTGAGCACGCGCGACCAGACGATATTGACGGAAAAACAGGCGACGCAGACGAGACAACTGGCGCAGCCGGTGAAATCGATGTGCGGCGCTCCAGACCAGGGGGCGACGGCGATCAGCACGCCGGCGAAACCGGTGAGCAGGGCCAGCGCCTTGCGCCGGCCGATCCGCTCGCCGAGAAAACAGGAGGAGAGAATGGCGATGGTGAGCGGCGAGGTGAAGATCAGAATGTAAAACAGCGTGAGCGAGAGGTGTCGCAGCGCGATGACGACGCAAAAGTTGTTGCCGAGATCGAGCAAAGCGCGCAGAGACTGGCGGACGAGCGAGCGCGGGCGCAGACTGCGCAGATTGCCGCGCACGAGGGCCTGCAGGGCGAGCGTCGCGGCCATGAACAGGCCCATGCAGGCAACGACCTCCTGCGGCGGCAGACCGAACCGGCCGATCCACTGGATGGTGCTGTCGCCCAGCACCCAGAAGGTGAAGCCGGCGACGGCAAAGAGAATGGCCGTGAAATCGGAGATGCGGTTGGTCATTGAAGATTGTCGCGGTGCGTGGCGGCGCGCCCTGCAAAAAAGAGGCTGTTTCTCAAGATTAAATGGAAGACCGTCCAGAAGACGCGCTACGAGTGTGTCCCTTGCAAGATTCCAATCCTGCGATCATCGATAGAATTCTGCAAGTGGCTCCTCTGGCGCTGTGCCCTTTCAAGGCTGTGGCGGGCGGCAATACGAAATTCAAATGCGCAGGCCTTGGCGCAAGGCCGGTCAGCGCTGTCGCCGTTGCAGCAGCCGCCGCCAAAAGCCGGGCGCGGGCGTCTGCTCGTCGTTGACCGCTGGGCTCGCGGCTTTGACGCGCCTGCCGAAGAGGCTTTTCTTTTCCGGCGTCAACGAAAAACGCAGCGGCTCGTTCTCCCAGAGCCCCTTGGGCTCGGGCTGCTCGGGCCAGGGCGCGCCTTCAACGGCCGTTCGTGGATTGGCGATGCAGAGCCGCCGCGCGGTTTCTTCGCCGGCGCGTCTGGCCACGTAGTTGTAGGCGGTGAGCAGGTGAGGCGGTCGGCGGACGGGGTGATGCGCGTCAGTGGCCAGAAAGTGAATCCAGTTGCGCTCCAGCAGTTCGTTGGCCAGCATCTGTTGCACCGTGCCAAAGCGCCCGTAGAGCGAACCGGCGGTCACCTGAATCAGGCAGCCGGCGCGCATCCACTCGCCGATCAGCGCGGGCTGGCGCAGCACGGCCGGATAGCGCTCGGGGTGGGTCACGACGAGCGTGTAGCCGGCCGATTGCAGACGAAAGATTGCTTCGGGCGTGCTGGCCGGAATCACGAAGCTGGGAAACTCGATGAGCAGGTAGCCCTTGCCGTCGATGGAGTAACGCAGCGGGTTGGCGCAGGCCTCGGCAATGTTTTCGGCCGTCATGTGGAAGTCGCAAGCCAGGCTCAGCTCGATCGTGCCCGCCAGTTGCGCGCGCAGCTCGGCGAAGCGCTCCTCGATCAGGGGCGCGTTGAAGGGATACACATCGTTGGCGTGGGGCGTACACACGATGCGTGTGATGCCTTCGGCGGCCGCCATCCGCGCCATCTCCAGCGAGGTGTCAAGGTCGGGCGCGCCGTCGTCCACTCCGTAGATCAGGTGATGATGAAGATCAATCATGGCGCAGGGAACCACGTTGCAGGCGCGGAGAAAAAGCGTTCGGAAGTGGATGCCGCCCGCGTCGCGCAGAGATCGACAGTTGGCGGGCCATCGTTGTTTGCCGGCCTAGCGGTGCGCGAGCGCGCCCATCATCGAGGCGAAGATTCCCCAGCCGTCGGCCGAACCGAGCAGGGCTTCGCTCGACCGATCGGGATGCGGCATCATGCCGAGCACGTTGCGCCCTTCGTTCAGAACGCCGGCAATGTTGGCGAGCGACCCGTTGGGATTGGCCCCGGCCGTAATCTCGCCCTGCGGCGTCGCGTAGCGAAAGGCGATGCGGTCCTCGGCTTCGAGGCGCTTCAACTCCTCCGGCGCGCAGAAGTAGTTGCCTTCCATGTGGCCGATGGGGATCTGGAGCACGCCGCCTTTTCTGAGCTGATGGGTGAACGGGCTGTCGGCGGTTTCGACGCGCAGGTGGACCTGCTTGCAGATGTACTTGAGGCCCGCGTTGCGCATCAAGGCGCCGGGCAGCAGACCGGACTCGGTGAGAATCTGGAAGCCGTTGCAGATGCCGAGCACCAGGCCGCCGGCGGCGGCGAATTTCTTCACCGCCTGCATCACCGGCGAAAAGTGCGCGATGGCTCCCGTGCGCAGGTAGTCGCCGTAGGCGAATCCGCCCGGCACAAGCACCGCATCCACGCCCTTCAGATCCTCCGAGTCGTGCCAAAGGAACTCGACGGGCTGCCGCGCCACCTCGGCGATGACATTGTAGGTGTCGTGATCGCAGTTCGAACCGGGAAAAACCAGCACTCCGAATTTCATGTTTTTAGGGTAACAGCTTTGCGCATGAGCTCACGCGGGGGACGGAGCCGAAAATACAGGTTCCCGGCTCCGTTGGGGGAGGACTTCAATCGGCGGCCAACTGAAACGGGCGGCCCGCGGGCAGATCGCGCTCGACGGCGGCCAGGGCTTCGCCGGCCAACTGCGCGCGCAGCGCGTCGTTCGAGTGGCGGGCAAACCAGGCGCGCAACGTCTCGTCCGCCGCACGGCCGTCGAGGTAGCCGCGCAACAGCCGCTCCAGCGCTTCGGGAACCTGCGTGGCCGCGCAGCGATAGCCCACCGGCCGCGCGATGCCGGCCCGCTCGCCCACGGCTCCGCCCAGGCAGAAATAATAGGCGTCGGCGAGCTTGCCCTCGTGCTTGATCTTCTTGCCTTCGAGGCCGATGTCGGCGATCCAGTGCTGGCCGCAGCCGTTGGGGCAGCCGGTGACGTGCAGCTTGAGCGGCTGGTCGAACTGCGGCAGCCGCTCTTCGAGTTCGTCCACCAGCCAGCGCGTGAAGCCCTTGGTTTCGGTGATGGCCAGCTTGCAGAATTCGGTTCCGGTGCAGGCGATGGCGCCGCGCCAGAAGGACGAAGCCTCGACGCGCAGGCCGATGTTTTCGAGTTCACGGGCCAGTTCGCCGGTTTTGGCCACGGGAACATCGACGAGGACGATATTTTGCGCGACGGTGGCGCGCAGCGAGCCCGATCCGAAGCGCTCGGCCAGCTCGGCCAAGGCCTCCAGTTGTTCGCCGCTCAGCCGGCCGCGCAGCACCGAAGCGCCCACGTAGGCCAGCCCCGGCTGGCGCTGCGGATGAATGCCCACGTGGTCGCGCAGCCGCTCGTCGGGAATCCGCTCGGGCGCGGCCGGGTCGAGCCGGAAACCGATGCGCCGGTGCAGTGCGTCGAGAAAGCTCTCCGGCGTCCAGCCCTCGCGCAGAAAAAGATACTTCAGCCGCGCCCGGTCGCGGCTCTCGCGCAGTCCCTGCTGATCGCGAAAGATGCCGGCCACGCCGCGCACCACGCGCAGCGCCTGGTCGGGCCGCACAAAAGCGTCGAGGCGCACGGCCAGGTGCGGCTCGTTCGACAGGCCGCCGCCGACGCGCAGCGAGTAGCCGGTTTCGCCCGCCCGCACGGCCGGCGTCAGCGCGATGTCGTTGATCTCCGGGTAGGCGCACCAGCCCGCGCAACCGCTGACCGAAATTTTGAACTTGCGGGGAAGGTTGTAGAAGTCGGGATTGGCCGTCAGATCGCGCGCAATCTCGCGCGCCAGAGGCGAGGCGTCGATAACCTCGTCGGCGGCCACGCCGGCCAGCGGGCAGCCGGTCACGTTGCGCACCACGTCGCCGCAGGAGCCCTTGGGCGAAAGTCCGATCGCGTCGAGCGCTTCCACCACCTCCGGCAGCGACTCGATGGTGAGCCAATGCAACTGGATGTTCTGGCGAACCGTAATGTCGGCCAGGTTCTGCGCGTGCCTGCGCGTCAGGCCGCCAATCGCGCGCAACTGGCCGGAGTTGACGATGCCGTTCGGGATGCCGATGCGCATCATGAACCAGTCCGTCTCCAGTCCTTCGCCGCCTTTGCCGCCGGTCGCGCCCGCGCCGTCGCCCTGCGTGTAGACGCCCCACCACTTGAAGTAGGCCGAGGCCCACTCGGGCGTCACGCTCGCGCGTCCCGCCTGCGCGAAGCGGCGCACCTCGTCAAAGGCTTCCCAGGGGTTCTTTTCGCGCTTCAGCCGTTCCAGGCGTTGTGCTTTGGTCTCTTTTTGCGCAATTTGGCTCATTGTTTTCCTCTGTGTGGTTTGGCTTAGGTTGAGAAGAAACGCCGGCGGAAAAAACAGAATGCCCGCGTCAGCCGGAGGCTGTACGCGGGCAACGGGGGAAGCCGGAGACTTGCCGAACTCAGACCATGCCGCCCTCGACCGCGTACAGCGGGAGACAGCGGCGACAACAGGTCCGAAGGTCCATGAATGAAATATAGATCAATTTGGTCCGAATTTCAAGCTGAAAATTTCAACCATCCGATGGTCCCGAATGAAGATCGTACACAATCGAGGAAGATCGCGGCCCGGAATACTTTCAGAGGTTCGCTGGAAGACGCCAGGCGAAGGCCCGGAATTCGGCGATGCGCGCAAAATCGCGGGCATTGGCGGTCAATACGGTGATGCCCGCTCGTGCGGCGCTCATGGCGATCAAGGCATCGTTCGTAAGGCGGGCGCGGCCGATCTGCTCGTAGCCATATTTGCCGGCCAGACGCGAAAGAACCTTGCCAGCCGTGACCCAATCCGTGCGGTTCGGCGTCAAAACCCGCCCGGCCCGCTCGAAGTCGCGTTCAAGCCTCTCCACAACGCGGGTTGCCGTCCCTTGTGCGCCCGCATACAACTCTTCGAGCACAACCGAACTCAGCCAGAGCGGGGATTCCTCCGCCGATCGTTGCAGCAACCGTTCCCGATCGCCCCCCGGCCGCAAGGCGGCGATATACACCGAGGCATCGAAAAGCACGGGCATTTTTATGCATCCAGCGCGTGGAAGACATCGCGAATCGTGACGCCGCTGCGGAGAAACCGCTCGTTGGCCGCTTCGGCGCGACGACTCCGCTCGTGTTCGGAAATCACCAGATCGAGCGCGCGTTCAATGGCGTCGGTCTCGGTGGGCGACTGCAAGACCCTCTGCGCCTGCTTCAGCTTTACGGCGTCGAGGCGGAAGTGTTTATGCGCAAGTACGCTCTTCGTAGCAGCCATGCAGATGCTCCCGCCCTCATGCTACCACCGATGCACACAAAACTTCATGCGATGAACATCGCCGCCGGCCGGCGATCAGGCGGTTTTTCCGGCGGGAGCCGTGGCCTGGGGCGGCGTGAAGGCCGGCCGCCGTGCGGCCCAAACGGCCAGTGCAACGCCTGCGACAACGGCCCCGGCGCTGGCCAGTTGGGCGTTCGAGAGCCCCCAGAGAACCCTGGGATTGCGGCGGATAAACTCCACCAGGAAACGGGCCGCTCCGGAAAGCGCGAGGTACTGGCCGAGGATTGCGCCGAGGGCGTGTGGCTTTCCGGCGCGCCACCAGAGCCAGGCCGCAATCAGCACGCCCGCGCCGAACTCGTAGAGCGGCGTGGGGTAGACGGGAACGAAAACCGGAACCAGTCCGTGCGGAAAGGCCATGCCCCAGGGGTGAAACGTGTGGCCGAAGAGATGCACCGGCTGGATTGCGATGCCGTAGTCGCCATCGCCCGAGAGCAGGCAGCCGATGCGGCCGATGCCGTAGCCGAGGGCCGCGGCCGGAGCGCACAGATCGAGCGTGCGAATGGCCCCGATTCTGGCGCGCACGCCCTGCACGACCAGAGCGAGAATGCCGAAGGTCAGGCCGCCGTACCAGGCAAAGCCCGCCGTATCGATCAGGGCGCGCCAGCCTTCGTATTGAAAGTCGGCGGGAGTGTCCAGAACATGCCAAACCTTGGCGCCGAGAATGCCGGCCACCAGCGCGACGGCCACCATTCCCACCGCGTCGGCCGCGATGGCTTCGCGCTTGAAGGCGCGATCCACCACAAAGGCGGCGGCGACGGCGGCGCACCAGAGCATCAATCCGAAGGTGGGCAGGTGAAACGGGCCGAGGTGCAGAAAAGGAAGCATGTCTTTCTCAGTATAGATGCAGACAACGCGCGGCGCTTTCCGCCGGAGAACGCCTCTGTGTCGATTTTCACAGACGGCCGCAGTGTCTTCAGGCGATACTATTTTCATGGCAAGCACCCCCCCCGAAGGACTCCGGGTTCTCTATACGCGCCAGCAGATCGCCGGGCGCGTGGCCGAGCTGGGCGTCCAGATTGCCCGCGACCTGAACGGCGAAAAGTTGACGATGATTGGCGTGCTCAAAGGCGCGGCATTTTTTCTGGCCGACCTGGCGCGCGCCATCGAGGCCGATACGACCTTCGACTTCGTGGCCGTTTCGAGCTACGGCAAAGCCCAGCGATCCTCTGGCGCCGTCAAGCTCATCAAGGATCTGGACCAGCCGGTCGAAGGCAAAAACGTACTCGTCGTCGAGGACATTCTCGACACCGGCCTGACGCTGGCCTATCTGCGCAAGCTCTTCCTGCAGCAGCATCCGAAGACGCTGCGCATCGCCACGCTGCTCGACAAGCCCTCGCGGCGCATCGAAAAGATCGAGGCCGATTACGTCGGCTTCTCGATCCCGAACCTGTTTGTCGTCGGCTACGGCATGGATTACGCCGAGCGCTACCGCAATCTGCCGGAGATTTGCCTCATGCCGCCGGAGCATCCCGAATAGATACGCCGCCGGGGCCGTACGGCTCATGCAACGCGGTTCCGGCGCCGCAAACCGCGGAAAAATGGCGCGCCAGCGCCCTGCTTTCGCGCACAGAAGGAGCATCGCTCATGCTGTCCTCCCCCGTTCAGGACATCGACATCGAATTCGACCATGGAACATTCGACGCGGCCAGCTTCGCCGCCGCATCGCTGGCTGCGCCAGAGACTCTGGCCGCCGTCCTCGATCACACGCTGCTCAAGCCCGACGCGACGCGCGCGCAAATCGAAGCGCTCTGCGCCGAGGCCGCCCACTATCGTTTTGCCTGCGCCATGGTGAACCCGGCGTGGGCCTCCCTGGCCGTCCGCGCGCTGGCTGGAACCGGCGTTCCCGTCGGCGTCGTCCTCGGCTTTCCGCTGGGCGCTTCGCTGGTCTCCACGCTGCGCCAGGAGGCGGCCGCGCTCACCCGTCTGGGCGTGCGCGAACTCGACATGGTCTTGCCGATTGGCGCGCTCAAAAGCGGCAACTATCGCGCCGTCGAGCACGCCATTCGCTCGGTCGCCTCGGTCGCTCACCGCAACGGCGCCCTGCTTAAGGTCATCCTCGAAACCTGCCTGCTGAATACCGAAGAAAAGCTGCGCGCCGCCGAGATCGCCATCGCGGCCCATGCCGATTTTCTGAAGACTTCGACCGGTTTTTCGACCGGTGGCGCCACGGCGGCCGACGTGGCCCTGCTGCGCGGCGTTGCCGGCGCGCGCTGCGGCGTCAAAGCCTCGGGAGGCATTCGCACTCTCGCGCAGGCCCGCGCCATGCTCGAAGCCGGCGCCAGCCGCATCGGCTGCTCGGCCTCGGTGGCGATTTTGCGCGAACTGGGAGGGGAGTAAAGACAGGGACGAGGGACGAGGGACTAGGGACGGAAGAACAGTGCAAAACAACCAACTCATTCAACTCGCATCGCTGAGCAAGGTTGTGAGGATCATCGGTTGATCGGATCCGGGCGGAGTCGTTGCATGATTGCCCCTTCATCTGTTCCTCAATCCCTAGTCCCTAGCCCCTAGTCCCTAGCCCCTGCTGTATCATTCCCTTTCGACACCCTATGAGCGAAACGCCGCCATCTCCGTCCGCCGGTCATGAATTCGAGGGCGATTACCGCCCCGCGGCTCCGGCGCATCTCGATCCGGTCAACGTGCGCATCGAGCCGGCCGATCTGGCCTATCTGATGCGCCTGACCGACGCGCTGAACACCACGCTCGACCTGCAAACCCTGCTCAGCCGCACGGCCGAACTGGTGCGCGCCGTCATTCCCTATCGCATCTTCGCCATCTTTCTGGTCAACGACCGCATGCACGAGCTGCGCATGAGGTTCCAGATCGGCCACACCACGCAGGCCGAGCAGACGCGCATTCCCGTCGGCAAGGGTGTCGTGGGCCAGGTCGCGCTCACGCGCCAGCCCATCCTGCTCAACGACATCACGAAGGCCGAGTATTACATCAGCGTCAACCCCGAGGTCCGCGCCGAACTGGCCGTGCCGCTGATCGCCAAGAACCGGCTGATCGGCGTGATGGACATCGAGAGCGAGCAGACGGATTTCTTCCGCGAAGAGCATCGGCATGTGCTCGCCATGACAGCCTCGCGCATCGCGCAGGCCATCGAGAACGCGCGGCTCTACGCGCGCGTCTCGCGCCAGGCCAAAACCCTCGAAGTACTGAATGAGATCGCCGTCGAGCTGGCGTCGATCCTCGACCTCAACCCGCTGCTGGAAAAGGTTGGCCAGTTGCTGCGGCGGCTGATCGACTACCAGATGTTCTCGATCATGCTGCTCGACGAAAAGGGCGAAACGCTGGTGACGCGCTACGCCTGGCGCTTCGGCTACGCGCACGCGCCCATGCGCCGCATCTCGGCGCGCAGCGGCCTGGTGGGCGCGGCCGTGCAGGAGTGGCGCCCGATCAACGTGCCCGACGTAAGCCAGGATCCGCGCTACATCCCGATGAACGCCGAGACGCGCTCCGAGCTGATCGTGCCGCTTTTTTACAAGGGCCGCGTCATCGGCGTGCTCGACCTTGAACATACGCGCCCGGCCTTCTTCAACGAAGAGCACAAACGGATGCTCACCACGCTGGGCTCGCAGATCGCCATCGCCATCGAGAACGCCAAGCTCTACCAGGCCGTGCGCCAGCAGGAGCGGCAACTGGAGCGCGACATCGCCATGGCGCGCGAGGTGCAACTGCGGCTGCTGCCGCGCGAAGCGCCCACGCACCAGAACGCCGAGATGGCCGTGCGCTTTCTGCCCGCGCGCTCGATCGGGGGCGATCTCTACGACTTTCTCGACTACGGGCCCAGCCGCACGGCGATCGTCGTCGGCGACGTCAGCGGCAAGGCCGCGCCGGCCGCGCTGTTTGCCGCGCTGGTCAGCGGCATCATGCGCGCCGCCGCCGCACAGCACGCTCCCCCCGCCGACGAAGCCGACTCGGCGGGATGGAAGCAGCCCGGCCCGGCCCGGATGCTGGCCCTGCTCAACGACGCCCTCCAGGAGCGCAAGCTCGAATCGCAGTACGTCACCATGCTCTTCGCGCTCTGGAACGATGAAAACCGCACGCTGCAGGTGGCCAACTCCGGCGCCGTGCAGCCGGTCTTCTGCCGCGCAGGCCAGTCCGTTCCCGTTCGGGTCGAGGGTTTTCCGCTGGGCATGTTTCCCGATGTGACTTACGAGGAGATCAACGTGGCCACCGAGCCCGGCGACGCCATCGTCTTTGTCTCCGACGGCATTCTCGACGCCGAAAACGGGCAGGAAGAAATGTACGGTCAGGAGCGCCTCGCCGCTGTTCTCTGCGCCCATCGCGACCTGCCTGCGGCCGAGATTGCCGAAGCCATCCTCGCTGATGTCGCCCGCTTTCAGGGCAGCCAGGACCGCTTCGACGACGAAACCATCATCGTGCTGCGCGTGCGATGAAAACCGGGAGCAGGGATTGAAGGGCAGGCGGCGGGGATCGGCAAAACCATTCCATCCGCAACCGGCGGCAAACCGATGGCGCCGGCCCGCGGCAATGCGGTTTCCGTGTCATCCTTTCCGCGCATTCCTGCTCTTGGCGGCCGGTGGCCGTTCCAGTATGCTTGGCAGGCGGAAACAAATCAATCAGGAGGAAGCACATGGCACTTACGCGGCAGGTGATCACCTCGCTCAGCACCAATGGGGCCGACATTCTGGGCACCAAAACGCTGGCTGTTAAAATCGCGGACGAAAGCATTGTCTCTGGTTCGCTCCTCACCGTGGAAAGCAATCATTTTTGCGTATTGAAATCGCGCGGCGCGGTCTTGAATGTCTACGAGACCGGACAGTATGCGATCAGCACTCCCGACAAGCCTCTGCTCGGCTCGATCGCGCAGGGATTCTTCGGCGGCAACTCGCCATGGGTCTACGAAGTCATTTACATCAACCGCTCCAAGCTGCTGGTGCGCAGCGAGGGCGTGGCCACCAGCGCGGAGATGGCCGAGATGGCCTACCAGGTGGACTATTACATTCATGTCGACACCAAGGAAGCCGCTCTCGACCTCATCACGCATATGCCCTTCAACGGAGACACGATCGACACCAAAGAAGTGGCCGACTACGCCGGTCCCGCGATCGAGCAGTCCATCAATCAGATCGTTAATGCGGAGTCCATTTTTATGCGGACTCCGCGATCGCTAAAGCCGAGCCGCCTTCCTTACGGGGTGTTTCTACTCCGCATAATGGGGGCGG
>JAJYFB010000094.1 GCA_021785495.1 Acidobacteriota bacterium | reverse complement strand
ACGCCAAAGAACGTCGCTCGTATCTTCGCTTCTCAGCCACTTGCAGCACCTTTCCCTGCATAGTGTGCTATTTGCCACTGTCTCAAGAAAAGGGGTCAGTCCAGGCAAGCAGAACAGCACCCCGAAACAGATGAGGCAATGTAGATTTCTTCGCATAGCGAAACTCTACCAGAGGTAGCAATACCATTTCGGAGAGATTCATTCGGCTACCTACCCGCCAGGCACTTTTCGCCGGATCATTCCTTCAGCATCTGCGAGACGAGCTGATCGTGCGCCTTTCGCATGTCGTCCGTCATGGGATATCCGTAGACGTCTGACGTCGTGGATTCGTCGGCGTGGCGCAAGAGGCCCTTCTGTGTGGTTAGCGTCGCTCCGCCGGACGACAACCATGACCGGCACGCGTGCCGCAGGGCATGCCATGTGAGGCCCGGTACACCGTGCTTCGCTGCGATCGGCTTCAGCCCTTTCTGAAGGAGCATCGAACCGCTGACCTCGATCAGGTGCATCGGATTGTGCTCAAACTGAGAGATGAACTCGTGCTTGGCAGCGAGCTTGAAGCATTTGCTCAACAGAGTGCGAATCGAGGCTTTGGTGGTGCCTGCAAGCGGGCGGCCCTTGGTGCCGCGCAACGAGAGGAGCCATTCGTCGATCATCAGAACCTTCATCTCGCGAATCGGCACATTGGCAAACCTCGGCTCGATGTAGTGATCGAGCAGGTAGGCGTGGTGCTGGCGGGTTGAGAACTCAAGTTCCGGCGCGTTGGGAACCGTTAACCGCTGGGCAAGCAAATTGATATTTTCAGCAGTGGCTGCAGCTTTCAGCATGAGATTGATTTCGTCGATCTCATCCTCTCGCGAGACCGTGAAGGCATCAACCAGTGCGCCGTGGGCCGGGAACACCTTGTGCAGTTTTTTCCTGAGTTCCAGCAGGCGGCTTTCGCTCGGCAGGAACTTCCGCCGGTAGAGCGTGATGATCGCGCCGAACTTGGCATCGGCCTTCTCGCCGGCAGTCCCGGAGTTGATCTGAGAGACAGTCAGTTCGATTGCTTTACGGACGTCAGTCTCTTTCGGATAGGCGGTGCCCTGGAACCTCATGGTGCGCTGGAACCGTTTTCCGTTCAGCCATTCGGAGAAGCGGACTTCCCAGACATAGCCCTTCGCCTTGCGCACCTTCCTGATGCTACCCTGTTGGTACTGTGATCTTTTCGTCCTCACGTCTCGCACCTCTTGAGATCACTTGGGTTATCGGCCCTGAGTGGATTTTATTCGCTGTGAGTAATTGTGAGTGGAAAACTTTTCAACAGTTTGTAAATCATTCATTCTAAAGTGGCCCCGTAGCTCAGGTGGATAGAGCAGCAGTTTCCTAAACTGCGTGTCGGAAGTTCGAATCTTCCCGGGGTCACCATCCTTCTTGCGAAAAATGCTCCAGAATGCACGCGGCTCAGGATGCAGGCGGCCACGGTTGCCTGGTGTCTCAGTCGCCGGACGAGGGACAGGATGCGCAACTGGTGGCGGCAGCGCTGCCGGGAACGGAGGCGGCCGCGCCACCGCGCGCGAGCGACTCCTCGATCATCTTCAGGCAGAGGGGGCAGACGGTGCGCAGCCACTCCCAGTCTTCGCGCCGCTCGGGCGGAAGATCGGAGGCGACGCGGGCGCGCAAAAGGGCCAGCGCCAGGCCCATCTCCGCGCCGGGCCGTCCCGACTCCAGCAGATACATCTCGCGGTAAACCTCGTCCATCAGGCGATGGATCCGCCGCGATCCGGGCGAGGCCGCGCGATGCGATGCCGCTGCTGTCTGCCGCATGGTCAACCTTCGAGGACCGCCAGAACCAGCCACGAGTACTTGCCGACGGTGGCCTGCGTGGCCGCGGAAAAACCGGCCACGGCCAGTTCCGCGAAGGCGCTTGCGGCCGAGAGCCGGTGATCGAGCGGAGGCCCCTCGATGCGCTCGACATCGGGCCGCCAGTCGAGCAGGGCGATGCGGCCGCCCGGCTTCAGGATGCGGCGGACCTCGGCCAGAACCGCGGCGCGATCGGAAAATTCGTGCCAGACATTGGCGAGCAGGGCAAGATCGCAGCAGCCGTCTGGCAGCGTGGTCGCGTCCGCCTCGGCGTGAACCAGTTCGACTGGCGCGGCCGAGCAGGAGTCGAGCTTTTTGCCAAGGTGCGCCAGCATCTCCGGTTGCGCATCAAGGGCCAGCACGCGGCCGGTTGCGCCGACGGCGGCGGCCATCGGCAGGGTGAAGTAGCCTGTGCCCGCGCCGATGTCGGCCACGGTCTGGCCGGCGTGAAGATCGAGCGCCGCGATCACTTCCTGGGGCGGAAGCCAGAGCAGCCGGTCGGGTTGATCGAGCCGGTGGGCAAGGGAAGCGTCGAATCGTCTCTCGTTCATGCGCGCCTCACTGGACCGAACAGCTTGCGTTTTTCAGGCCGAGGGCGCGCAGGATCGCCATTGCGGGGCACCAGTCGGTGAAGGCCGATTGCAGAAGGTTGAGGCCGACGGCAAACGTCAGCCAGAGCCACTCGGTGGAAACAAAGTGGGCCAGCGCGAGAGAGAGAAGAATCACGACGCCCGCCATCAGGCGCAGTCCGCGTTCAACGGTCATGTTCAGGCTCCTTGGGTGTTTTCCGGTTCGCAGCCGATCTCCGGCTTGCGGTTGACGTGCACCATGTAATAGAGGATGGGGATCGTCGGCCACGAGAGGAAGGTGGAGGCGATGGCCCCGGCCATCAGCGAGACGGCCAGCCCCTGGAAGATGGGATCGGTGAGGATGACGCTGGCGCCGACGACGACCGCCGCGGCGGTCAGCAGCATGGGCCGGAAGCGGATGGCGCCGGCCTCGATGACGGCATCGGCCAGCGGTGCGCCCTGGGCGCGGCGCAGTTCGATGAAGTCGACGAGGATGATCGAGTTGCGCACGATGATGCCTGCTCCGGCGATGAAGCCGATCATCGAGGTGGCCGTGAAGAAGGCGCCCAGCAGCGCGTGCGCGGGCAGAATGCCGACCAGCGTCAGCGGGATGGGGGCCATGATGATCAGCGGCACCACAAAGGAGCGGAACCAGCCGACGACCAGCACGTAAATCAGAATCAGCACGGCCGCGAAGGCCAGGCCAAGATCCCGAAAGACCTCGATCGTGATCTGCCACTCGCCGTCCCACTTCATCGAGTAGTGATCGGTGGAACTGGGCTGCTCGGCGTTGTAGCGCTGGAGCGTGTAGCCGGCCGGCAGCGTGAGATGGTCGAGCTGTTGGTTCATTTTGAGGATGGCGTAGACGGGGCTCTCCTCGGCGCCGGCCACGTCGCCCGTCACGTAGACGACGCGCTTCAGATTCTTGTGATAGATGCTCTGTTCGATGGTCCCCTCCGTGACGGTGACCAGCTCGCGCAGCGGGACCATCGCGCCATTGGCCCCGCGCAGATGGATATTTTCGAGCGCCTGCTCAGAGGAGCGGTCGGCGCGCGACAACTCGACCACGGTCGGGATGGGCTCGCGGGCGCTGGCATCGTGCAGCAGTCCGGTCTGCAGGCCGGAAGAGGCCAGTTGCAGCGCTTGCGCGACGTCGGCGACGGCGATGCCGTTCTGGGCCGCTTTCACCTCGTCAACGCGCATCGTCAGCCTGGGCTGCGGGTCATCCACATACCAATCGGTATCGACCACGCCGGTCGTCTGCGCGAAGATCGACTTGATCTGCTCGGCGACCTGGACCTGGCCGTCGAGATCGGGGCCGTAGACCTCGGCCACGAGGGTTTCAAGCACCGGCGGGCCGGGCGGCACCTCGGCTACCTGCACGCTACGCGCTCCATACTGCCGGCCGATGGCGGCCACCAGCGGCCGCAGTCGCTTGGCGATGGCGTGGCTCTGTTCGCTGCGCTCTTTGACCGGCAGCAGATTCACCTGAATGTCGGCCTGGTTCGACTGGCGGCGCAGAAAATAGTGACGCACCAGGCCGTTGAAGTTATACGGGCCGGAGGTGCCGGCGTAGATCTGGTAGTTGAGCACGCCGGGCTGCTGCGCCAGCGCGTTGCCCATGGCCCCGGCCACGCGCGCCGTCTCTTCGAGCGGCGTGCCGTCGGGCATGTTGAGGACCACCTGGAACTCGCTCTTGTTGTCGAAGGGCAGCATCTTGACCAGAACCGCCTTGAGCGGAACCAGTGCGATCGAGCCGGCCAGCAGCACCAGAACGCCGGCGAAAAACAGCATCCGGTTGCGCCCGGATGCGATCAGCGGCGTCATCACCTTGCGATAAAGGCGCGTCCGCCAGTTCTCCGCTTCGGGTTCGAGCACCTTGGCGCTGCCGAAGTGCTTGCCGAGCAGACGGATGGCCGCCCAGGGCGAGACGACGAAGGCCACCATCAGCGAGAAGAGCATGGCCACCGAGGAGCCGACCGGAATGGGCCGCATGTACGGGCCCATCAGGCCGCGCACAAAGGCCATCGGCAAGACGGCGGCGATCACGGTGAAAGTGGCCAGAATCGTGGGATTGCCAACCTCGTCGACGGCCTCGACGGCCACATCGCCGCAGGCGCGGTGCTGATTTTCCGGCAGTCGGAAGTGGCGCACGATGTTTTCGACCACGACAATCGCATCATCGACCAGAATGCCGATGCTGAAGATCAAGGCGAAAAGCGTGACGCGGTTGATCGTGTAGCCGAGAAAGTAAAAGACAAAGATCGTCAGCGCCAGCGTGACGGGAATGGCCAAAAGAACCACGCCCGACTCGCGCCAGCCCAGGAAGAGCGCGACCAGGAAGGTGACCGAAAGCGTGGCCAGCAGCAGGTGTTCGAGCAGTTCGTCAGACTTGGCCTTGGCCGTCTCGCCGTAGTTGCGCGTGGTGGTGATGTGTACGTCGGCGGGAATCGAAACGCCCTGCATTGCGTGGACCTGCTTGAGCACGGCGTTGGCGATCTCGGTGGCGTTTGTCCCCTTGCGCTTGGCCACTGTGATCGTGACGGCGGGGTACTGCTGCGGGCTCTGCCCCCCGCCGGCGCTGTCCTGCGTGGTGCCGAAGAGAACATAGTCGGAGGGCTCGGCCGGCCCATCGACGATCTTTTCAGCCACGTCGCGCAAGAAAACCGGCCTGCCCTGCGCGACCGCGACGACAACCGATTCCAGATCCTTCGTGCTGGTGAAGAGATTGCCCGCGTCAACGCGAATCTCGCGGTTGTTCTCGGCGAAGCTGCCGGCCTGGACGGCGGCGTTGGCCGCCTGCAGGCTGCCCACGATCGCCAGCGGTGAGAGTCCGTAAGCGTCGAGCTTGGCGGTGCTCAGCACGACGCGCATGGCCCGCGGCAGCCCGCCGAGGACGCTGGTCTCCGAAACATCGGGAATCTGGTCGATGCGATCCTGCGCCTCGTCGGCGAGGGCGCGGAGCTGAAAGCCGTTGTAATGCTCGCCCCAGAGCGTCAGCGAGAGGATCGGCACATCGTCGATCGAACGCGCCCGGATCAGCGGCTTCGAGACGCCCGGCGGCATGCGGTCGAAGTTCGAGTAGAGCTTGCTGTAGACCTTGATGAGCGCCTGTTCCTGCGGCGTGCCGACGAGAAAGCGCACGATCACCAGGCTCTGGCCGGGGCTCGACGTGGAGTAGACGTACTCGACGCCGGAGATCTGGTGCACGAGGCTTTCGATGGGCAGCGTCACGCGCTGCTCGACCTCGGCGGCCGAGGCGCCGGGCATCGCCGTCACAATGTCGAGCATGGGCACGAGGATCTGCGGATCCTCCTCGCGCGGAATGACGGCGATGGCGAAGACGCCCAAGGCCAGCGCGGCGGCGACGACAAGCGGCGTCAGCTTCGAGTTCAGAAAAGCGCCCGCAATGCGCCCGGCCAGACCGAGGCTGCTGGGACTGGAGTTGGGATTCATGGCCGGACCTCGCTCTGTGCGCCGGAGTTCTGCGCGCCGGGGCTTTGCGTCACGATGCGCCTGCCGGCCAGATCGCGATCGCCGGGCCGGTCCACAAGTTGCTCTCCAGCCGCGAGGCCAGAGAGGATCTCGACCCAATCGCCCTGGGCCGGTCCGAGCGTGACGTAGCGAAGCTGCGCACGGCCGTTCGTGTCGAGCGCATAGACACAGGCGAGCGAGCCGCGCGTCACAATCGCCGAGGCGGGCGCGAGAATGGCCTGCCGCTCGCCCATCGGAATCTGCGCCGTTGCGTACATGCCGGCGTGCAATTGCGGCGCAGGCGGCAGCGCGATCTTGACGGTGAAGGTGCGGCTGGCCGGATCGGCCGCCGGCACGATCTCGATGACCTTGCCGGTCTCGACGGCATCCGGCGCGCCATCCACCTTCATCGGGAGCGTCCCGCCGAGGCGCACGGCGGCGATCGCCGACTCATCGACCGTGGCGTCCAGTTCGAGCGGCCCGCTGCGGTCGATCTGGACGAGCGGCACGCCGGGCGCGGCCAGCGCGCCGGGATCGGCCAGCCGCGCCGTGATCATGCCGGCAAAGGGCGCGCGGATGCGCGCGTAGCCGAGCATCGTGTGCGCGCTCGCGTCCTGTTCCTGGGCGGCCTTCGTCTGCGCTCGCAGCGCCGCGAGCTGCTCGCGGGCCGCTTCGGCGCGGCGCTTCACTTCGTCCATCTCCTGCGGGCTGACGCTCTTCTGCGCCTGAAGCTGCTGGTAGCGGGCCAGCGTGCTGGCGGCCAGATCGGCGCTGGCGCGCGCCGAGGCCGTCTGCCGGGCGGCGGCCTGGACGGCGGCGTCGGCCGCCGCCGCGGCGGCGCGCAGCGTGGCGTCGTCGAGCACGACCAGCGTCTGTCCGGCAGCGACCGGATCGCCGGCATGAACCAAAACCGCTGCGACGCGGCCCATCACCTGCGCCGAAAGCGTCGCGCTCTCGCGCGCGTGCAGCGTGCCAACGGCCTTCAGATTCGAGGGAATCTGCCGCAACTGGCTTGCGACCACCTGCGCGGTCGCGGTTGCGGGCGAGGCGGGCTTGGCCGCCTCCTCCGACCGGCAGCCGGCCAGCGAGGCCGCCGCCGCGGCCAGCAAACATCCAGACAAAATCCGCTTCATTGCAGTTCCTCCGCCGCGTCCGGGCTCAGGGTTCCCGTCGCGAAAAGCAGTTGTGCGTACGCCACGGCATTGCCGTAAACGGCCTGCCAGTAGTTGTTCTGGCTCGCGCGCTCCGCATCCTCGGCGCGGAGCAGATCGGTGATCGTCGCCAGTCCGGCGCCGTAGCGATTGCGCAGGATGCGCAGGCTCTCGGCCGATTGCGCCCGCGCCGCCTCGGCTGTTGCGACGGAAAGCTCGGCGGTCCGGAGCGCAATCTCGGCCTCGGTCACCTGGAGTTGTACCTGCTGGCGGTAGCTGGCCCGCTGCGCATCGATCCGGTCCCGGGCCGCGCGCGCATCGGCCAACTGCGCGCGTTTGGCGATGGGCGCGATGTCGAGCGTCAACTGCACGCCGGCCACCCAGTTGTTGCCGCCCGCACCGGCAAAGGTGGGCCGGTCCTGTTCCCAGTTGCCGTAGGCGCTGATCCGCGGGCCGAAGCCCAGTTTGGCCGCACTGAGCGCGGCCGCTTCAGCCGATTGCGCCTGATCGACGGCCGCCAGATCGGGGCGCGTTTTGTAGGCCGTTTGCAGCGCGGCGTCGAGCGCCATCGGCGGAAAGCTGTGCGGCGCAATCGGCGCCAGCGCGGTTTCCGGTAGTTCCGGCGCGCCCATGGCCACGCGCAATTGCGCCCAGGCTATCTCGAGGTTTCCTTCGGCGGCAATCTGTTCCTGCTGGCGCGTAGCCATATTCACTTCGGCCGACATCCGATCCGACTCGACCGCCAGTCCGGCCTGCACATGATCGTCGACCGAGGCCAGCAGCGCCTGGGCCGTCTCCAGTTCCTGTTGAGCGACCGCAACCCGCCGCTCGGCATAGAGCACCGCCTGGTAGGCCGAGACGACATCGAGCACGATCTTCTGGTTGGCCGCCTGCGCCGAGAAAGCGGCGCTTTTCTGCATCTGGCCGGCTGCGCGGATGCGCTTCTGCGTCTGGAACGAGTCGAAGGCCAGCCACTGGCCGGAAAGCCGCGTGGCGAAGTTGCCGATCGGCTGCGGCTTGTTCAGCGCGTTCAGCGCAAAATCCGCCTGGGTGAAGGCCTGCTGCCGCAGCCGGGAGCCGAAGGCGTAGACCGGATCGTCGCCGCGCGAGATGTCTTCGGTAAAGTTCAGTTGCGGCAAAAGCGCCGTGCGCGCCAGCGTGGCCTGGGCGCTCGCCTCGCGCGTCGCGGCCTCGGCCTGCCGGGCTTCGGGATTCGCGCCCAGCGCCTCTGCAATTGCCTGGCGAAGCGTAAGCGGCTGCTGCGCCGCCGCGCCCGTTGCCGCCGTGGCGCACAGAAGCACGAACCAGACCGCTGTTGAAATCCGATGTTTCATGGTTGAAACGTTGCCTCCGGGTGCGTTCCTAGAGAGAAAGTCACGCGGCGTGCAATTTGTTACAGCGCATGAATAATTTTTTTTAAGAATGGCGGCAGAAAGATGCCGCAGGGCGCGATGGCGCATGGTCAATCGGACAAATCCTTCAAGACGCACGCGCCCGTGACCGCCTTTACAAAAGAGGCACTTGCAACATTCGGGAATGGACCGATGCCGCCTTCCCTCCGTGGCGAAAACCACTCTGATTTTGTTGGCTTTGTTGGCGCGACGAAAGTCGTGCCCTTGTAAAACCGCGACGCTGCGATGAATTTTGCAGGTGGCTCAAAATACAGCATTTCAAATTGATCCAGCTTGAACCGGTCCCGGAAATGGAGCAATCTGGGCGATGTTGCTTCCTGTTTCGGACGATCGACACGCTCCGGCTGCACTTGGGCGCGGAAGAAATGCTGCTGGGCGGGCTGTTCCTGGGCGGCCTCAGCGGACATTACGCGATTTTTTCGAGGGGCTGGCAATCGCTGCGCGCGAACGCGGACGTGTGTGCCGCCTTTTCGGCTTGCGGACGGCGCGCACAAAGCGGTCCATCGCTTGCGCCAGATGTTCCAGAACCGCGGCCCATTCCTCCAAATGCTCTTCGCCATCCCGGGTCAGGGTGTAAACGCGGCGCGCCGGGCCGCCACCGTCTGTCTCCCAGGCGGATTGAACCTTGCCGTTGGCTTCCAGATGGCGCAGCGTGCGATAGAGCGCAGCTTTGTCGATGGCGGCGTCCGTCAGCGCATGGGCTTCCAGGTCGGCAAGCAGAGCATAGCCGCAGGCGCTACCTTTGATCGCAAGCAGGTGCAAGATCAGCGGTTCGACGAAACGGTAGAGATTGCCCATGCCGCAGGTGCAGGGCTGCTTTTTTGTGTGGCGTGCGCAGAGCTTGCTCGGCATCTGTCTCCTTGGGCGGTACGGACCGTCGATCGGATGTGCACCCAATCTATCATGAAACTCATCTAGATGTTCAACGCATCTAGATCGAGGTTCGCGTTGCCCTGCCCGAGCTGTCCGATTATGATGTAGATGTTGTTTACATCCATCGATGCGGACGATCGGCCCAGCCTGCACGACGGCTGCTGTACGCTGGCGCGGCCATGGCGCGATTCCGGCGAAAGAGGCGATGCCGGCAGAGGTGAGCCGGGAAGAGGGCGTGCTCCGGCGCAGGCCGGGTGCGGCATGGACGCAGGAAATCATTGAGCGAGGGAGAATGAGCGGAAAACGGGTGGTGATTGTTGGCGGCGTGGCGGGCGGAGCCACCTGCGCGGCGCGCGTGCGCAGGCTCGACGAAGCGGCGGAGATTCTGGTGCTCGACCGCGGGCCGTATGTTTCCTTCGCCAATTGCGGGCTGCCGTATTATGTCGGCGACGTGATTCGCGACGAGAACAAGCTGCTGCTGGCTA
Organism: Acidobacteriota bacterium; assembly: GCA_021785495.1. GTDB lineage: Bacteria > Acidobacteriota > Terriglobia > Terriglobales > Acidobacteriaceae > Telmatobacter. The sequence continues at coordinate 1,756 of JAJYFB010000094.1, read as the reverse complement.
CGCCGGAGCTGTTCCGCAGCCGGTTCAACATCGAAGTGCGCACCATGCACGAGGCGACAGCGATGGATCGCGCGCGGCAAATCGTGAAGGTGAAGAACCTTGCCACCGGCGTCGAAAACGAAGAGCCGTATGACGCGCTGGTGCTGGCGCCGGGCGCGGCGCCGATCCGTCCCGCCTGGCCGGGGATTGATCTGCCGGGCATCTTCACCCTGCGCACCGTGCCCGATAGCGCCGAGATGCGCCGCTGGATCGAGACCCGGAAGCCGAAGAGCGCCGTTGTCGTGGGCGGCGGTTTTATCGGGCTGGAGATGGCCGAAAACCTGCAACATCGCGGTCTGGCCGTCACCCTCGTCGAGATGGCGCAGCAGGTAATGCCGCCGCTCGATGTGGAGATGGCCGAGTACGCGCAGCAGCGGCTGGAGTCGCATGGCGTCGATCTGGAACTGGGCCAGGGCGTAGTGGGATTTGAACGAGGAGCCAGCGGCGGTCTGCTGGTCCGCACGCAGAGCGGAGCCGCCTTCGAGACGGAGATGGTTGTTCTGGCCATCGGCGTCCGGCCTGAGACGCAGTTGGCGCGGGAAGCCGGTCTTGCGCTCGGCGAGCGCGGCGGCATTCGCGTCGACGAGCAGATGCAGACCAGCGACGCGCGCATCTGGGCCGTCGGCGATGCCGTCGAGGTACGGAACTTTGTTACGGGCGCCTGGGAGCTGGTTCCGCTGGCCGGTCCGGCCAACCGACAGGCTCGCATTGCGGCCGACGCCATTTGCGGCCGCGCAACGAAGTTTCGCGGCGTGCAAGGAACGGCCGTCTGCGGCGTCCTGGGGCTGACGGTCGCAATGACGGGAGCGACGGAAAAAGCGCTGCGCCGCGCCGGCATCGCAGACTTCGAGTGCGTGTATCTTCATAACGGCCATCACGTGGGCTACTATCCGGGAGCCAAGGCCATTCATCTCAAGCTGCTCTTCCGCAAAAGCGATGGGCTCGTGCTGGGCGCGCAGGCCGCGGGCGAAGAGGGTGTGGAACGCAGAATCGACGTGATTGCGCAGGCGATCCAGATGCGGGCGACCGTCTTCGACCTCGAAGAGTCCGAGTTGTGCTACGCTCCTCAGTACGGCGGCGCCAAGGACCCGGTGAACTTTGCCGGCATGGTTGCGGCCAACATCGTGCGCGGCGACGTGCAGATGATGCCGTGGAGCGAGCTACGGTCTGCCGCGGCTTCGGCCTTCCTGGTCGATGTGCGCGACCCGCAGGAGCTGCGCGGCGGTGCGATTGAGGGCGCGGTCAATATTCCCCTCGGCGAGTTGCGGACGCGACTGGGGGAGCTACCCAGGGACCGGGAGATCGTCCTGAGCTGTCAGATCGGCCAGCGATCGTATTACGCCTACAGGCTTTTGAAGCACCACGGCTTCAACGCGCAGGTTCTCTCCGGGGGCTTCAATACCTACCGCGCGATCTATCCCGATGGCTTGGAGTAGCTTCCCGGCCGCGTCGTGAGACGACCAGCGCGGCCGGGAGAATGGCCACGGGGCTGGCGGCCACAAGGCAAGCGGGCAACCGCGCTGGCCGCATAGAAAGGAAGACGAAACGTGGAGACCGAACCGGTGGTCGAGCCGGCCGAATTCCGGCCGGAGATGAATCCGCTGACCGAAGCGGCACTGCACGGAATTACACGCGCTCTGGCCTCGGTGGGCCGGGCCTTTATCTGCCTCGATCCCGAGTTTCGCATTCTGCACGCCTCGCAACTGCTCAACCGGAT
>JAJYFB010000093.1 GCA_021785495.1 Acidobacteriota bacterium | reverse complement strand
CGTTCCAACCACCGGCCCCGCTCAAGATCGCAGCGATAGTAAGGAGCAGAATCTCTTCCAGAAGATGTTCCCGCGTCCGCTCCACCCGCGGGTCCTTCAACTCGGCAAAATACTTCAGGGGCCTCTCCATGTCCCCATCTCATCTCCTCTATCCCGCTCTGCATATAGCTTTTAAGATGCGTTTGCCCTGCTTCATCTCCAGATTTGGACTGCCTCGATTGGGACGGATTGCTATAATTCTGTTTCCCCGATAATGCGGGTTCCCGGCGAGGACGTGGATGGCCTTCGGTTACGAATAAAGGGCTGACAGCCAGCCGCCGCCAGCCGAGGCGGCATCGGATCGAAACCAGCCCCTCACAGTTGGCCTAAAAGGAGAGCGCCCATGACCAGCGTGCATCGATCCACTTTGGTCGTTCATGGTCGCCTCGCGATGCAGGAGAGGCGGCTTGCGGTGAGCCGTGATGGTCGTCACGGCCTCCAGATTATGTCCTTCGAGCAGGCCGCCGTCCGGCTGGCTGGCGGCTTCACACGCCCTATCGACGACGAAAGCCTGCGCGCAGCCATCCATGTGGCCCTAACCGTAACGCCAATGGGCGAGCTGGAAAAAATCAAGGCTCTTCCCGGCATGATTGATGCAGCGGCCGATACGCTTCACAAAGCCTGGCGCGCGGGCGTCGATCTTGCCGAACGCGCGGCTGATCATCCGCGTCTCGCCGACCTCGCGCGCCTAGAAGCGGGCGTCCTCGGGCAGCTTCCGTCCGGCATGATGCGCCCGTTGGACATCGTCGCCACCGCGACCTCTCGCATAGGTCATGCACCGGCGGTCCTCGGCCCGATGGAGATCGCCGGCCTTACCGAACTCTCGCCCTGCTGGAGGCCGCTGCTCCATGCCCTCACCGCCTATGTCCCCGTGCAGTGGATTGCCGGCCCCAGGAGTGTTCCAGCATGGCTGGACGGTACGGGCGTCACTGTCGCGCGCACACCGGCGCGAACTCCGGAAGTTGGGTATCTGCTTTACTCAAATCACCACAATCCATCGTGGCCGTAGCTTAAGTATATGTAAATAAGACGCTTCTCCTTGCGCCCTTACGCTTTATGGAGTCTACTTAACGGGCTGCTCACACAAAATACATCGGGCTTTTGCCGTGAATATGGCTGCATTTACTTCACCTGTTGCGTTTATTTCATCTGTATGCGATACTCAATTCAGGAGGAAACCCTATGGTCGCCGCCCTTACTATTCCCCATCGTCAGTTTGCCCCCTCGGCACTTGAGGCATCACTGGCTCGCGATTCAGGCCGCCGCTTGTCGCCCTATGCACGGAGGGGCAGGTCTTTATCCGTGCGCGTCCTCGATGCGGAACTAGAGCAGCCGCTTGAACTGCCGGCCGGCGCCGTTTCTCTTTTGATGAACATTCTCGAAACGATGGCGGCAGGGCAGGGCGTCGTCCTGATCCCTGAGAACGCCGAGCTGACTACCGTGCAAGCGGCAAGCGTGCTTAACGTCTCCCGCCCCTACCTCATCAAACTGCTGGAAGATAACGCCATTCCGTATCGCAAGGTTGGCAAGCATCGCCGCATCCGCATGGAAGACGTGATGGCGTACAAGACCCGCATTGATCGTGAGCGCGAGGCTGTCCTCGATCAGCTCACCCTAGAGGCGCAGCAAAACGATATGGGGTATTCGCGTCCATGAGCCAATACACAGCACTTCTGGACGCCAATGTGCTGTATCCTGCGCCGTTGCGCGATTTGCTAATGCAACTCGCCGTCATGGACATGTTTCACGCGAAATGGACTGCCGATATTCACAGAGAGTGGATCGAGTCTCTGCTCAAGAAGGAGCCGCATCGCGAGCGGATCGTTCTTGAGCGGACGCGCGACCTTATGGACAGAAACATTCGTGACTGTTTGGTGACAGGATACGAGCATTTGATTGCATCCCTGACCTTGCCGGATCCTAACGATCGTCATGTGCTGGCCGCCGCGATCGTAGGTCGCTGCGACGTGATTGTGACGCTGAACCTGAAAGACTTCCCGAACGAAGCACTTGCTCTCTTCGGCATCGAAGCGCAACATCCAGACGAGTTCTTGAGTAATCACCTCAACCTGGCTCCGGGCGTCTTCTGTAGTGCTGTTCAGAAAGTGCGCGGACGGTTGAAGTATCCTCCCTATAGCGTTGATGAGTACTTGGAAAATCTATTAGAGCAAGGTCTTGTCGCAACGGTTGCAGACCTTAAGACATTTGCATCGTTGCTCTAATGATAGGCAAGGCTCACATGAATGGTAGTTGACTCGCGGCTGCATCCTGATTAGATGTGGCCGTGGGTACCGCTAGCCTGCTCTGTAACCAGATCTGGATTCATTCCTTCCACCTTCGCCGGCGCCTTTCGTGGTGACAACTTCCGAGCCTGCTTCTTTTCGGGATGCAGGATTTTATCCAATGGGACTGGCTCGATTGCCACGGCCTGCTGCACGAGGCGATAAAACAGCTTGCCACGGTTCATCGATTTGCGGCGGTTGAACCGAAACGTAAACTCATCCAGGTAATAGCCCAAGTGTTTGTGGCTTACTGCACCTTGATGGGTTCCCATTTGCCAGCGTTTGCGTTGGAAAAGACCGAGGGGAATTTGGAAATAGCGTCGTCGAAGGCAGGAATGGACGCCAAGACGGCAAGGAAGTACCGGCGGCTGCAGCGGCTGCCGAGTGAACTGCCGACGAAGCCACGTGGGCGACGGCCCGATCCATTTGCGGATGTCTGGAGCGAGGTTCGGGAACAACTGGAAGTGAGCGCCGGACTGGAAGCCAAGACGCTGTTCGAGTATTTGCAGCGACGCTATACGCCTCTCGCACCAGCCGTGCTGCTCCCGCTCATCCAGGTCCATTCGTTTGCCGTACTCGGCGGCGGCGTGGTTCCGCCCCCTCCGCCCGCGCCACCGATTGAACTACCGCCCCCGCAACCGGTGAGAAGAAGTGTGACGCACAGCCCCATTTGAGCAGTTTTGGTCATAAACCGAACTGGATCGAAAACCATACGATTCGCTTGCCTCCAATTCCGACGATAGTGGGAATGCGGGATCGATGATAGTCCGACGATAGTAGGGATGGCAAGCGACATTTGCATCCTTCTCGGTCTGCGCATTCGCGAATTGCGAACTGCAAAAGGCTGGCGTCAAATCGACCTTGCGGAGGAAGCCGGTATCAACGAAAATTACATTTCCGATCTAGAAATTGGCAAGAAGGAAATCTGCTTGCGAACGATGCAAGCATTGGCGGGAGCGTTCGACTTGACGCTTGCTGAATTATTACAAGGGGTGGAAATAAAGTCTGTCTGAAATCTTCCGGCTGCTCTGATCCCCGTTGTGCCACAATCACCAAGAGGAACCAGGAAATGCGTTCTAGGCCATGGGAGAAAACCGAAGTTGCCGAGCGTTTTAGGGCGCTACGCCGAAAGGCGTACCTTTCCCAGGCACGTCTGGCTAGGATCATTGGGATTTGTCGCCAGACCGTGAGCGAAATCGAAAATTGCCACGTTTGGCCGCACCACTCGACACTGGGCAAATTCCATAGCTATGAAGAGAAGTGCAACCAGCCCCCCATAGACCTGCCTGCTCATTGGTCGTGAGATCGCGCCGCCCGCGATGAACAGCGCACCAAAGGCGACACAGACTGCGCTTTTCACTTGATCCGAACGGGTCTAAACAAGATGTTCAAAAAGATACATCTGTCTCATCAGTGCATCGTTTGCCCCGACTTCGCAAAAGCTGCGCCTTGTTTCGAGAAGCGGCGGCGAAACCGTGAATCGGCCATAAAGGGCTTGATACTTCCGGGAATCTTGCACAGCAAGTGCGAAAGAATGACAATCGCAAACTCTGCGCCTGTTTCAGAGTTGTCCGAAAACGCCGATGCGAAAGCCGACGAAGCATTTCTCCCAAGGCGGAAGAGGCCTGGACAACTAAAACCATTTCCACGAGGCCGGGAGCGTGCTCACAAATCGGCGTTGGGATGGTTTGCCGCCTCTTGGAGGCTCCGGCGAACCGGGATGATCCTCCGGGCCTCACCACCGCCCGGTGAGCCTCTTGGCATATCCTTGCACGATGCTTGCCCCCTGCTTACGAGGATGCCAACCGGCAGACGGGAACGGGAATGCAAGGCCCGGACGAACTGTGCCACAGGATGTGCCACAGATTTCGCGCTTTGTGCCACCAGCACGCGCTAACAGGTTTTCCGGCCAAACGAAAAGCCTGCTGATTTAGCGGGCTTTAGCGTCAAATCTCTGGTAGCGCTACCGGGAATCGAACCCGGGTTTTAAGATTGAGAATCTCACGTCCTAACCCCTAGACGATAGCGCCACTGCTTGTGCTGGGTGCGACGCACCCTTGCGTTCTCCTTTTTCACTTTATCAAAAATTGCGGCATGAGAACAATGGCCCGTGGCCCACTACGCAATCTACCTCAAACCCTGGGGGGCGCCCAATCTTTGCTGGATGGTCAGATGTGGTCCAGCCGCTTCCTTCAAAACAGAATTGCTCCGCAATTTGGGATGCAACTTTCCTGCTAGGGCTGTGAGGTTGACCCGCTGCTCGAGTTTGTCGTGGAGGAACTGGGAGAAGAAGTTGTGCCGCCGGGAGTTGCGGTAGCGCTGCCGGGGGACTGGCCATTGAGGCCGGTGCTGCCGCCTGCCATCGTCTGCATATCGGAGATCGGATCGTAGGTGAACTCCCACTGGTTGTAGTGGTCCTTTTTCTTGTAGATCAAAATCGATGGCTTGTTGCTGACGGGTTCAAAGCCGATGATGCCTCCGCCGCCGAAGGTCTGGCCGCCGAGTCCGGTCGAAGTGGAGCCGCTCGACGATCCTGTGGACGAGCCGGAACTTGCGGTGGATGAGCCGCTGGAAGTTGCACTGCCCGAAGCGTCGCTGCTGCCGCCGGAGCCATTGCTGGCGTTGGCGGTGGAACTGCCGCTGGAGCCGCCACCAAAGATGTCGCTGATTCCGCCGGGCAGGCTGCCGCCGGAGCTGCTACCGGAGCTGCCGCCGAAGAGGTTGCTGACTCCGCCAGGCAGGCTGCCGCCGGAAGCGCCTGTAGCGCCGCCGCCGGGGCCGATGCCGGCAATGGTGCTTGCGCCGCCGCTCAAGGGCTGGCCGAAGAAGCCCATCGCGGTGGGAGCCTTGTTTTGGCCGAAGAGAATCGGCTTCCAATCGTCCTTGCCGGTGAGGGGATCGATGTATTTTTTGCGCAGAAAGCGGAGATTGTTGGTATTGACGAGGGCATCCACGTTGGGCGGATAGGCCTGAAATTTGCGGTAGTAGAGCTGAATCGCCCGCCGGTACTGCAAACCGCGATTGTAGGTTTCCAACTCGCGATCGCGCTGAATGGATTTGGCCACGTTGGGCGCGGCCAGGGCCAGCGCGATGACCAGAAGCGCCAGCAGAAAGACGGCGAAGAGGATGATATAGCCGTCCTCGACGGAGTCTGCGCAACGGCGCTGCATTCGGATTGGAGGCGGCATGGGCATGAGGTCAGTTGGCTGCAAGCGCCAGGGTCTGCGTGTTGTTGTAGGCCAGATCGGTGACGACGACGCTGAGCGGATGAATCGCATCCACCTTGTAGCGGTGATCGACAATCTCTCCCGGGCGGGCGATGAAAATATCGCCGTTGTGGAGGAAAAAGGCGCGAAAGTCTTTGTGGTTGTTCTGCGCGTAGCCAAAGAACTTGAGGTCGATCGCCGGAGGCTGCGGAACAGCCGGAGCTATCGCCTGCTGCACGGACGGTGCAACCGGCGCGCCGGGGCGCGCACTCTGGATGGGAGTGGGGATGGCGATGGGAGCCGAGTCGGCGGAAAAGATGTTGCGGCCGGCACCGTCGTAGCGCACATCCTCGCTTTGCGCGAGTTTGTCGAGGTGCAGCGCAGGATCGATGCCGCTGTTCGAGAGCTTTTCGGCGCTGGCTGCGGCCTCATGCGCCTGGCCAGAGGCGGCCGCAGCAAGATGCGCGGACGGAAGCGGCACCGCCGGAGCCGGCCCGGAGAAAGATTGGTAGATTTGATAGCCAACGTAGCCCAGAATTGCCGCAAAAAGCACGATCACGAGAGCAACCTGGCGCTTGTTTTCCATGCCGAGGGCGAGAGCCATCTATTCACCCTCCTTGCTGGCCGCCGGGCGTGCGGAGTCCGCGCCGGGCGGGTTGTCCTCGCTCGGCGTGGGCGGCAGGCCGCTGGCCGCGGCGTCGGCCGGGCGCAGCCAGGTGGAGACGCGCAGGCGCAGGTTGACCAGACCGCCCTGCTGGCCGGTGAGGGCCATGGCGCGAATGATGAAAAACATTGGGTCGCGTTCCAGCGTATTGACGAAACGCATGATCGACGGGTAATCGCCGCTGATGCTGGCGTCCATGGTGATTTCCGTGAGGCTGAAGCCCGGCTTGCCCTGCGTGAACTGCACGCGGGTCAGACGCACGCCGGAGGCAACCTGCAGAGCAGAGATGCGGTCATCGATCGAGGAGTAGTTGGGCGGAATCCGTTTCTGGTAGAAACTGGCGAGCTGCTCACGGGCCTTTTCGACGCGCTGGTCGATGCCGCGCAGCGGAACGGTCTGGATTTCGAGGGCCCTCAACTCAACTTTCTTGCCGGCGAGGACTTCGTTGGCGTGGCTATCCATGGCGGCCCAGTCCAGGCCGAGACGAATGGCCAGGCTCACGGCCAGCACGAGCAGCAAGACAAAGCCGACGGCGTGCCAGGTGAGCGGCGAGGCGAGGCGTTCGCGCCAGCGCGAGGCGGCAAGGTTCATCGGCGGCCTCCGTAGACTGCGGGATTGGGCTTCTGCGTGCCGTGCGACGGGCCGGTGTAGGGCGGGCGCTGGCGCATCTGTGTGGGCGCGGGCATGGCACGCAGACCGGGCACCGATGCCGCCGTCGAGGCACCGGGTGAAGCGGCTGCCGATGCCGATGCCGCTTTTTTCAGGGCGGCGCGTTCGGCGGGCGTGGGCGGATTGTAGTCGGCGAAGAGTTCGTACTCGAAGCGGTTGGAGGCGCTGACGGGCTGTTGCACGCGCTGGTTCGGGTTGTTGCTGCTTTCGGCGCTTTCATTTTCGATGCGCGGTGAAAGAAAGCGGCGGGACTGCTCCAGGTTGCGGACCAGATCGACGGAGCGGTCGTGCGGGCCGAGGATGCGGAGCTGAACGACAATGTGGCCGTCTTTCATGCGCTGCGGTTCGATGGCCGAGACCTGAACGCCGGCCGGAAGAACGTTTTCCATCGCTTCCATGGCAATCGTCCAGGAGAAGGATTTTTCGTCGAAGCGATCGTTGAGAAAATCGACCTGCTGCAAGAGTTGCGCGTTGGCGGGTTCTTGCATGAAGGCCTGGGCGCGCTGGCGCTCGGCTTCGACGCGGGCGATCTGGCCGTCGAGCGAATGCTCGCGAGCGCGGGCGGCAACGGCCTGGCGATCAAAGAGGTGCAGGCCCAGCACGAAGAGCAGCGAGAGCACGGCAAGAATGGCCATGCCGATGCGCAGCCGGCGCAGGATGGGGCCGAGATCGATAAACGGGCGCGTGGCGAGATTGAGCGTGACGTTCATGGCGCTAGCTGGCTCCCGCCAGCGCACCCTGAACGCTGGCGTAGCTGATTTGAGGCAGAGCGGAGAGTGCGCCTTCTTCCGGGCGCGTGGTCCACTCGATGGCCTGCAGGGCGGGGTTGGCGATGGACTCGGTAAACTCGGCCGGGCTCAGGATGCCCGCGTAGTGCAGTGCGCGTGGCGGCGCTCCGAGTTTGTCCTCGAAGTAAGCGGCGGCAACGGCGACGGCGCGGGCGATCTCAGCGGCGCGCGACCAGGGCTCAGGCGGCAGATCGAGCGTGCGATAGAGAAGCAGCTCGTCGCCCAGTGCGACAGCCGTGGTGATCGAATGCGCGGCGAGGCTGGCGGCAAGGATGCCTTCGGTCGAGTCCGTGGCTTCCAGGGCGGCGAGGCTCGACGAAAGCACGGCTCCGGGCTCGTAGCCGGCCGCACGAACAGCGGATTCGTACTCGGCGAGGATGGGGCCGGGAACGATGGCCGCCAGCACCTTGTACTCGGCGCCGTTCTGCGCCAGCAGTTGGCAACTGACCCCGGCCTGCTCCACATCGAAGGAAACCATCTTGCGCAGGCGAAAACGCGCAACGGCCACAGCCTCGGCGGGCTTGGCCGGGAAGGCGTCGAAGTCGAGCACGAAGACGCGGACGAGCGGATCGGGAAGAATCAGCGTGAGCGCGCGCTTGCGCAGGCTGAGCGCATCGAGTGCCGTGCGAAGCGCTGCGGCCACGGCCTCCGGCGCGCGAAAGTTCGGCGCTTCGATCGAGGGAACCAGCGCATCCTCGGCAAGCGGAGCGAAGGCGTAGACGCTGCCGCGGCCGATGGCCGGACCCCGGCGCGCGCGCGCCGAGACGAGCGCTGCGGCGAGGATGCCCTCCGGAGAAAACTCGACCGCGGCCGGTGGACGACTGTTGCGTTTGGTTTTGTTCAGAATCGATGGCAAGTGCGCGTGATCCTTTCGCGTTTCGTACCGCCCGGCTCAAGCCGTGCCCTTGTTCCAAAGCTCTTCCGGTTGAGTTCTACCGCAACCTCGAAGACCTTTCCCCTTCAAAATCCTCAGCCCCTCAGCCCCTGGGTCCCTTGGTCCCTGTGTCCCTAGTCCCTAGTCCCTTGGTCCCTGTTTTTCCGTTCCTACCGCGACGCTTCAATGAACGTCACCTTGTTGATCTCCTTGAGCGTCGTGAAACCGCGGCGAACGCGATCGAGCGCGGACTCGCGCAGAAAGCTCATGCCCTCCTTCTGCGCCTCGCGGCGAATCTCCGAGGTCGGTTTTTTGGCGAGAATGATCTCGCGGATGTTGTCGCTGAGATCGAGCAGTTCGTGAATCGCGGTGCGGCCGCGATAGCCCGTGCCGCCGCACTCCATGCAGCCGAGCCCCTCGCGAAACTCGAAACTGCGCCACTCGTCCGGCTCAAGGCCGCTGGCCAGCAGTTCCTCGTCGCTGGGCCGCACGGGCCGCGCGCAATACTCGCAGATGGTGCGCACCAGGCGCTGCGCCAAAATGCAGTTGAGCGCGGAGACGAAGTTATACGCCTCGACGCCCATGTTCAGGAACCGGCCCAGAACATCGACCACGTTGTTGGCATGCACCGTGGTGAAGACCAGGTGGCCGGTGAGCGCGGAATTGATGGCGATCTGCGCCGTCTCCTGGTCGCGAATCTCGCCGACGAGAATCTTGTCCGGGTCGTGGCGCAGAATGGAGCGCAGGCCGCGCGCGAAGGTGAGGCCCTTTTTCTCGTTGACGGGAATCTGCGTGATGCCGCGGATTTGATACTCGACCGGGTCTTCGATGGTGATGATCTTGTCTTCGTCGCTTTTGATCTCGTTGAGCGCGGCGTAGAGCGTGGTGGTTTTGCCTGAGCCGGTGGGGCCGGTGACGAGCACCATGCCGTAAGGCTCGCGAATGTAGCGGCGGAAGCGGCGCAAGTCGTCCTCGGCAAAGCCCACCACGTCGAGGGTGAGATTCGAGAACTTCTCGCTCATCGATTCCTTGTCGAGCACGCGCAGGACGGCGTTTTCGCCGTGCACCGTGGGCATGATCGAGACGCGGAAGTCGATGAGCCGGCCCTTGTAGCGCACGCGGAAGCGCCCGTCCTGCGGCACGCGCTTCTCGGCGATGTCCAGCTCGCTCATGATCTTGATGCGGCCGAGGATGGTGGCGTGGTGCTCGCGGGCGATGGGCGCCATGGCCTCTTGCAGCACGCCATCGATGCGGTACTTGACGTGGACCGAATCGTCGTAGCTTTCGATGTGAATGTCCGAGGCGCGGCGTTCGAGCGCGGTGAAGATCGTCGTATCGACGAGGCGGATGATCGGGTTGATCTCCTCGGCGTCGCTGGTGAGCTTCTCGATGGAGATGTTTTCGTCGGGATTGTCGTCGCCGGTGACGACGTCGAAGGTCAGCCCTTCGCTGGCCTCGTCGAGCACGCGCTGCGATTGCTCGGTTTTCTTGAGCAGGTCGGTGATCTGCGAAAGCGTGGCCACGCGGGCGACGATGCGCGCGCCCAGCAGTCCGGCGATCTCGTCGAGCACCATCAGCCGCGAGGGATCGCTGACGGCGATCGCCAGCGCGCCGTCCATCTGCTCGATCGGCACGAAGTTGTAGCGGAACATCAGCTCAACAGGCACGGTGCGCAGCAATTCGTGCTGAATCTTGAAGTTCTTCAGATCGACGAATTCGGTGTGATAGCGGCGCGCCAGCGCCTCGGCCTGAGCGCGTTCATCGCCGCCGCCGGGCGCGGGCGAAAATGCCGGCGTGGAGGCGGGCAGTGGCAACACATTTGTCTCGGCCATTCGACCCTCCCGTTACATGGCGCTCCCCTGCCCGAGCGAAAAAATGGGCAGATAGAGCGAGATCAGAATAAAGACGACTACCACGCCCATGACAATCAGGATCACGGGTTCGATCAGAGCCAGCGCGGCGGCCAGCGCTGTGGCCACGTCCTCCTCGAAGAACTCGGCCATCGAGTTGAGCATCTGCGGCAGCGCGCCGGTCTGCTCGCCGACGGTGATCATCTCCGTCGCCAGCGAAGGAAAGACGCCGGTCTTGCCGAGCGAATCGGCCAGGCTCTTGCCTTCGCGCACGGTGACGACCGAGGCCGTGACGGCGCGCGAGACACGGCGCGAAGAGATGGAGCGCGCCGCCGTCTCAAGCGATGGCACCAGCGGCAGGCCGCCTGTCAGCAGCGTGGAGAGCGTGCGCGCAAAAAGCGCGACCTGGTACTTGAGCCAGATTTTGCCGAAGATGGGCAGGCGCACGCGCACGCCATCGGCAAACTCCTTGCCGCGCTCGGTTTGGAAAAACTGATAAAGCGCATAGCCCGATCCGGCGCCAGCCAGAATCTGCCAGAGGATCGTGCGCTGCATCCACTTGCCAAAACCGAGCAGCGTCAGCGTCAGCGTGGGCAGTTTGTTGCCGAGTTGGTCGTAAAGCTGCGCGAACTGCGGCACCACCACCGTGAACATGAAGATGAGCAGCCCGCAGACCAGCGAGAGCAGCACTGCGGGATAAATCAGCGAGCCGATGAGCTTTTTGCGCAGGGCCAGCGAAACCTTCTGGAAATTGACGTAGCGATCGAGAACCTCGGGCAGGTTGCCGGAGCGCTCGCCGGCCAGAATCGTGGTGGTGTACATGACCGGAAAGCCGCTTTGCGCCTCGAAGGCGGAAGAAAGCTCCTGGCCGGTCTTGACGCGCGCGGCCACATCTTCGAGTTGTCCGGCGAAGACGGCGTTCTTCTGAATCTTCGTCAGCATTTCGATGGAGCCGAGGATGGGCAGTCCGGCGCGAATCAGCGTGAGGAACTGCTGATTGAAGATGAGAAACGGTTCCAGCTTGACCTTGCGGCGACTGCGGCGGATGGCGCCGCGGGCGCGTACGGAAAAGACATGATAGCCCGCGTGGACGAAGCGGGCGCGCAACTCCTCAGCCGTGGCCGCGCTCTGCACCTGCTCTTGCACGCGGCCGCGCTCGTCGGCCAATTTGATCACGAACTCTGCCATGCCT